>NZ_CP107939.1:6611585-6913515 GCF_036046055.1 Nocardia sp. NBC_00403
GCCCACCTGAGACGGCAGCCCGGAGATGATCGTGAAAAGTCCGATGAAGATCTGCACACTCGCCAGAATCACGGCGGTCACCCAGACCCAGAGTTCCCGGAGCCCGAAGATCAAGACGTTGGCGGCGAGCACCCAGCTGGCAAAGAACTCGGCCGAGCTAGCACTTGCAGATTCGACATTATCGAGCAGGCCCAGCACAAAATGCCCAAGGGTAAAAGCCACCAGGAACCCGGCCCCGAGGCGCACCCTGCGCACCGCATCGGGCATGTTCGATGTAACGACGGCGAATCGGAAGAAATGACGGACCGTGGTGCTGGCATCGACCATTCGGCGGACCTTGGACAAATCCCCGACTGCCGGAACGATTTTCGGCTCGTCCACGACAGCAACATTCGAAACCACGATCACTCCTCATCGAGCTTTGCGCCACGTCCTCACAGACGCGCAAATCGGACGCTATCGGAATGATCGGCCTGCTTACAATCGAGTAAGTATGCTTATGACGAGGGCCACAACCATATTCAGTCGGCAGATCGATGTGACCCACGCGACATATTCCCACGCCAGAGCCGGCGCCCTTCCGCGTCGAATAATCGCGAGAATTCTTCGCTCAGCGCGCAGGAAGCGAGACGCCCACGACGAACCAGGCTTGTGCCACGGGCCGCCGAAGCAACCAGGCAACAGCGGCGCAAACACCCGCAGAGTAGAGAACCGCCACAATCCAGAGCACGGGTGGAATGACATCGCTGCGCGCCCACACGCAGACCGCACACTGCAAAAATGCCAACACGATCGCGGTGACCCCCGTCCACTGCCACCGACCGGCGAATCCGCAGGCGACAAGCCCCAATATCCAACCGAAGACGAATTGAATCGAGGCCGCCCGCGCCGCATCGACACCGATGGTCGATCCCATGATTGCCGGATAGGCGATCCCGAATACCGCCATGCCCCATGCGGCTTCACGCGCCTCGCGGACCTGCGTGGGCATGCCGCCCAGCATTCGGGCGGCCACCGCGATGGCATGATTCTCCGCAGCAGGGTCCGCATACACGGCGCTCCCCCATTCCAACGAGGAAACCAGCGAACCCCCGACGGGCCCGCAGATCGCACGGTAATTCGGCACGGTGGCCCAGACGACGCGATCGCTCACCACTGTGACACGGGACACAATCGAACGGTACTGCTATTACGCGCTGCCTCGGCGCTCGCGATTCGATGGCGCAATCAGCCGAGTTCGTACCGCTCCAGGACTCGCAGCAGCGCGTCCGGACGTTCCACCGTCGGCAAGGGGTCGACCAGGGCGAAGCGACACCCGAGGGCAGTCGCACCGCCATCGGCCTCCGCGCTGTCACCGACCATCAACGCCGACTCAGCGGGCACCCCGAGTTCCTCGAACGCGGCCCGGAAGATACGTGGATCCGGTTTGACCGAACCGACCTCGAAGGACAGTACGAAGCTGTCGACCAACCGGTCCCAGCCCCTTGCCGCGAAGGTAGGACGCACATCGAACGCGATGTTGCTGACCAGGCCGACCGGAATACGCTGCGCCGCAAGCGTTTTCAGAACATCCTCGGTATCGGGATACGGCGTCCACGACATCGGGTCGACGAGCCTGCCGTACAACCGCTCCGCTTGCCGCACCGTCGGCACCCCGAAGTGCCGCAGCACCTCGAGGTAGGCCTTTCGGTGCTGCCGTGGATCCAGATCCCTTTGCTCCCAGGCGATCTGACCTTCGGCGTCGAACTGCACCGACTGACCGACAGGGGCTGTCATGCGCCGGATGATCTCGGCCGTTTCGTGCACATCGAACGGCTGCCCGTCCTCGCCGACCAGATCATCGGCCCAGGATTCGTCATCCTCCAGCCGAAACAGCGTCCCGGAAAAGTCGAAGAGCACCGCCGTTACCGTCACCGAGCCAGCTTACCGGCCCGTGATCGGCCTCTCATGACCTTCCCAGTGGCGGGGGAAAACTGCGCTGCGGGCGGCGGCAGAGCGATACAGTCCGTGAATGCGCGTGCGACACATCTGGACCGGGGCCGGCGCGGCCTTGGTCCTCACGGTGGGACTGGTGACAGGTTGTTCGTCCGACAGCGACAAGGCCGCGGCATGTGCCAGTGTGCCGAACGGGACGCCGGTGACGGCCGCCCCCGCCACGGCGGGTGCCACCACCTCACAGAACATCAGCACCAACCCTGAGAGCGCGTCCGGTTATCGCAGCAATATGACTGCGGTCCGGACCAGCTCGTATGCCGTGGCGACGGCGAATCCGCTCGCCACCGAGGCGGCCTGCGAAGTGCTGAACAATGGGGGCACTGCGGCCGACGCACTGATCACCGCACAAACGGTGCTCGGCTTGGTCGAGCCGCAGTCGTCCGGAATCGGCGGCGGCTCGTTCATGCTCTACTACGACGCGGCGGCGAAAACTGTCGACGCCTACGACGGGCGCGAGGTCGCCCCCGCCGCCGCCACCGAGAACTACCTGCGCTGGATCAGCGATACCGACCGGACCGAACCCAAACCGAACACCCGCGCAAGCGGCCGCTCCATCGGCGTCCCCGGTGTGCTGCGCATGCTGGAGCTCGCGCATCACGAACACGGTAAGAGCGGTTGGCGCGAGCTGTTCGATTCCGCGGTGTCGTTGGCCGATCAGGGCTTCCCTATCAGCCCGCGGCTCGCGGGTCAGATCGCTGATTCGGCCAAGGATCTCGCCAACGACGAGGCCTCGAAGGCGTACTTCCTCAACCCCGACGGCACCGCCAAACCCGCTGGCACCAACCTGGCCAACCCGGCGATGGCGAAGGCGTTGGGCGCCATCGCTTCCGAGGGTGCGCAAGCGTTCTACACCGGCGCCATTGCCCGCGACATCGTCGACGCGGCCGCTTCGACGACGGGCGGCCGCACTCCTGGCCTCATCACCGCGAGCGACCTGGCCGGGTACCAGCCCAAGAAGCGGACCGCATTGTGCACCGGCTACCGCAACCATGAGATCTGTGGAATGCCCGCCCCGTCCTCCGGTGGCATCGCCGTCGCCGCCACCCTCGGCATCCTGGAGAACTTCGACCTGGCTGCGCTGCGACCGGACAATATCGATCACAACGGTGGCAAACCGAAGGCCGAGGCGGTGCACCTCGTCTCCGAGGCGGAGCGGCTCGCCTACGCCGACCGCAACAAGTACGTGGCCGACACGGATTTCATTCCGCTGCCCGGCAATTCACCGCAGACACTGCTGAACAAGGACTATCTGAAGCAGCGTTCCTCGTTGATCAACCCCGGCCACAGCATGGGCACCGCGCAGCCGGGCGATTTCGGCCCTGTCCCGGTCGGCGTCGGCCCGCAGCCGCCCGAGCACGGCACCAGCCACATCTCGGTGGTCGACAAGTACGGCAATGCCGCCTCGATGACGACGACGGTGGAGTCCGCGTTCGGCTCCTTCCATCTGGTCGACGGATTCGTTCTCAATAACCAGCTCACCGATTTCTCCGCCGATCCGCTCGGCACCGACGGAGCGCCGGTGGCCAACCGTGTGCAGCCGAACAAGCGCCCACGCAGTTCGATGAGCCCCACCCTGGTCTTCGATCGCGGTGCCGACGGCACCCGCGGCGAGCTCACCCAGGTGGTCGGCTCCCCCGGTGGTTCGGTGATCATCCAGTTCGTGCTGAAGTCCCTCATCGGGGTGCTGGATTGGGGCCTCGACCCACAGCAGGCGGTCTCGGGCGTCGACTTCGGCACGGCCAACACCCCGTCGACCAATGTCGGCGGCGAACACCCTGCCATCAACGCCACCGACAACGGCGATCACGACCCGCTGGTGCTCCGGCTCCGTGAACTCGGCCACCAGGTCTCGATCGCTCCGCAGATCAGTGGCCTGAGCGCCCTGCAGCGCGACGGGACGAACGGCTGGATCGGCGGCGCGGACCCCCGCCGCGAAGGCGCTGTTCTCGGCGACACGCACTGACCGCCTGGTGTCCGAGCCGGGATGCCATCCCCGCTCGGACACCAGCCTTCGGTGGCATCACAGTCCACCCACGAATCGGCCACCCATCTTCCCCTGATTCCTGCCGACGAGTAGCACACCCTGGAGGAGCGCTCACTCGGTTTGCCGCAACGGTGTGTCACTCACCCAACACGGCCGAGCGGCACGATGGCGAGTTGAGGTGGTGGGCAGTGCTATTCGGCGGTGGTGGTGTACTTCACGCCGAGCTCGCGGAGCCGATCCAGGGCACGGGCCGCGTGTTCTTTGTCATTGGAGCGGATGGCGAGCAGCGGGACATAGTCGTCGTCGATCAGTTCGAGTCGGGCCCAGGACTTTCGGTCCTGGAAGGAGACACCACGGATGTGCTCCCAGGGGAACATCGTGTCGCCGAGGATGTTTCGGACCGCGACGCCGCGCGCACCGGCGCGCAGCCGGGGCCTGGTCAGCAACAGCACCGCGGCGGCCGCGAGCAGGCCGATGCCCATCATCGCCAACTGGTCGGCCGGGCGGAAGTTGACGCCGGTCGAGCCGGTGCGTAACCAGATGCCGCCCGCGATGAAGAACGCGGCGAGCAGCACCGCGACGATCCAGGCGGTGCGAACCGCCCGACGCGGGCGCACTTCGAGCTCCCACTCCGGGGTGTCACCCTGTCCCGCAGCCGAATCGGCGGGCGCGCCCGCCCCGGTGCCGGGCTTCCTTCGCCAGATCCGGACGACTGGCATCGGTCTACGCGGACCGGCGCAGGGTGCGCAGGGTCAGCGCGGCGTCGAGCGCTGCCGCGGCGGCCTGTTCACCCTTGTTCTCGGCAGATCCGGGAAGCCCGGCCCTGTCCAGGGCCTGTTCCTCGTTGTTGGTGGTCAGCACACCGTTGGCGACGGGCTTGCCCGCATCCAGCGAAACCCGGGTCAGACCGGCGGTCACCGCATCACAGACGTACTCGAAATGCGGTGTGCCACCACGGATCACCACACCGAGCGCGACGACCGCGTCATGCGTGCGGGCCAGCTCCTGTGCGACCACCGGCAGCTCCATCGCACCCGCGCACCGGACCACCGTCACCTGCGAGACGCCGGCTTCTTTCGCCACCCGTTCCGCGTTCGCGACCAGCGTGTCGCAGATCCGCGTGTGCCAACGCGACGCGACGATGCCGAGCTTGAGCTCCTTGGCATCCTCCAGCGCGAATGTCGGTACGCCGGTACCGCTCATCGAAGTCCGCCCTTCCGGATCTCGTCGACTGTGTGCATTACTGTGCTGTCTCACCGAGGTCGAGCTCGTCGAGGCCGATCAGGTCGTGGCCCATCCGGTCCCGCTTGGTCCGCAGATACCGCAGGTTTTCCGCGTTGGCGCGCAACGGCATCGGGACCCGGTCGGTGATCTTCAGCCCGTAGCCGTCCAAGCCGACGCGCTTGGCCGGATTGTTGGTGAGCAGCCGCATCGAGCGGATGCCGAGGTCGACCAGGATCTGCGCGCCGGTGCCGTAATCGCGCGCATCCGCGGGCAATCCGAGCTCCAGGTTCGCATCGACGGTGTCGTGACCTGAGTCCTGCAGCTGGTAGGCCTGCAGCTTGTGCATCAGACCGATGCCGCGGCCCTCGTGCCCGCGCATGTACAGCACCACCCCGCGGCCCTCCTGGGCCACCATCTCCAGCGCGGCATCGAGCTGCGGACCGCAGTCGCAGCGCAGCGAGCCGAACACGTCACCGGTGAGGCATTCCGAATGCACCCGCACCAGCACGTCCTCGCCATCGGAGATGTCGCCGCGCACCAGCGCGACATGCTCCACCTCGTCGTAGATGCTCTGGTAGCCGACAGCCTTGAATTCGCCGTGCGCCGTAGGGATCCGCGCCTCGGCGACCCGCACCACATGCTTCTCGTGCTTGCGCCGCCAGGCGATCATGTCGGCGATCGAGATCAGCGCCAGGTTGTGCTCATCGGCGAAGACGCGCAACTCCTCGGTGCGGGCCATGTGGCCCTCGTCCTTCTGGCTGACGATCTCGCAGATCACACCGGCGGGACGCAGGCCCGCCATCCGGGACAGGTCCACCGCGGCCTCGGTGTGGCCGGGCCGACGCAGCACGCCGCCGTCCTTGGCACGCAGCGGCACCACGTGGCCGGGCCTGGTGAAGTCGTCGGCCTTGGTTTCCGCGGCGGCGAGCAGGCGCATGGTGGTCGCGCGGTCCGCGCCGGAGATGCCGGTGGTGATGCCCTCGCGGGCGTCGACCGACACGGTGTAGGCGGTGCCGTGCTTGTCCTGGTTCAGCGCGTACATCGGCGGCAGGCCGAGCCGATCGCAGTCGTCACCGGTCAGTGGCACGCAGATGTAACCAGAGGTGTAGCGAATCATGAAGGCCACCAACTCGGGGGTCGCCTTCTCCGCCGCGAAGATGAGGTCGCCCTCGTTCTCGCGGTCCTCGTCGTCCACGACGACGACCGCCTTACCGGCGGCGATATCGGCGACTGCGCGCTCGATGGTGTCGAACCTGGTCACGTCTGCTGTGCTCCATCTCGAAAAGGGTGCGTCCCTAACACTACGGCGTCCGCCGTATGTTCCCGGCGGCGCATATGCGACCGGTCAGCCGCGTTGCTGGAGCCGCTCGACGTACTTGGCGATCACGTCCACTTCCAGATTGACCGTGGTGCCCACCGTCGCGGCGCCGAGATTGGTCATCGTGAGGGTGGTCGGGATGAGCGAAACCTCGAACCAGTCGCGATTGCCGTCGACCGCTGGTTCCTCCGAAAGGCCGAGGCCGGAGACCGTCAGCGAGATGCCGTCGACGGTGATCGAACCCTTTTCCACGACATAGCGGGCGATCGCGTCGGGCAGCGAGATCCGCACGACCTCCCAGTTCTCCGAGGGCGTGCGGGAGAGCACGGTGCCGGTGCCGTCGACGTGACCCTGCACGAGGTGTCCGCCGAGCCTGCTGTCGAGCGCGGCCGCGCGTTCCAGGTTGACCCGGGAGCCAGCGCCGAGGCCGCCGATGCTGGAGCGGTTCAATGTCTCCTGCATCACGTCGACGGTGAACGAGTCGCCATCGATCACGTCGACCACGGTCAGGCACACTCCGTTCACGGCGATCGAATCTCCGTGTCCGGCATCGGAGGTCACCAGCTTGCCCTTGATCGTCAGTCGAGCGGCGTCGGCCAACCGCTCGGTGGCGACGATCTCGCCGAGCTCCTCGACGATGCCTGTGAACATGCCTTGACTCCCTGTCGCGTCGTTTCTACCGGTTGCGGAACAGCTCGGGCCAGGCCGCTATTCCCGTCGGTCGGTGCCAGACCAGCCTAACGACGGGTGTCGGCGAGCAACCAGCACGGTTCCATCCAGTGGCCGGGCGAACCCTGACTCCGCAGCCGGCGCCGGAATCAGACCGCCGGGCTGGTCGAATCGCGCCGAACATAACGCCAATTATTGTTCACAGTCGAATCGTGACCGAGCATAAGGAAACATCGCCGTATACCTGTCGGCGATCAATATCAATTCATATTTCCGATACCGTGCGGAAGAATTTCACTCGCGGCTCGTATTATGGGATTTTGCTGGGTACCCCGCCGAAACACGAGTTACACCGAATGCTTGCGCGGGAACAAAATTGGATGCAATATTGTTATGTAGCTGATTCCTGATGTTCAACTTCGACCCGAGCAGTTCAGTGCGGAGCGGTTCGACCCGAGGTGCGTTGCAGACCCGGGGAGTTCGATCCAGGGAAGTCCACCACTCGAGGAAGACAGACAGCGCCGTGGGTCAAATAGACAGCACGATGGGTCAAATCAGGTTCGACACACTTGGGGGTGTTGCGTGACCACTCTTCTCGATTCGACGCTGGAAGTTCGCTGCGTGCAGTATCGGCGCGAATTTCACATGCCGGCATCAATCGATCCGACGTCGCGCCGCATATTACTGCACATAGGCACGCACTACGGTGCCATCACCATGCCCGCGGAGCTCGGCGAACGGGTCCAGCACCAGCTCACCCAGGCCCAGATCGCCGCGCCGGTCGTCCATCATCCGCGCGCGCGGCGGTGGACCTTCATTACCGGACCCGCCCGGCCCGACACCCTCACCACCGCCGTGTCCGCCGAACTGTTCCGGCTGTATGCCACCGTCGCCTGCACCGGAAGCCAGGTCGTGCTGCCGTCGCCGGACGACGAACGCACCGGCTACCGGACCTGGATACAGCCGCCGGAGAACGCAACAACACTGCCGCCGCTGAGCGCGGTCGCCGAAGCGACCCGCACCCTCGGTGCTATGAAAGTTCGCGCGTTGTAAAGATATTCGGGCCCCGTGGGACCCGAATCCCGAGCTACTGGACGCGCAGCGCGGCGGCACGCTGCCGCAGCGCGGCCACCGTGGCGCCGGGATCGGCCGTGTTGTAGACGGCGGATCCGGCGACGAAGCAGTCGATTCCGGCCTCCGCCGCCGCCTCGATCGTGTCGTTGTTGATTCCGCCGTCGATCTCCACGATCAGCCGCAGCTCACCCGCGTCGACAAGCCTGCGCACGATCCGTGCCTTCTCCAGCACGTGCGCGATGAAGGACTGTCCGCCGAAACCGGGTTCCACGCTCATCACCAGCAGAGTGTCGAACTCGCGCAGGATCTCCAGGTACGGCTCGATCGGCGTGTTCGGCTTCACCGAGAGTCCGGCCTTCGCACCCGCCGCCCGAATGTCGCGGGCCACCGCAATCGGATCGTCGGTCGCCTCGGCGTGGAAAGTGACATTGTGCGCACCCGCCTCGGCATACGGCGGCGCCCACCGGCCCGGGTCATCGATCATCAGATGGCAGTCCAGCGGAATATCGGTCACCTTCAACAGGCTCTGCACCACGGGCAGCCCGAGTGTCAGGTTCGGCACGAAGTGCGCGTCCATCACATCGACATGCAACCAGTCGGCGCCCTCCACAGCTTTGACCTCGTCGGCGAGGTGCGCGAAGTCCGCGGAGAGGATGGATGGGGCGATCATCGGCGCGGCCGGGCGCGAAAACGTCGAAGAGGACACAACGCGGCAGTCTAACGGTAGTGAGGGTTGCCTCGGCCGGGAGTGGGTAGCCTGCATAGGGTGATCAACATTTCGGCGGAACAGGGGCTTTACAGCACCCCGGTGGAGATTCGGGTAGCTGCGTCGGTGACACAGCTACCCATTGTGCGTGGGCTCGCCGAAACCCTCGTCTTGCTCAGCGATTTCACCCTGGACGAGGTGGCCGACATCAGGCTCGCGGTGGACGAGGTGTGCTCGACGCTCATCGCGGTCGCGGCGCCGGACACCAGCCTGCATTGCCGGTTCACCGTGGGTGAGACCGAGTTGCTGGTGCGGGTCAGCGGTGTGGCGGGCAGCGAGGGGCTACCCGATCAGCGCAGCTTCGGGTGGCATGTACTGCGCACGCTCACCGATGTGGTGGAGGCAACACAGGATTCGTACGATGCGGCCGTCTCCGGATATCCGACGACGGTGGAGTTCCGTCGGGTCCGGGGGAAGGCGTAGTGGCGGACGAAAACGCCGTGTCGGACAAACGCGCCGAGTCGGACGAGAGCGCTGTGTCGGACGAAAACATGGTGTCGGACGAAACCGTGGTGTCGGGGGCCGACGAAAGAGAGGAGGACGAGGTCGAACCGGCTCGGGCGGAGGATTCCGCCGAGGTGGCCGAGACGCTCGAAGAGGCCGGGTCGAGCGGAGGGTACGACGACGTCGCCGCACTCTTCGAACAACTCTCCGCAAGCACACCGGGCACCGCGAGACACACCGCGCTGCGCGCCGAATTGATCGGCCGCTGCATCCCGCTCGCCGACCACATCGCCCGAAAATTCAGCGGACGCGGTGAGCCGTTCGACGATCTCACCCAGGTCGCCAGGGTTGGTTTGGTACACGCGGTCGACCGTTTCGATATCTCGCGCGGCTCGAACTTCCTGTCTTTTGCCGTGCCGACCATCATGGGCGAGGTCCGGCGCTATTTTCGTGACAACACCTGGGCGATGCGTGTGCCGCGCCGTGTCAAGGAAACACACCTGCGCATCGGCGCGGCCATCGATTCGCTGTCCCAATCGTTGGGCCGCTCCCCCACCGCGAAAGAGATCGCGGCCGAACTCGACGTGGATCCCGACGAGGTGACCCAAGCCGTCATCGCCGGCAACGCCTACCAGCCGAGCTCCATCGACGCCGCCTCACTCGGTCGCGACACCGAGGCCTCGCTGCTGGACACCCTAGGCGAGGAGGAATCCCAGTTCGACCGGGTGGAGGAATACGTCGCTATCCGCCCGCTGCTCGCCGGTCTGCCGGAACGCGAACGCCGCATCCTCACCATGCGGTTCTTCGAGTCGATGACCCAGACGCAGATCGCCCAGCGCATGGGCATTTCGCAGATGCACGTCTCCCGAATTCTGGCGAAAACCCTTGCCCGGCTCCGTGAGCAGTCCGCACGGGACTGAACGCGCCGAGTCGGGTGTACGGCTCAGGTGGCCAAGAGTCGATCCGCATGAGGGAGGTCTGTCACAACCCGTCGGTGTGCGCGACATCTTCGACGACACGGCCAACAGAGGAACTCGTGGCCAGGCCGCCGCGGGGCGCGACCCGATCCCAACTGCGCGCTTCCCGCCCGACCGACGAACTCGACGCCCGGACCACCGCTACCCGCCGATGGCGAACCGCCGACCAGCCGGCAGACAAATCCGCCGACACCAGGTACCAACTCGCTGTCTGCGGACCGACGACCAGCTGGCGAGCGGCCGTACCGATACCCAGACTGATACCGACCAGATCACGAGCTCGCCGTGCCTCAACCCGATCCGACGAACTCGCTGCCGCCCCGGCCGTCGGGCAGCGACACGGCTGCTCGTGACTCGGTAGGCAACTACTCCACCGGTTTGCGCAGTGCCGCGAGGAACATCGCATCGGTGCCATGGCGGTGCGGCCACAGTTGCGCGCCGGGGCCATCGCCGATGCCGGTGACGCCGGGGAGGAGGTCGCGGGCGTCCAGTTGGGTTGCTCCGGTGCGGCGGACGGCGTCGGCGACAATGGCGACGGTCTCCTGCAGGTGCGGGGAGCAGGTGGAGTAGACCACGACGCCGCCGGGACGTACGAGTTCCCATGCGGCAGCTAGCAATTCGCGTTGCAGGACGACCAGGTCGGCCACATCGGACGGAGTACGACGCCAGCGGGCTTCCGGCCTGCGTCGGAGCGCGCCGAGGCCGGTGCACGGTGCGTCGACCAGGATGCGGTCGTAACCGGGGGCCAGGCCGCTGCTGCGACCGTCGGCGACGTGCACGTCGACGGGCAGGTTGTGCACGGCCTTGCGGACGAGTTCGGCGCGGTGCTCCGCAGGCTCGATCGCGTCTATGCGGTGGCCGTCGATGCCGGCAAGCGCACCGAGCAGCGCAGCCTTACCGCCTGGGCCTGCGCAGAGGTCGAGCCAGCGGCCGTTGTCGGGGCCGTCCAGCGGTGCGCGGGTGAGTGCGAGCGCTACCAGTTGGCTACCCTCGTCCTGCACAGCCGCCATGCCCTCGCGCACCGGCTCCAGTTTTCCGGGATCGCCGCCTTCGAGGTACACCGCATAAGGCGACCACCGGCCCTCCTCACCACCGGTCACCAATGCCAATTCCTCCGCGGTGATCTCACCGGGGCGCGCGACCAGATGCACGATCGGGCGAGCGTCGTCGGCGGCCAAGACCTCTCGCAGCTCGCCCGCCTGCGCGCCGAGGGCATCGGCGAACGCCTGCGCAATCCACGTCGGATGCGCGAACTCGAAGGCCAACCGGCCGATCGGATCCCGCGGCGCGAGCGCGTCGACCCACTCGTCGACGGACTTCTCGCCTGCTCTGCGCAGCACCGCGTTGACGAATCCCGCCTTGCCCGCACCGAATTCGGCACGCGCCAGCGCCACCGAGGTGTCCACCGCCGCATGGGCCCCGATCCTGGTGCGCAGCAGCTGATACACACCGAGCCGCAACACATCCAGCAGCGGACCGTCGATCTCGTCGATCGGCCGTCCCGCACCATCGGCGATCACCGCATCCAGCAGCCCCCGCGACCGGCAGGTGCCGTAGGCGAGCTCGGTGGCCAGCGCAGCATCCCGACCGGAGATCTTGCGCTCCCGAAGCAGAGCGGGCAGCACGAGGTTTGCATAGGCGTCGCGTTCCCGAACCGCGCGCAGCACATCGAGCGCCACGAGCCGTACCGCGTCGACCGAACCGGCCCACGCGCGTTCGTCCCTACCGGCCCGCGAAGCATTCGAGTCCTTCTGCCGTGCCGCACTTTTCGACGCTGGGCGCCCGGACCGATCGGCACCGCCTCGCGCCCGATCGCTTGCCGCCCCGCCAGCCTTGACCGCACCCCGGTCACCACTCGTCGACCCGGCACCCCGCACCGTGCCCCGATCATCACCCGACTGCGCCGCCCCTGTCTTCCGAGGCCGCTCGTCCGATCGCCGAACGGGGTCACCCTGCCCACGCGGCGACGCATCCTTGCGCTGCCCAGCAGCGCTCCACGATCCGCGGCCCGTACCACCTGCATCTCGCCCCTGCGCCGAGCCGCTACGCCCGCCTCGAGTTCCCTGTGCAGCCCCGCGGCGGTCCCCGGCATCCCGGGACCCCCGATCAGACTGACCGGTCGCCGCGCCTTGGCCCTGACCGCGCTGCACTCGACGTGCATCGCCGGGGCGGCTCTGATCGCCGCGTGCGGCCTCGCCGCGTTTGCCGGTTGCGTTCCCGGCACCGGACTTGCTGCCTTGACCGCGCTGCCCTCGTGGCGTGGCACCGGTGTCGCGGGCTCCCGAGGAACCGCTGCGGCCCGCGCCTTTCGACGGCGGCGGCGCCTGCCGGTCGCCGCCACGATTCTGTCGTGTCGAGTCTCCGCCGCGTGCCGAGTCGTCGCGCAAGGCCGAATCCTTTCGTTGTGCATCGTTTTTCACCGGTGCCGATCCGGCCCGACGCGGGTCGGCCTGTCCTTTCAATTGGTCATCATGGGTGCTCATTCGACCACCGCGCCCGGCTGCGGGCGCGCACCGCGGGCCCAGTCGAGCGCCGCCATCATTCGTTTGCCTTGCGGCTGGACCTGATTCAAGCGGACCGCGGTGGTGGCGGTGCCCACGAAAACGCCGGACTTGCGAACCTCGATCGTTCGCGGCGGCAGCACTTCCTCGACCATTTCGACCGGTCCGAGTTTCACGCGGGCGCCACCGATCTCGGTGAACGCGCCGGGGGCCGGGGTAACCGCGCGGATCCGCCTGCTGATGGCGAGCGCGGGCATGTCCCAGCGGATGCGCCCGGCCTCGACGGCCACCTTGGGGGCATAGGAGACACCGTCGTTCGGCTGCGAAACAGCCTGCAGCGTGCCGTCTTCCACACCGTCGAGGGTGGTCTCCAGCAGGTGCGCGCCGCTAGCCGCGAGCCGCTCGAGCAGCGCTCCCGCCGTGTCGGTCACCGCAATCTTCTCGGTAACGACGCCGAAGATCGGTCCGGTGTCCAAGCCCGCCTCGATCTGGAAGGTGGATGCGCCGGTGATCTCGTCACCGGCGTCGATCGCCGCCTGCACCGGCGCCGCACCGCGCCAGGCAGGCAGCAGCGAGAAGTGCAGGTTGATCCAGCCGAACCGCGGAATATCGAGCACCTGCTGCGGCAGCAGCGCACCATAGGCGACCACCGGACAACAGTCGGGCGCGAGCGCGGTGAGCTGCTCGATGAATTCCGGCTCGGCCGGGCGGCGCGGGGTCAGCACCGGGATGCCGTGCTCGTCGGCCAACCGGCCGACCGGCGACCTGGTCACCTTGCGCCCACGTCCGGCGACCGCGTCGGGGCGGGTCAGCACCGCAACCACCTCATGGCGCGGCGAATCGATGAATCGCTGCAGCGACGGCACCGCCGGTTCGGGTGTGCCCGCGAAGACGATGCGCATCAGCGACCACGTCCGAACGGACCGGCCTGGCCGGCCCCGAGCGCGCGCGAACTGCGCACGGTGATACCCGCTGTGAACCAATCGGATTCGCGGATGGTGCGCATTGCCTCCTTGCGCGCGGCCGGATCCAGTCGGTCCAGGAACAGCACACCGTCCAAGTGATCGGTCTCGTGCTGCACGCACCGCGCAAGCAGTCCCTCGGCCGCGAACTCGATCGGCACGCCGTCCATGTCGAACCCGGACGCGCGCACCCGCAGCGCCCGCCGCGTGTCATAGCGCACACCGGGAATCGACAGGCACCCTTCCGGCCCGACCTGTTCTTCCTCGCCGTCCACCACATATGTCGGGTTCACCAGATGGCCTGCGGCGTCGCCGGTGTCGTAGACGAACACCCGCAGGCCGACGCCGATCTGCGGCGCGGCCATCCCGACTCCGCCGTCGTCGTGCATGGTGTCGGTGAGGTCGGCGACGAGCTGGCGCAGCTCACGATCGAACTCGGTGACCTCCGCCGCACGTGCGCGCAAGATGGGGTCGCCGAAGAGGCGAACGGGCTGAATGGTCACGGCGGGCTCCCGGAAACGAATGAACACGGTCGTCTCATTCTAGTGAGACGACCCGATTCTCCTGACCTCCCCGACACATCGGCAGAAAGCTGGTAGAACTCCAGTGCGGTCCGGGCGGGGTGTCAACCCCTCCGCCCGGCCGCCTGAAAAGGCCTGGTCGGCGACCGAGAGTCGCCCTATCTCTGCAGCTCACCTGCCGATTCACGACACGTCGTTGCATTTCACGACACAAAGTAGCGCTGTACTGGTGACGGCGTCAGCGATGCGGGTCAAGGGCATCGTGGCGGTATGCACCAAATCCCATTCCGGCGGACCGATCGACGTACGCTCCAGATCCAGCAGGACCAGGTGGCGCGCAACCACGAGCTAGCGTGCGAGTCTGGGCCGCGGGCCGCCCGCGATCGGCACTCCGGTACGTCTGGTCTGGGCCAGCGACGCAGACGAGTCGGCGCTACGCGCGGCGGTCTGCGGAATGGCGGGCGGCACCTCGGTCGTCAGGGGGTCCGCTGGCTGTCGGTAGCCGACGAGTGTTGCGGTGCCCCACACGTAGGGGTCTGCCTGCGCGCTGCCAAATGGCGACCAGGCCAGGCGGATCTGGCCGGTCTTGTCGTCGGTGTCGGAGTCGTAGACGAGGATGTTCATCGCGAACTTGGTGGGATCGACCGCTGTGGGAAGCCCGGTGAGCGGGATCTTCACCTCGATCGAGTACCCCCGGTACGGCTCGGTGACCATCGCGGCCACCTGCATCCCCGGCACCGCCTCGCCCGCCACACCCTGATGATTGTCGGCGTCGCGCTCGGCAGCTGGGCCACCTCGGCCTGCCGTGTACGGCAGGATGCCGGTCTTGAGGGTGGTCGAGGTGTCGTCGGAGTCGCCGCGTGGGTCGAGGGCGATCTCGATCGAGTCGGTGCGCCAATGCCGCTTGATGTCGTCGGCCGCCAGTTCGGCGCCCTTTCGGTCGTCGGTGACGTTGACCAGCACGTACAGGTCGTCGTCGTGCCTGACCAGCTTCGCTGTCGCCGCGCATCCGCCACCACCCTCCCAGACGGCGAGCGGCAGTTCCGGCCCCGGATACTCCCCGGGTCCCTCGACGCCGTTGAGGACAGGCGCAGCCGCAACGGCCGGGATCGTGGTGCTCGGATTCGGTGGATAGTTCGGCTGGACCCGGTTGGCCAACCACGGCAACCCGGCGCGGTCCGCCCAGTCACGGAACTCGGCGTACAGCGGCTTCAGTCCGGTTTGCCGGTGCACGGCCGCCTGGACGAACCGACCGTCCGCGGCCAGCACGGTGAACCAATCGGAACCGAGCTGCCCTGGGTCCGACGACACTTGCGCAGGCTTCGCGGCGAAACCCTGTGTCAGATAAAGCCGAGTCGCGTCGCGCTCGACCTGCGCCCAAGTCGTGTTGTGTTCGCGCGAGCGAGTGCCGGACCACACGCCGATGACCGGCAAACCGGTGTCGGGATCGGTGCGTCGCTGTTGGGGTGCGTCTGGCCCGAGCAACGAGTCGAACCCGTAGTTCTGGGCAAGAAGCCTGCTGGGATGCCACGGCGTCAGCCCTTCATCGGTGATCTGCTCGGGATACACCAGTGGATCCCCTGCCAGTCGGAACGCCTCGATGCCGAGACGTGCCGAGAGTTGGTGGCCGCCATGCTGGTTGAACGGCCGGGGGTCCATCACCACGATCGTGTGCGGCGTGGTCAGCCGCACCAGCCGCACCAGTCTGGCCATGGTGTCCTGCTCGCCCCAAACGCGCGCGGTCAGCGGCGCGGAGAGGGTGTACCAGAAGTCCGGCTTGTCGAGGTAGTAGATGTTCTCGACCCCGGCGAAGGCGGTCGCCTGGCGTTCCTCCATCTCCCGGATCAGACCCAACTCCGGCCCTTCCTCCAGTCCGACGGCATTGCCGCCACCCTCGCCACGCGTGACGGTGACGACGCCGATGCTCCAGCCCAAGTCTTCGTGCCACTGTCCGAAGGTGGACAGATTGCTCGATTCATCGTCCGGATGTGCACCGACGAACAACACGTCGGTATGAGCCGGATCCCGCGCCGCGTCCACCGTGTTCCGCTGAACGTCCCGCCCAACGCTGCTCGAGGAAGTGTCCCCTACCAGCCAGGTTGCTGCCAGGGCCGAGGCAAGGACAGCACGCCGACTCGGCCTGCCCCCGAAGCCGCCCGCTCCCCCCTGCGCCATCCAACCCTCCAGTCGTCCCACATACCTTGTCGCACATCGGTTGCCGTCGAATCACAGAACAAGTGATCAAGGGCCGCAATCCACCATCGTGCCCCAAGACTGATCATGCAGCAGACCGGGCGATGCGCGGCTCCGGTACAGCGGATTCAGGTTATCCCCCTTGCACGGCGCGAGGCGTCGGCCCACCCCGCTCGGGGGCTCACGATCGGTGGTCGTGGGCCGGACGCCAGCGTGTTCGGCGATGCGCACTGGTGATTACCCTTACACTCGGTGCGGGCCGAAAATCGTTGCGGGACCGATTTCAGGAGGCACCATGAGCAGAGCTCTCATCATCGTCGACGTACAGAACGACTTCTGCGAGGGCGGTTCGGTGGCCGTCGCAGGCGGGGCCGTGTTGGCCGAACGGATCAGCGAGTATCTGCGCGTCAGCGACTACGCCGCGATCACCGCCACCCGCGACTACCACATCGACCCCGGTGCGCACTTCTCCGACAACCCGAACTTCGTCGACACGTGGCCGCCACACTGCCGAGCCGCCACCCCCGGTGCCGACTTCCACCCGAACCTGAACACCGCGCCGATCGACGAGGTCTTCTTCAAAGGCGCCTACGCCGCCGCCTATTCCGGGTTCGAGGGCGCCACCAAAGACGGCACGGGCCTCGCGGACTGGTTACGCAACAAGGGAATCGACACCGTGGATGTCTGCGGCATCGCCACCGACCACTGCGTTCGCGCCACCGCCTTGGATGCCCGCGTCGCCGGGTTCGACACCCGGGTGCTCCTGGGTCTGTCCGCCGGCGTCTCCCCTGCCAGCATCGATCGGGCCCTGGACGAACTTCGTGAGGCGGGCGTAAAGATCGCCGTAGACATCGAGAGTTGATTGGGACACCCCGGGTGACCGGGCGCGCCACCGGGACGCGGTACGGGCACGTTGGGACGTAACGCCACGCGTACAGGCACCCGGAATTCGAGCACGCGAGCCTGGCCATCACGCCTCCCACTTCATCCGCCGACGGCGGTGGGGTGGGCGTAGCGGCTCCGGCGAAACCGGCAGGCCGCAATCTGACCAGCACAAGAACGCTGCCGCACCCTCGCCGATCTCATTGCGCGCTTTCGCGGACATGCGTTCACGACCAGGGAAGACCGCTGCGAGGAATCGATGGATCAGCCGACGATCTTGCGGGAGAGCAGCGTCGAGCACGTCCTAGAAGGGTCGCGCAGAGGTCCCTGGAAACAGCGATTTTCGACGGTTTGATCTACACCAGTTCGGTACTGAGCTACTGGAGCTCACGGCAACGGAGCCACCGAACCTATCGCGCAGTCGCGCGGACAAAGTCGACAACAACTGCGGCGAGTTCTTCGCTCTTGTCCTCTTGGAGGAAGTGCGCTGCGGAGGTGATGGTGACCGGTGGATGTCCGGCGGCACCAGGGATTTTCGAGCACAACACCTTATCTCCGCCGCGGGTGATCGGATCAGAGTCCGAGAAAGCACACAGGAACGGACGCTCGAAGGTCTCCAAGGCAGCCCACGCGGCCCGGTTGGCGGGCGCAGCAGGATCCTCCGGACTGACCGGAACCAGTAGCGGGAACTGGCGGGCGCCCTGCTTGTAAGTGTCGTCAGGGAACGGAGCATCGTATGCGGCGATGACCTCGGGGGTGAGGTCGGTCAGGCAGGCACCGTTGACGATCTTCCCGGCTTGAAAGTTGGGCGTCTCCTGGCTGAAGCGCTGCCAAGCCAGGAACGCATCGCCGGGATGGCGGTCACCTGTCGGCAGAAACGTGTTCGCGGCGACGACCCTTGCGAAACGTTCGGAATGTTCACCGACCAGGCGCAGACCGATCAATCCACCCCAGTCCTGGCACACCAGGGTGATCCCGTCGAGGCCGATCGCCTCGACCGCAGCCCAGGTCCACTCGACGTGAGCCTGGTAGGTGTAGGCGTCACGGTCGGCCGGCTTGTCGCTGCGGCCGAAACCGACCAGGTCGATCGCGATCGCGCGCAGGCCGGCCGCCACCAGGGCCGGGATCATCCGCCGGTACAGGTACGACCAGGACGGTTCGCCGTGCAGCAGCAGCACGACCTCCCCATCGGGCGGGCCTTCGTCCAGGTAGTGCACCCGCAGCATGGTCCCGTCACCGGCCGCCACCTCGACGTAGTGCGGTTCGAACGGGAAGCCGGGTAGCCCTGCGAACCGCTCGTCGGGCGTCCTCAATATCCGCATGGCCCAATCCTTTTCGCCGAGAAGTGCTAGCTGCCGTTGCTGTAGACGCGACTCGGTTCGACGAGAACTACGGCGCGACGTTCCGCTGCCATCACCCGGTCGTACTCGTCCCAGTCGTCGTGCTCACCACCGGCGGCCGTGAACACATCGCGCAGAAGCAGGCGCACCCCCTCGGCGTCGATCCATGGCTGAGGATCGTCGGGACCGACGATCTGGGCGCTGCCCTCGACCGTTGCCCATGCCCAGCCTCGCCGAAAGGTAGTGGTTACCTGCGGTCGAACACGGAGATTGGCGAGTTTCACCTTGCCGTAGGTAACGAAGCCCAGGACCGGCTCGCCCGACACCGGATGAACCAGCAGCCCGACATTGACCACCGTGGACTGGATGGTGTCGTCGGATCGGAGGGTCGAGACGACGGCGAGCCCGTTCTCATCACGCGCGAGCTCCGCCGCCTGTGCCAGTGTGGTCATCACATCTCCCATGGTTGTGTGCCCACCAGATCGTCGCATGCTTCGTTGCGCGCTCGCCAGAACAACGCTCCGGCCGTATCCCAGCCCGGCTGCCGCTCCCGCCGCGAGCCGGCCCCCTCATCACCAGGCGATGGCGTGGGCAAAGCCGGAACGAGGGCGAAACGACCGGGGCATCCCGGCGGCATCATCGCGGCCGCGAACTGCTCGACGGAGTCTTCGATGTCGCGCACCACCGAAGACTCCGCCCCTTTCCTCTTCGCTGCCCCGCCCCAGCCGCGTGATCGATAACCGTCCGGCTATCGTCCCGGTGGGGTGGTCCGGCGCCGCCAGAGCATCAGGCCGCTGAAGACCAGGCCCAGCACGGCGACCCCGCCCACGATGATCATCGCCGAGCCGGTGATGGAGATCCCACTGCTGTTCTCGGCGGCAGAGGTAGCTGATGGCTCGTTATCGTTGGCGGAGGGCTTCTCGTTCGTCGACTGCGTGGCGTTCTCGCCGAGGACCCCGCCTGCCGTGGCCGCCCGGTAGCGCGGGCCAGAGTCGGCGGTGCCTGCCACCGTGACGTCCAGGCGGATCGGCACCGGCCCACCTGCCCCTTCCGTATGGGCAGGACCGAGCTTCACGGCGATGTAGTACCAGCCTGCGATGCTCTGGTTGCGGTCCTGGGCCTGCGCGGCCGTGCGGTTGTTGTAGCGCACCGGCACCGTCGCGAGCGCGGGCTTACTGGTCGGCAACACGTGGGCCTCGCCGTTGTACGACGTGAAGTCGTTATCGATCTCTTCACGCAACGGCGAGTACAGCGTCGTCGTGATCGTCGAGAGGCCGTCGATACCATGACTGCCGGTCTCCTGGTACTGCACGCGGTAGGCCAGGCCTTGGCCCCAGTCCAGCTTGACGCGATAGAAGACGAACTCGCCGCGCTGCAGGGTGTCGGTGTAGCTACCGGAGCCGTTCAGGGCGCCTGCCACATTGAACGAGCCGCCGCCGGCCGCCGGCACGCTGCCGCCGGCGGGTTCGGTGAAGGCCGTCTTTGCGGTGGCGGCCGGGGGCCCGGCGTCAGTCACTGCGGGCTCGATCCCGACGAGGAGCTCGATCGGCATCCGCTCGGGCATGTTGTCGGCAATACCGCTCCACTCGGGCACGAAGTAGTAGCGGCCGCCGCCACGGCACTTGTCGGAGCTGGTGTTGCCGGTCTTCGCCTTGGTTGCGCCGTCCCAGGTCTTGGCCACGGTCAGCGCCGCGCCGTGACTGGAATTGACGACCGACTCGAATTCGAACCCGTTGCAGTCCTCGCCGTCGGCGCCGTAGACCCGGACATCGAGCTCACTGGTGTCACCGTTCGGTTTGTCGTGGTGCACCCGGGGAAAGGACAGGGTGCCACTGAAGTAGGCGGTCGCCCCCTGTGGCACGTCCACTGCGTAGTAACGCTTTTCCTTCTGACCGATCGTGTCCAGGTACTGACCCGGTGTGGCCACCGGCGCGTTGCGATAGGTCGCGGTGCCGGTGATGGGCGTGCCCACCGGCTTGTAGGTCCGCAACGCCGCCTGGCTCACCCGGGGCAGGACCCGCTCCAGGGCTGCGCCATCCGCAGCATCGGTGTAAGTGCCGCCGGTCGTCTGCGCGATGCAGGTCAACTGTGCGCGGGACTTCGCATCCACCCCGAACCCGATCGCGTGGATCACGACCTTGACCCCTTGTTGGTTCAACTCGCGCGCCACCTCACACGGATCCGGTGGCGCACAAGTGTCTTCACCATCGGAGACCAATACGATCGACCGCGGACCCGACTGTGGCAACGCCTCCGCGGCCTTGCGCAGTGCGGCGCCGATGGGTGTATAGCCACTCGCCTCGATCCCGTCCACCGCGGATGTCAACGCACCCCTGTCGATGGTTTCGGCACCCCGCAGGAGCCGCACGTCCCGACACCCGGTCGCCTTCTCCGCATCCGACGAACCTGTGCCCGTCCCATACACGGTCAAACCGACCATCGACTCGGCCGGCGCCACACCCACGAAGGTCCGCACCGCCGTCTTGGCCGCGTCCATCTTCGACCCACCACCGGGATCCGCCGCTTGCATCGACCCCGACGCGTCCAACACCAGCATCGTCGGGGCATACGCCGGCTCCCCCTCCTGAGCCTGCACCGGGAACGCGACCGACGACATGCCGACAACCCCGGCAGCGATCAACAGCAACTTCGCGAATCTCGACATAATCTCCAACGCCCGTGTTCGAACAAGATCAGTCGACCTTACGCACGCGAACCGGAAAGCGAGTCATTTGTAATGAAGGTTGCAGATCGACAGGGCCTAGGCCCGCGGGGAATCTCGACTCATCCCGAACTGCGGGACTGTGGATCTAATGGTGGTTCCGGCTCGATTCGCTGAACGAAGTTCAGCGGAAGGTGCCACCATGACGACACTTGATGCGGTGACGAGGAAGAAGAAGCCTGCGGAGGCTTCCGCTGAGGCGTTGGCCGCCCAAGAGCTGGTGCGGATGGCCAAGGAGCAGGGGTTGTCCCTGACCGGGCCGGACGGGCTGCTCAAACAGTTCACCAAGACCGTCCTCGAGACCGCGTTGAACGAGGAGATGACCGACCACCTCGGGTTCGACAGGAATCAGGCGCCCGAGGTCCGGGAAACGACCAACGTGCGCAACGGAATCCGGCCCAAGACGGTGCTGACCGAGGCGACCGGGCAGGTGCAGATCGACGTGCCCCGTGACCGGGAGGGCACCTTCGAGCCGCAGATCGTCAAGAAACGCCAGCGGCGGTTGACCGGTGTGGACGAGATCGTGTTGTCGCTGTATGCGAAAGGCTTGACCACTGGCGAGATTTCGGCGCATTTCGCCGAGATCAATGGCGCTTCGGTGTCGAAGGAGACGGTGTCTCGGATCACCGACAAGGTCGTCGCCGAGATGACCGATTGGGCCAAACGGCCCTTGGACACCGTGTATGCCGCGATCTTCATCGATGCCATCGTTGTGAAGGTCCGCGACGGTCAGGTTGCCAACCGCCCGATCTATGCCGCGATCGGTGTCACCGTCAACAGGGAGAAGGACGTCCTCGGGTTGTGGGCCGGGACCGGCGGTGAGGGCGCGAAATTCTGGATGAGCGTTCTCACCGACATCCGCAACCGTGGATGCAGGGACGTGTTCTTCCTGGTCTGCGACGGGTTGAAAGGGCTGCCCGACGTGGTCGGCAATGTGTGGCCGCCGGCGACGGTCCAAACGTGCATCATCCATCTGATCCGCAACACTTTCAGGCTGGCCGCCCGCCAGCACTGGGACGCGTTGCGCCGCGATGTGAAACCGATCTACACCGCCGTCAACGCCGACGCGGCACAGGTAGCGCTCGACGGGCTCACTGAGCGGTGGGGCACGAAATACAGTGCGATAGTTAGACTTTGGCGCAATGCGTGGGAGGAGTTCATTTCCGTTCCTCGACTACGATATCGAGATCCGGCGGGTGATCTGCTCCACGAATGCGATCGAGTCGTTGAACGCCCGCTACCGGCACGCGATCAAGGCCCGCGGGCACCGAGCAAGCTGCGCTGAAATGCTTGTATCTGGTGACCCGGTCCCTGGACCTGTAGTACCTGATCGGGCCGGGTGCTCGCCGCGGATCGAGCGGCTGAGAACACGCCTCGTAGATGTGGATGAGGTCACTGGCATGAACAGCAGTGCGGATAACCGCCGCCGCCGTGACGGCTTCTGTGGTCACCGCGGCGCCACCAGCGGCGGCAGGCTCCGCGGCAGCACCACCAGTTACGACGGCTAGGACCCCGACGACCGCGTGGCCGCGGAGTTGGCGTTCGATTTCGGCACGCAGATTGGTGGCCTGCCAGGTGGAGCGGTGCTCGGAAACCACCTCGATGACCCGCACCCCGAGCGCAAATAACACCCCACAGGCTGGTCAGACGATCCTGCTTCCTGGTGGGTGCGATTTGAGGCAAACGCCTCATGCGACCACGGAGGCGGCGGACCGATGATCAGGGCATGACAAAACGAGTTCAGGAATCACGAAGATCATCGGTCATGACCGATTTGACATTCGAACCACCGACTGTCGAGCGGTTCGGTACGCGCACTTCAGATCACGCACATGGAGTGCCGGGCGGCGGGCGGGTCGATGCAGTCAACGTGGGCCAGCACGTCGGGGCGCGGCAGATTCTCCAGGAGCTGTCGCTGTCGGTCGAACCAGGCGAGTTGGTCGCCATTGCCGGCGGCAGTGGAGCAGGAAAGAGCACATTGCTGGAGATCCTCGCGGGACTGCGACCACCGTCTGTCGGGGAGGTTCGGCATGACGGCGTCGTTCGCGGGGCCCGAGTCAACGCCGATTCCCGTATCGGCTACGTGCCCCAGAATGACATCATCCACCTCGAGATGCCTCTGCGCCGCACGCTGCGCTACGCGGCGCGGCTACGGCTGCCCGCAGGCACATCGGCGGCCGAGGCGGACCGGGTAGTCGAGGAGACCATGCATGACCTCGACCTGGCTGATCGGGCCGAGGTGCCGGTCCGTGCGCTCTCCGGCGGCCAGCGCAAGCGGGCCAGTATCGCCGTGGAACTACTGACCCGGCCACACCTTTTCTTCCTCGACGAACCCACCTCCGGGCTCGATCCGTCGACCGCAGCCGACGTGATGCGCCTGCTGCGCCGACTCAGCCAGCGCGGGGTCACAGTCGTCCTCACGACGCATGAGCCGGCCGGCATCGACCGGTGTGATCGGGTGGTATTCCTGGCGCGCGACGGCCACCTGGCCTTCACCGGCAGCCCGACCGAGGCTCGGCGCTACTTCGGCGTGCAGGATCTCGCCGAGGTGTACGACCGGCTGGCTCGTGAGCACACCCCTCAGATCTGGGCGGAGCGATTCGCGGACAGCGGTGGGAAGTCGAAAGCCCGTCCTGGCTTGGCTCCACTGCCCCCCATTCCGGCCACCCGTTCAGACGTCAAGCGCACGGGCATGGTCCGGCAATGGTGGCTACTTACACGACGCAATGTTGATGTTCTCCTTCGCAACCGGCTGACCCTGGCGGTCCTACTCGGCTCACCGGTACTGGTCACTGCGATGATGGCGACGCTGTTCAAGCGTGGCGCGTTCGAGCCACGTAGCGCAGCCGACCTCGGCCCGGCCCAGATCGTGTTCTGGATCGCATTCGCAGGCTTCTTCTTCGGCCTTACGTATGGCCTGCTCCAGATCGTCGGGGAGATGGCCGTCTTCCGGCGGGAGCGCCTGGCCGGGCTCAGCGTGGGCGCCTACGTGGCATCCAAGGTGACAGCGCTGCTTCCGGTGCTGGCTGGAGTGAGCGCGGTGCTCCTCGGTGTGCTGCGGGCGCTAGGTCGGCTCCCCGCCGTTGGATGGGACACGTCCGCCTTCCTGTTTGTGACGATTGTGATCGAGGCGACCTCGGCCCTGGCCCTCGGATTGCTCGCCTCGGCCGCGGTCTCCAACGCCGCGCAGGCCGCCCTCGCCCTGCCGATGCTCTGCTTCCCTCAGGTTCTGTTCGGTGGCGCCATAGTCCCCGTTGACGAGATGGCCCTCCCCGGACGCCTGATGAGCCTCGGCCTATCCAACCGTCACGCATTCGAAGCACTAGGTCGCGACCTGGATCTCGACCGGTACACCGCCACGCTGCCGGCCATGTCCGCCTACGGCGACACCTTCCACGGAGGCACCGGCGCCAGTCTCTTCGCGCTCGCCTCGTTTGCCGTTGGCCTCATGCTGGCCACGGTGTGGGTCTTGGACCGGCGGTCCCGGCCCGGCGCATCCCGGCGATGACGGCCCCGCACAGTCGGTCCCGCCAGATGTCTGAACAGATGTCGGCGGGCCGCGAGCGTGCGGCACCAACGATGTTCCGCCTTCCGAGCGCACAGCCTGACGTTAAGACCGGCCCGTCAATATGATGTCTGGGCCACGAACTGCACGCGCGCCGTCGGCTCGGCCAACCCAGTCCGGTAATCGGGTCCCGACTGTGCTCATCAGCCGGATCTCCGCCGCGCTTCGCATGCCGCCCTGCCAGTCCACCAGCCCGTCCACCCGGACGCGCATCGACCACGCACTGCGCCATGTGACGTCAATATCGCACCGGCCAGCATCATTGGTGGTTGCCGAGCTGACGTACCTGGCGCAGCGGATACTTCAACTTCCCACGGCCGCAGTGACCGGGAAGCCCGCCAGACCCCGATCGATCGCGGCGAGACTGGCCTGCGTGCGGTTATTGACGCCGAGCTTGGCGTAGATACGTTCGACATGGTTGCGTGCCGTTTTCTCGGCGATGAATAGTTCGGCGGCGATTTCTCGGTTCGACCGGCCCTGCGCGACGAGTCGCAGGATCTCGACCTCGCGGTCGGTCAGCCCGGCCGGCCAGGGCGTCCGCCGCGATACACGCTGCCCGGCCGCTGCAAGCACGGCCGCCACCGACTTGGCGTCGAGGCGTCCGGCGCGCGCCTCCTCTCGCAACTGATCGGCAGCGCCGCGAGGATCGAGCGCCGGCCGGTGTGGACGCGGCTCGAGCAGTCGCTGATAAGCCTCCGCCGTGGCAAGCAGCCGGTCCTGCGTGGTCAACTCCGCGCCGGCAATCCCCCGGGGAAAGCCGGACCCGTCGATCCGTTCCCGGTGCTTCATCGCGACGGACACCACCGACTCCAAGCCGTTAACTCGGCTCAGTATCCGGCCGGTCAGATCCGGATACATCCGTACCCGTTCCCATTCAGCCGTAGTGAGCGGCCCCTTCTTCTCCCAGATCTGGTTGGACACTCCCATTTTGCCGAGGCCGTGCACGAGGCCGGCACGGTAGAGATGCTTGATGTCCGACGGCGACATGCCCAGGTGTCGGGCTGCCGCGGCCACCAGGTTCGCGACGCCACGCGAATGCCCCAGGGTGAACGGAGATTTGAGATCGACGAAATCAGCCATGGCCTCGAGTAACTCGTCGCTCTCCTCGTCCGTCAGGGTTCGGTCGCGATCCGGTGCTTGGGCCAACGCCACGGTCCAGACGTCCATTTCGAGCAACCCGTCCACGATCGACGCCGCGTCACGATCGAACACCGCCACCACGGCCGGGCTGAACTGACTGCCGCGCCGAGAACGGAGAACATCCTTCGCGTGCTCGAGCCCACCCGTCCGCAGGTGCACCTCGACGACGTCTGCCACGTGAGCGATGTGGATCTCGACCGGGATATCCTCTCCGCGAGAACCGTTGGGCAACCCCCGGCCATCCCAGCGCTCGAAGACGTAGGCCAGCGCCTTTCCGACCTGCCCGTCTAAGCCCATCCGATCGGAGAGAACCCCGGCGGAACTGCAATGCGATTGGATCAGTGTGGCAACCTGGCTGCGAGCCGTGACCAGAAAGGCGGTGGCACGGATGCCGCGCTCCCAGCCTGGCAATCCGCGTCCAACATGACTCATAATCAGCCGCAGAAACGGCAGGCCGGTCATGTCCACCGCGTAGGTGTCGGCCCGGAAGGCGATGTCGTCGCCGAAGAGCGCCGAGAGTTCGTGGGAGTCGGCGTGACAACCGATCCACCCGACCAGATTGGCGTAGTACACAGTCGCTCGCTGCTGCAGGTCGAGGCCCATCCGCTCGGCGATCCGTGTCGCGATCAAGGACGACCGAAGCATGTGTTCCATCGGCTGACCCAGACCGAGGTCGATCGCCAGCGATATCGCGGCCAGCAGTTCGGCTCTGCTCAGACCCTTTGCCGAGCCGGGCAGCGTCCCGTGCGGGTGCATTTTCCCATTGTCCACCTGAACAACGGCCATGTCGGCGCGAAAGACGAGACCACCGGCCTCATGACTCCCACGGGCCCCAGCGCACACATCGTTGGTCGTTTACACGCCGTCGCGGCAGCGGACAGTGGCGCGGGCACGTGGTCGAGGTGGAGACCGGGCTGCCGCCGGATCCGGTGCCGGGCGCGCGGCCGCGGAACGGTTACGGCCGGCGGTGACGTCGCTGTCGCAGCTGCAGCGGAAGCAGCCTGCGTCTTCCTGACGCTGGGCGCTGCGCTCACCTGCTTCAAGAAGCTGATCAAGGCGAAACCTGCGACGTGAGACACCGCCTTAATGAAGTAGGTGTCGCCGATGAACCTGATCATCCGCTCGACCTGACCCCTGTGGTTCGGTCCGGGTGATCTGGCCCCGTGGTAGCGATCCATGGTTGTGAGAGTTGAGGCAGAGTGATCGCCAGGAGGACTGGCAAGGAGACGCTATTCCGGCTTCGAGTAGCCGAATCCCACTTCACTCGGTGCCCTACTGCTCTCGGCCACCACCGGCCCCGAACCGACACGTAATCCGCTGGTGAACCGACGCAGCGGCACCGGCCACTGCTTTACTGCCGAGCGCAGGTCAGCGCTGAGAAACGCATGCTTGTTCGCGATGGTCTTTGGCGCGTTGCCCGTGCCTTGTCCAGGTAGACAATCCAGACTGCGTCCGTGACGGCGTCACCACCCGTTCCGGTGACGGTAGCGGTGACCGAGATGACGTTGGCCGCCACCCGCCACGAGCGGCTGCGAAACGAGTTGGGTCACAGCGTGGAACCGGTTGCGCGACACCATCGAACGTGCCACCGCCAAACCCATCTACAGGCTGCCGATAGTCAGGTTGTGAATCTCCTAACTCACGTAAACTTTCGATTCGCTGATCTGTCCCCGCGAACCCCCGCGCAGCAACTGATAGCGACGAAACCTCGGCCGCTTTGTTACCGTTCCGCCGTGCCAGGCAGCCGTGACCACCGTCCGTTCCGAGAAATACTCGCTGAACTGGATGCGGCGTTTGCGCAGGCGAAGCGACCGACACGCATCGACGCCTGTCCCTGCTGCACCACGGCCGAAGAAGTCGCCGTCCTGCTGAGCAAACCACGAAGGATGCTGGGCGCTGACGATCTCCAGCACTACGCGACCAGTTCGATGACGACGATGGGGTCGGCCGCGGACCTGCGGTACTTCACGCCGCGCATTCTGGAGCTGTGCCACACCGGCGCACTGAACTGGCCCGATATCGAGATCGTGTACGACCACCTGCGTCGCGGCGACTGGAAATCATGGCCGGAGGCAGGCGTCATAGCCGAACTGATGGACGCACTGTGGGACGACGTTCTCACCGAATACCCGGCATTCGAGGATCCCGCAGCGTTGTTGTGCGCGTTGGGAAGAGCAGCCGACAGCGTCGCCCCATATCTGACGAGCTGGTCGCGGCTGGAGACTTCCGCAGCCATTCATCACCTGCGTGACTTCCTCATCGACGACGTCGCTCTTCGGCACGGCGCACTGGTACCGACCAATGCCTTCTGGGACCCCACCGGCAACCCGCACAGCGAGGTTGTCCGGTGGCTCAACAGCAAGGGAACCCGCCAAGCTATAGACCGAGCGTTCACCCGTACAACAGACCCTGAGCTGCTGGAGTTGCTCGCCGAATCCCACGATGTGCTGACAGTGGTGGACGCAGATTCACGGCCCAAGCCGGGTCGACCGTCCGGCTGAGCCGACCCCGAAGCTGGTGATGCCAGCAGGCAACCAACCACGCCGATGACAGGCCGACCAATCACCACCTCCGCCAAGGCCGATCTTCGTCGAGCCACAGGTGGCAGCGCCGCCTTGAACATGGAAGCGCACGGTTTGCCCACGCCATGGGCGTGATCAGCTACCGAGTCGCTGGCCGCGCCTCGCCCTGACCAGGCCGGGCGCTGAACTTTACTTTCTTTTCGGAGGAACTACTTCCTTTTTATTTGCTCCCGGCGGTAGCCTCCCAGTTGCAGCTGCCGCTATCGAAGCACTCTTGTGGCATTGGAGTTCGTGTGCTGGAAATTCATCACTTCAGCTATGGATTGGTCACGCCCGTCCTCGCCTACGTCATGTCGGTCGTCGGTTCACTGCTGGGCCTACGATGCGTGGCCCGGTCCCGGATCGGCGCCGGACACCCTGGCTGGCTTGTCGCCGCGGCGGTCGCACTCGGCGGCACCGGGATCTGGGTCATGCATTTCATCGCGATGCTCGGCTTCTCGATCAACGGAGCGTCGATCCGATACAACGTGCCGATCACATTGCTCAGCGCGATCATCGCGATGGTGGTGGTGTGGATCGGGCTGTCGATCGTGAACCGGCGGCCCAAAAGGGCGTCCGCACTGTTGGGCGGCGGCACGGTTACTGGCCTAGGTGTGGGGACTATGCACTACTCGGGCATGTACGCGATGAATTCCGACGCAATCATCGACTACGACATGCGAATAGTGGCGCTATCGATCGTCATCGCGGTGGTCGCGGCGACCGCGGCGCTGTGGTTCACCCTGCACGTGCGTGGCTGGTTCGCCACCGGCGGCGCGGCCCTGATCATGGGGGTGGCGGTGTGCGGTATGCACTACACCGGCATGGCTGCCATGCGCGCACACCATGCGATGCACCTGTCCCCGCCCTCCGGCGCCGGAGCAGTGCAGCTGCTGACCCCACTTATCACCATCGTCAGCATCGTGGCAATGGGACTTCTCCTCCACCTCGGCGTCACCAATGTGGGCGAATTCGGCGAGACAGCGGACGACACGGCGCCCCATGGCTACTGGCCGACCCGCTGAGCGTGTGCCCAGCCGCTCCACCCGGCCCAATATCCGTCTGCCGACCCCGCGGACCCTCGCCCCGCCCGGCCCGACGGGGCGCCATTCGTGCGCTGCGATCAGGAGTTTCCGGCGATGATCACTTCGGGGATGCCGGTGCCGAGGGCTACGGCTACGCAGGTCGGCGCAGCTGCGTGTGCCGGATCCAGCACGGTGAGCAGCAGTTGCTGCACGAACGGGTCGTAGACCATATGGAAATGACCGGTCAGGTCCGCGGAACACAGATCCTGTAGGGCGATATTGCGCGCGCCTGGACCGTGCAGCGCAATGTTCTCGAAGGGCTGGATCATCTCGTCGACCCGACTGCCGATGGTGGTGTACTGCACCCCGGGGACCGTGTCACCGCCGGCATTGAGTTCGATCATGAGCGGCGAACCCTGCGCCTGCTGCACCGCCGCCAGCGAAGTCACCAGCTGAAATGCCTGCAGCGCGCCGGGAATCGCCTGCGCGACCGGCACCAGTCCGTACATCACCCCGCCGTAGCTCGGGGACGCGATGCCGACCCACTGGACGACCTTGGGTGCGCCGCCGAGCTTGTTGATGTAGAGGCGAGTCACGTTGGCGCCCTGGGAGAACCCGACGAGATCGACCTGCGTCGCTCCGGTGGCGGCGAGCACGTCGTCGACGAACGCACCGATCTGGTGCGCGCCCAACCACAGATCCTCGGTTCCGTAGCTTTCCGCCCCCGGCTTGCCGCCGTAGTTGAGCGCGAAAACGCAGAAGCCTGCCGCGGTGAGCTGCGGCGCGATGGCCGACCAGTCCGAGTACGCGGTGGAATCGGTGCCGTGCGCGAGCACCACCGGCCGTGGGTGGGCGGCGGTCGGAGCGCAGCCGAAATCGTTGGTCCCTGCGGGAACCGCGTTCGGGTGCGTCTTCAGATACGTCGCGGCGGCCAGGTGATCCGGTTGCGGCGGAGCGGGTTCGGTGGGCACGTCCGCAGGCCGATAGCCCGCAGGTTCAGCCCCTGCTGTGGTAGGCGCCGCGCCGGAGCCGACGATGACGGCTCCGGCCAGCGCGCTGACTAGCGCGACACGACACAATTGTGAACAACCCCAACCCCACAATCCACCTGACTGTTCCATCTCACAATGATCCACCCGAAAGGGTGTGAAATGCGCGCTGGGAAGAGGTGTTTCACACTTCTGTTAGCTAGCGACGGCTATGACTTCTCAGGGCTTTCATCCTCGGCGAGGATGCGGTATAGCGCCTTGCGCGCCTCGGTGAGCACCTCGGCCGCCTTGGTCGCCTGCGCGGGAGTGCCCGCCGCCGCGACCTGCCCGACAGCACCCATCAACTGGCCGACCAGCCCGCGCAGATCGATGGCCTGTGCGCCGACGCCTTCCTTGATGTCTGCCCACGGGTCGCCGAGCTCGTCCCGATTCGCCGTGACGTACTCGGTGCCGGTTTCGGTGAGCTTCGCGGTCTTGCGACCCGCCACCTTCTCGATGAGCACCAGACCCTCGTCCTCGAGCTGCGCAAGCGCGGGGTAGATGGACCCCGGGCTCGGCCGCCAGACGTCGTCGCTGCGCTCCCTGATCTGCTGGATGAGTTCGTATCCGTGCATCGGCCGCTCGGTGAGCAGCAGCAGCACGGCCGCACGCACGTCACCGCGCCGACCTCGGCCACCGCGGCCGCGTCCACGGCCGAAGTGCGGTCCGAAACCGGGGCCGAAGCCCGGACCGAACTCGGGACCGAAGCCGTGCCGCCCACCGCGACGATGCTGATGTCGCTCGGGTCCGCACTCTTCTACCCCTGGCCGGTTCCATCGGCCACGCCGTCCGAAATCTCGTTGTTCCCTGCTTTCCATGATTGCCTCCTCAGGCTTTCGCGTTCGGTTCATGTTATCGACGATATATCGACAATGCATCGCCGACAAGAGTGAGGGTCGACACAAACCAACCGGACGGATAAACAAGAGGCCGCACACCGATTCGATGCGCAGCCCTGAGACAAGCGACGTACCGCTCTCCGCCCAGCAGCCAGCCCCCTTGGAAGCCCGTCGGAACACGACGTGATAGCCGGATATGACCCCTTGGCCTGATAACAATGTTATCCGCAGTAGATTAACGCAGCTATGGACGGCAGTCGGCGTACAGCAGATCCGGACCCACGTCAAAAAATCATCGAAGCGAGCCTGCAGCTGCTGGAAGAAGGCGGCAGCGAGGCGCTACAGGCCCGCCGTATCGGTGCCGAAATCGGCGCCTCGACCATGGCCGTGTACACCCATTTCGGCGGTATGCACCGGCTATTGGAAGCCATCGTCGCAGAAGCACTCGCCCGCTTCAGCGCGGCACTCGAGGCCGCGCCCGCCAGCGACGACCCGGTGGCCGACCTCTTCCGCATGAGCCACGCCTATCGGCAATACGCGCTGGCAAGTCCGCAGCGCTATCGACTGATGTTCCGGCTGGCCACGCCACCGAAACCGGGCCCGAAGCCGACAGTCTCGGCCGGCCGGGCCACACTGCCGGTCGGCGACACCGGTTTCGACGGACTGATTCGAACGGTCGAGCGAATCATCGCCGCCGAGCGGATTCGCGACGGTCCCGCGACCGACGTAGCCGGCCGGGTCTGGGGGTTGACCCATGGCATGGTGATGCTCGAACTCGCCGGGTACCTCGGGCCAGATGGACCGAGCATCGCCCACGCTCTCGACGCAACAATGCTCGACCTGCTCGTCGGCATGGGCGACGACCGCGATCGCGCGACACGGTCGCGGGCGCGCGCCATCGCGGATATCGAGCACGCGCGCGGAGCCGACGAATGACCCCACCGCATCTGAATCATCCAGGCGCAGCTGTGGGCCGGACCGAGATCACGACTGCAGTCCATCGATCCAGCGCTCCAGGCGTAGCCCCTCCGTGCGCATGAGCTCGGGGTCGCGGAAGGTGTTGGTGAGCAACGATATTCCCTGATACGACGCGACCAGGGCAACCGCCAGCTCGCCTGCATCGCTGCGCCCCATCGCTGCGAATTGCCGCTCGACCCAGTCGATCAACGCACGCATATTCGCCGCCGACTCCCGATCGAGGCCGTCGGCGCGCTTGCCGAGCTCGGTGGCCAATGTTCCCGTGGGACAGCCGAACTGAGCGGCCACCTCGCGCTGCTCGACCCAGCCCCGCACCAGCGCCTGTAACCGCTCCCGCGGCTGCTCGTGTTCTTCCAGCACGACGATCAGATCCTGGAGTGACCGCGCGTGCGCGCCGAGCGCCGCCTGGACCAGCTGATCCTTCGTTTTGAAGTAGTAGTACACATTGCCGACCGGCACCTCCGCGGCGGTGGCGATGTCGGCGATCGTCGTCTTCTCGACGCCCTGCCGATGGAACACCTCGGCCGCCGCAGCGGCCAGCCGCTCCCGCTTGCCTGTCATGCGCCCGCCTTCCTCCGAGTTAGTTATTCAACTGACTATAGACAGACTTCGGAACTTCGGCTACGTTCTCATTAGTCAGTCAACTAACTCAGGAGCTAAAGTGATCGTTGTAACCGGAGCAACCGGCAATGTCGGACGCACCCTCGTACAGACCCTCGCCGCGGCGGGCGAACAGGTGACCGCAGTGTCCCGCGGAACCACGCCGCCGGCACTGCCCGACGGCGTGCGCCACCAGCGCGCCGATGTGACCGAGCCCGAAACCCTCGCCCCCGCGTTCGCAGGCGCGAAGGCGCTCTTTCTGCACGACACCGGGACCAGCGCCCATCTGATGAACCCGCGGGCCATTCTCGAACTCGCGAAATCCGCCGGGATCCAGCGGGTTGTGCAGCTGTCCTCGCAAGGCGTCGCCACCCGACCGGAGTCGCCTTCGCACGGGCAGTTGGGACGATCGATCGAGGAAGCTGTGCTGGAGTCAGGGCTGGAGTGGACGATCCTGCGGCCCGGCGCCTTCGCCTCCAATGCGTACGCCTGGGTCGAGTCGGCCCGCACCCAGCGCACGGTCGCGGCGCCTTTCGGCGATGTCGGCCTGCCGGTCATCGATCCGGCCGACATCGCCGAAGTTGCCGCGGCAGCTTTGTGCGAGGACGGCCACGCCGGGCAGATCTATACGTTGACCGGTCCCGCCCCCAGCACACCGCGCCAGCGGGCCGATGAGCTCGGTGCTGCACTCGGCGAGCCGATCCGTTTCGTCGAGCAGACCCGCGAGGAGGCGCGCGCGCAGATGGTGCAGTTCATACCGGAACCGGTCGTCGAGACCACGCTGGCCATCATCGGCGCACCCACTCCGGCGGAGCAGCAGGTGTCCCCGGACGTCGCAAAGGTGCTCGGGCGCGCACCACACAGCTTCGCGGACTGGGCTCGGCGAAACGTGGTCGCGTTCAAGTAGTTCGGCTTGTTGACAGCGTTCGAGGGCGAATGCTGTCGGCTACACCACTACGGCGAGGAACAGTAAGACGCGGCGACAGCGGCGACCGGCAGACCGGGCGGCACAGCGCACGACTGCCGGCGGGCCAGCGCAGATGCCGACGGCAGGCGGCAGGCGGCGGTCAGAAGACTCCGGCGGTGCCGGAATGCAGTTCGCAACAGCCGACTCGCGCCTGGTCGGCCACGGTCAGCCGATGTCGACCGGATCTATTTGGACGCGAAGAGGTGCGTCGGATCGATGGGTGCTGCGGACTGCCTGGGCGGCGGTAAGAGCTCGGGACAGCGCAGCACCGGCAGTGCGATCGACGCGCAGGAGCATGCGTTCGACTTCGGCGGGGCTGTCACCGGCAAAGGGTTTGCGGGCGCCGGGTGGGAGGGGGACGGGGCCGAGGACATCGACACCTTCGGGAAGGTTTGCGGCAGCGAGCAATTCGGCGACCGCATCAGCGGCGCCGTCGACGGCGGCCATGCGGACCGCAGGCGGGAAGCCGACCTCGAGGCGACCGGCCAACTCGGCGTGCGCATGGCCGACCGGATCCCAGCGCAACAGCGCTTGCACGGTGGGAATCGACGGATCGGCCATCACGATGACCTGACCGTGCGCGCGAACCAAGGTGGCGGCCGACATCCATCGCCGCAGCGTGTCCTCGGCGGCGCGCAAGTCCGCCCGGCTCAGCAGCGCCCAGGCGTCCAGCAGCAGCGCGACGCCGTAACCGCCGGGCAGCACCGGTTCGGCGCCGACCGTCGCGACCACGACCTGCGGGCCCGGTTCGACGGTGTCCAGCATCGCGCCTCCGCTGGAACCGCGAATAGGCACACCGGGAAAGGCACGACCGAGCTCTTCCGCGGTGCGTAAGGCCCCGATGACGACCGCACGTAAGGCCCGCGACCCACAGCTCGCACAGCGGAAGGCCGCCTCGGCGATGCCGCACCAGCGGCAACTCGGACTGTGCGCGACGTCGTCGTGGTGCGAGCGAACCTCCGGCAGCGCAAGTGGCCCATTGCAGTGCCGACAGCGCGCGGGCGTCCGGCATTTCGCGCAGGCCAGCGACGGCACATAGCCACGCCGTGGCACCTGCACCAATACCGCCGCACCTTCTTTCAACGCCGACCGCGCGGCCGCGAACCCCACTCTGGGGATGCGCACAGCGCGCGCAATCGGGTCGCGCTCCAACGCCATGTCGGTGTCCCCCGGTGCGCTGATCCGCGGCGAGAACTTCCGCACCACCCCGCGGTCGGCGACCAGATCGTGCGCCCACCCCGAATCGACAACGGCCTGTATCTCCGCTGTCCGCGCGAACCCCGCTGCGATGAAGGCCGCACCTGTCTCGTGCGCGCGCAGCATCGCTACTTCGCGCGCGTGGGGATACGGCGCTCGCTGCTCGGCATAGGTGTCGTCGCCGTCGTCCCAGATCGCGATCAGGCCCAGCTCCGTCGCCGGCGCGAACACCGCACTACGTGTTCCGACCACCACCCGCGCTGTCCCGCGCAACGCCGCAAGCCATCGCCGATACCGGGCTGCGGGCCCCAGCCCAGCCGCCAATCCGACCGCCGAATCCCCCACCAGCCGAACACATTCCGCCAGCACCCGATCGAGATCTCGCTGATCGGGCACCATCAGAATCGCACTGCGCCCCCGCCCGACAACCACCGCAGCCAACTCCGCCAACCGCCGCGCCCAATCCTCCCCCGGCAACGCCTGCCACGCCGCCCGCGGCCCCCTCCCCTGCCCCAGTGCGTCCAGGAACGCGGTCCCATGGATGTACCGGTCCCACGGCGTCGGATCGACAGTGAGCTCGGCGCTGAAGTCCACGGCCACAGTGGGCGACAATTTCCCGACGCGATCGCCGTGACGAGCAGATCCCGGCGCACGATCGACACCCGAATCCACCTCGGCCACAGCCGGATCGATGGACAGCACCCGCGCAGACGCCGCAGCAACACCAGAGATAGACGATTTCCCGACAGCATCACCGCCACCACCGGACGCCGACGCGCCGTCGACACCCGAATCCACCTCGACCGGGCCGATGGAAACGGGGTCAGGTGTGTCACGATGCGGCGACCGCAGGCTGGGTGTCTGCTCCATCGCACCGTCGGCTCCGGCAGTCTCATCGCTCGGGCCGGCAGGAGCACCTGGTGGACGCGAATCTGACACGGAGGCAACAGAATCGATGTTGAGGTCATGGCGAGATCCGGAGGCCGAGCTCGGCGTTGCAGCGTCCGCGGGGGAATTGGTTCGTACGGCAACCGAATCCGCGCCGGGCGGCGTGCTGTCCCCCACGACCGGCGCTACGGTCGGCGCGGACGCGACGGCCATCGCGGATCCGCCGATCGAATTCGGGCCATCGCCTGAACCAGATTCGGCTGCATCAGGTTTCGTGGAGGCCGTTGCGTGAGGCGACGCCGAGCGCATGAAGCCTGCGGCCGTCGTGGAGCCGCCGCGATCATCGCCCGAAACCAAGTGGGCACCAGCGGCCGCAGCCGGGTCAGCCTTCGGAGCGGGCGCGGCGGAAGCGGTGCCACCACGTCGACCGGCGGCATCAGCACCCGGCGCATGCTCCGGTTGTACATCGCCGGAGGCGACCGAATCTTCTTGCGCCACTGCCGACTCGGCCGGCTTCTTCGAGCCGCCGGATTCGGTGCGAGCGTGACGGGGCGGGATGGCCAGGCGCAGTACGTCGGCTCGGGTGCCTGCGTAGCGGGCAGCGACGGCGGTGGCGAGCTTCAGGATTTCGGGAGTGAGAACTCGCTCCGGGGAGACGACACGTTCGAGTTTGACGAGCTTGCCGGAATGGTCGCTGCGGGCGAGGCGGGCCAGGAGGTAGCCGTCGACCAGCCGGCCCGCGAAACGGACGCGGACTCGGACGCCGGGTTGGGCGATGGCGTCCAACTCCGGGGGGACGAGGTAGTCGAAGTCACGGTCCAGGTGGGCGGGCGACAGCAGCGGGAGCACCCGTGCGATGGGTGCTCCCGCTGCTGTCGAATCATGTGCCGCCCGTGCCCCCGTGGACGCGGGAGTGGCGGGGTGGTCCGCCGTGGGCTGGTTCACGCGGGCCGGGTCGGCTTACAGGCCGATTGCCGCGCGCAGCTTGTCGGCGCGATCGGTGTGCTCCCATGGCAGGTCGATGTCGGTGCGGCCGAAGTGGCCGTACGCGGCGGTCGGTGCGTAGATCGGGCGCAGCAGGTCGAGGTCGCGAATGATCGCGCCGGGGCGCAGGTCGAAGACCTCGGTGATCGCACTCGAAATGCGAGTCGGGTCGACCTTCTCGGTGCCGAAGGTCTCCACGAACAGACCGACCGGAGCGGCCTTGCCGATGGCGTAGGCGACCTGAACCTCGACGCGGTCGGCCAGTCCGGCCGCGACGACGTTCTTGGCGACCCAGCGCATGGCGTACGCGGCCGAGCGGTCGACCTTCGACGGGTCCTTGCCGGAGAACGCGCCCCCGCCGTGGCGGGCCATGCCGCCATAGGTGTCGACGATGATCTTGCGGCCGGTCAGGCCCGCGTCGCCCATCGGGCCGCCGAGCACGAACTTGCCGGTGGGGTTGACCAGCAGCCGGATGTTCGAGGTGTCCAGGCTCGGCAGGTCCAGATCGGCGACCACCGCATCGACGACCTTCTCGCGGATATCGGGCGCGAGCAGGTTGTCCAGATCGATATCCGCGGCGTGCTGGGTGGAGATGACGACCGTGTCCAGGCGAACCGGCCGGTCGCCTTCGTATTCGATGGTGACCTGGGTCTTGCCGTCCGGGCGCAGGTAGGGCAGCACGCCGGACTTGCGGACCTCGGTGAGCCTGCGCGAGAGGCGATGGGCCAGCGCGATCGGCAGCGGCATGAGCTCGGGGGTGTCGGTGTTCGCGTAGCCGAACATCAGCCCCTGGTCACCCGCGCCCTGGCGCTCGATCTCGTCGTCGGAACCCGCGGTGCGCGCCTCGTGCGAGGTGTCGACACCCTGCGCGATGTCCGGCGACTGCGCGCCGATGGCGATATTGACGCCACAGGAATTTCCGTCGAAACCCTTTGCGGACGAGTCGTATCCGATTTCCAGGACCTTCTCGCGGACAATGCGCGGAATATCCGCGTAGGCCGACGTGGTGACCTCACCCGCGACGTGGACCTGACCGGTCGTGACGAGAGTTTCCACCGCGACCCGGCTGCGCGGGTCTTCCGCGAGCAACGCGTCGAGAATGGAATCGCTGATGGCATCACAGATCTTGTCCGGATGACCCTCGGTCACGGACTCACTGGTGAATAGCCGGCTGCCGGACGTGCGCACAGTTCTTCCCTCTCCCTCAACGGGTTACTCGTGTCGGTTTGCGACAGTAACGTGCTGCCGCCACCGCGCAACCCTTCATCTCAGACTATTCCAAACCACCGACGCAATGGCCCGCGGTCAAACGCTGTCTCAGACTATTCGGCGACCGACGCACATTGCCGGATCTTCATCCCGACATTGCGTCGCTCGCCTGAATATCTGCACCGCGACCGACCGGTTGATGGTGGTGATTACCTCCACACCGCAATACTCACGGCGCCGCTACAAGACTTGAACGAATAGTTCGCACCGGCGCATCGGCGCACGACGGCTCAGCGCAACAACGGGCCGAGTGCGTCGAGCACCCGGCTCGCCAGCAGCGCCTTCGACCCGTGGTCGAGCGCCTGTTCGGTGCCGTCCGCACCGAGCAGCCAGCCGTCATTGGTGTCGACCTCGAATGCCTTGCCCTCGCCGACCGCGTTCACGACCAGCAGATCGCAACCCTTGCGGGCCAGCTTTGCCCGCGCGTGGGTGAGCACGTCGCCCTGCTCGTCACCGGTCTCGGCGGCGAAGCCGACGATCGCGGTGCCAGGCAACTGGCCGTCGCGGCGCGACTGCACCAGACCGGCGAGAATGTCGTCGGTCTTGGTCAGCGCGATCACATCCGGCTCGCCCGCGCCCTTCTTGATCTTGGCCGCGGCCACGTTGGTCGGCCGGAAATCGGCCACCGCCGCTGCCATGATCACCGCGTCGGCGCCGACCGCGTGCTTGTCCACCGCGGTCTTGAGCTGTTCGGCCGTCGTCACATGTACCAGGTCGACGGCAGCCGGGGCGGCCATCTCGATCGTGTTGCCCGCGATCAGCGTGACGTGAGCGCCGCGCTGAGCAGCGACCCGTGCCAGCGCATAGCCTTGCTTGCCGGAGCTGCGGTTGCCGAGGAAACGCACCGGGTCCAGCGGTTCTCTGGTGCCACCGGCGGTGATAACCACGCGGCGGCCTTCCAGATCACGCGGGATCGCGTCGGCACGCTCGAGCAGCAACGTAGCGAGTCCGAAGATCTCCTCGGGCTCGGGCAACCGTCCTGGTCCGGTGTCGGTGCCGGTGAGGCGGCCCGACGCGGGTTCCATGACGATCGCACCGTGCGCACGCAGCGTCGCGACATTGGCGATGGTGGCCGGATGCTCCCACATCTCGGTGTGCATCGCGGGCGCGAAAACCACCGGACATCGGGCCGTCAGCAGCGTGGCGGTCAACAGGTCGTCGGCGCGGCCGCTCGCGGCACGCGCCATCAGATCGGCGGTCGCCGGGGCGATGACAACGAGGTCCGCCTCCTGACCGAGCCGTACGTGGGGTACCTCGGGCACGTCCGCGAACACGCCGGTGTGCACCGGGTTCCCGGACAGTGCCTCGAAGGTGGCCTTGCCGACGAATTGCAACGCCGACTCGGTGGGGATCACCCGAACCTGGTGCCCGGTCTCGGTGAACCGGCGCACAATCGAGCAGGCTTTGTAGGCGGCGATCCCTCCGCCGACGCCGACGACGATCCGTGTGGTCACTACGCCTCCGGCCTAGATGTGGTCACTGCGTCCGCTCGAACTACTCGCCTTCGGCGTGCTCGAGCAGATCGGAGTGGATTTCGCGCATCGCGACCGACAGCGGCTTCTCCTGCAGACCCGGCTCGACCAGTGGACCGACGTACTCGAGGATGCCGTCGCCGAGCTGGTTGTAGTAGTCGTTGATCTGACGAGCCCGCTTGGCTGCGTAGATGACCAGGGCGTACTTGGACGAGGTGCGCTCCAGCAACTCGTCGATCGGCGGGTTGGTCAGGCCGATCGGAGTGTCGTATGCCGGGGCGGGCTTGATGTCCGTACTGCTCACTAGGGGCGCTCCTGCGGGGGTGGGGGTCACGAACTCGAATTTGTGCTAACAAACAACGATACCAACTGCTCACACGCGCTGGTCACCTCGTCGTTCACGATGACGATGTCGAACTCGTCACAGGCCGCCAATTCGGTCCTGGCGGTTTCCAGCCTGCGCTCGATGACTTCGGGCGATTCGGTGCCGCGCGACCGCAGCCTGGTGACCAATTCGTCCCAGCTGGGCGGGGCGAGGAACACCAGCAGCGCCTCGGGCATGGTCTTGCGTACCGACCGCGCGCCCTCGAGATCGACCTCGACGAGCACGGGAAGTCCGGCGGCCATTGCCTCGCGTACCGGACCCGCCGGGGTACCGGAACGTTGTAATCCTCCGTGGATGTCCGCCCACTCGAGCAGTTCGCCCGCCTCGATCATGGCGTCGAACTCGTCCCGGGTGACGAACCGATAGTCCCGGCCGTCGACCTCCCCGGGCCTTGGGGCCCGGGTCGTTGCCGACACACTGAAGACCAAGTGGGGCAGCCGCTCACGGACGCAGCGCACCACAGTGGACTTACCCACGGCCGAGGGGCCGACCAGTACAACCAGTCGACCCTTCCGCGTGTGTCCGATCACCTTCGTTGTCAGGCGAAGTCGAATCGGGCGAGCAGCGCCTTGCGCTGCCGGTCACCCAGTCCGCGCAAACGCCGGGTGGGGGCGATCTCCAGCTCGCTCATGATCTCTGCCGCCTTGACCTTGCCCACCTTGGGCAGGGCTTCCAGCAGCGCCGACACCTTCATCTTGCCGAGAATCTCATCGGACTCGGCGTCGGTGAGGACCTGCTTCAGGTCGGTGCCACCACGCTTCAGGCGCTCCTTGAGCTCCGCCCGAGCGCGGCGAGCGGCCGCCGCCTTCTCCAAAGCAGCGGCGCGCTGCTCGTCAGTCAGCTGGGGAAGGGCCACGGTTCCTCCGTCTCATCGTTCATTGCATCAACTCCTGCCGGTAACCCGGCAGTCTCAGCGACCGTACCCACGACGTCCGCCGATTGCGAACCCACCCCCCAGGTCAGCGCATGATTCGCCGGTGTCGTAGGGGCAGACCCGACCGGATCGACGCGCCCCTTTGTCTGCTGCGCCGATCGTACCGCCGAAACCCCGAAATGCCCCGTATGCAGGGCTTTTTCAGCAGCAAACAGGGTTAGCGGGGGGATTGCGGTGACACGGCACACCACCCCAGCAACTGGGCAACCGCCCGACCAGGAACTTTCTCGGATTTTTCCGCGTGTCGCGTTGTCTTTCGCGTGTCGGGCACGCGGAACGCGAAGAACGACGGCCACGGACCCCGCCCGTCAACGGCCGAATCGATGCCAGAGCCGCCCGCTCCACCCGGCCACACCCCTGGTGCCGTTTCCACCCCGAAACCGCCGCAGACGGGCGGCCAGCCGGCCACACGGCCCCGCCCCGGCGTCCCTGTCATCAGGTCGCCGCGGCGTCGGCGGCGAGATATTCGGGGATGGCGCGCACACGCCAGTGGTGCGCCGCGTCCGGCGGCAGCTGGAGCTCGGCGAAAATGGCATTGATGTGCTTTCCGCCGCGCTCCGGGTGATGAACAGCTCGTTGCAGATCGGCGGGTTGCGGTGCCCTGCCGCCATCTGGGTGAGCACATCGCGTGCGCGTTCGGTGCGCCGGTTCAGCCGCGATTCGGCTCGAGCGTGCTTACGATTCGAGGATTTCACCTCCCTCGGAGGTGCGCAGCCTGCGATGCCTGCGAGTTCGCTGCGTTTCGATTCCATGGTCGTTTCCATGTCTTCGACGCCATGAGCACTGCGCCGCCGGGACAGTAGAACCAACCACCCGGTCCGGCCGTCCCGACCACAGCGGCGGAGTGTGTTTTCGCAGGACATCGAGGGAAAACCGCATGGTCGTCGCGCGCGGCCGGGCCCAGCGTCGAACATCATGCAGAAGAAGCCGATTCGAATCGCGGCGGTATCGGGTGCGGTAATCGTGGCGACGATGTCGCCATCTGCGCAGGTCATGACGGTTCCGCAGGATGATGGCGTGGCCGCTGCCGTAACACGGGTCGCCGCCGCATCGGCGACGGATGCCGGATTACGGGTGTCGGATGCCGGCGGCGCACAGGTGTGTCGGCAAACACAACCGGCCGCACCCGCCGTGGGTAACTCGGGGCGGATAGTCACTTCCGAATCGGCAGCGTCACAAAGACATTCGCCGCTATCGTGGTGCTGCACCCGGCGGACGACGGTCGAGCGCAGCGCGACGGATCGATCGCCGAAAAGTTGCCCGCGTAGTTTCCGGAGGCGAACCGGCACCGCTACCTCATCGAACCGAAGCCCGCAATTCGCAGATGACGAGCAGGCGGCAGCCGCGACGATGTCATCGACTCGTGCCGCTCGGCGTGGGAACCCATCGATGGATGCGCCATCGAGCCGCCGCGGTCCCGTATAGCTCGGCCCGCGGCGGGCGACCGGTCCGTTAGGCTGCCCGGTCCGTTGTGTTACGCGTGGCCGCCCTCAGCGTTACGGCGAGGCCGCGAGTATCCGATCAGGCCTGCGAGTATCCGATCAGGCATGTAGGAAGGCGAACTCTTCCTGTAGCTTCGCGAGCTTCGCGCACAGCGCCGAGACGGACGGGCCTGCCGCGAGCACTTCGCGCGAGGCGGTCGGCACGACAGCGCCGAAACCGGCGTCGGACACCAGGGCACGAATGGAATCCGCGCCCCCGCCCTGCGCCCCGACCCCCGGCATGAGGATCGGCCCGTTGAGCTTGCTCAGGTCCGGGGCCTCGGTGAGGGTGGCACCGACAACGACTCCGACAGAACCGAATTCGGCGCCCGCGTTGCGTTCGGCCGCCGCATCGACCATGGTCTGGGCGATGGTGCGGCCGTCCGCTGCGGTGATGCGCTGCAGTTGCGCGCCCTCGGGATTCGAGGTGGCGGCGAGCACGAAGACACCGCGGTGGTTCTGCTCGGCCAGGCGAAAGGCCGGATCGAGCGAACCGAATCCGAGATAGGGCGACACTGTCACCGCGTCCGAGCCGAGCGGGCCGTTGCCGAGCCAGGCACGGGCATACGCATCCATGGTGGAGCCGATATCACCACGCTTGGCGTCGGCGAGCACCAATGTTCCGGAAGCGCGCAGCACGCTGATCGTGCGCTCCAGCACAGCGATGCCCCCCGACCCGTAGGCCTCGAAGAACGCCACCTGCGGTTTGACCAGCGCGACGCGACCGTCGAAGGCCTCCACGCAGGTCTCGGCGAAGGCTTCGAGGCCGTCGATGTCGTCGGTCAGGCCCCACGCCTCGAGCAGTTGCGGATGCGGGTCGATGCCGACACACAGCGGCCCGAAGTGCCGCATCGCGTGCCGCAGCCGGGCGCCGAACGTCTTCACCGCACCGCCTCCTTCCTCGATCGCGCGTTCCTCAGCCACGAAGCGCCGAATGCAGTTCCTGCAGGGAGCGCACCCCGATGCCACCGTTGATGGTCGCCTCGATGCCCTGCACGGCCGCGGCCGCACCCTGCACCGTGGTGATGCACGGAATGTTCACACCGACCGCGGCGGTGCGGATTTCGTAACCGTCCACGCGCGGACCCGAGTTGCCGTAGGGGGTGTTGAACACCATGTCGACCTCGCCATCGCGGATCTGCTCCACGATCGACGCGATCGGCACCTCGCCACCGGATTCCGGGTCCGAGTGCTTGCGCACCTGTTCGCACGGAATTCCGTTACGGCGCAGCATTTCCGCCGTGCCCTCGGTGGCCAGGATCCGGAAGCCGAGGTCGTGCAGACGTTTCACCGGGAACACCATGGCCCGTTTGTCGCGGTTGGCGATCGAGACGAACACGGTGCCCTCGGTGGGCAGCGAACCGTAAGCGGCGGCCTGACTCTTGGCGAACGCGGTGCCGAAGTCGGCGTCGATGCCCATGACCTCGCCGGTGGACTTCATCTCCGGGGAGAGCAGCGAATCCACGCCGGTGCCATCGGCCTTGCGGAACCGATGGAACGGCAGCACCGCTTCCTTCACTGCGACCGGCGCGTCCAGCGGGACGTGCCCGCCGTCGCCCTCGGCGGGCAGCATGCCTTCCTTGCGGAGTTCGGCGATGGTGGCGCCCATGGTGATCCGGGCCGCAGCCTTGGCCAGCGGCACCGCCGTGGCCTTGGACACGAACGGAACCGTACGGCTGGCACGGGGATTGGCCTCCAGCACGTAGAGCACGTCGTCCTTGAGCGCGTACTGCACGTTGAGCAGGCCCTTGACGCCGATACCCTTGGCCAGCGCGATGGTGGACCGGCGCACAGCCTCGATATCGCTGCGGCCCAAGGTGATCGGCGGCAGCGCACAGGCGGAGTCACCGGAGTGGATGCCCGCCTCTTCGATGTGCTCCATCACGCCGCCGAGGTAGACCTCTTGGCCGTCGCACAGTGCGTCGACGTCGATCTCGATCGCGTCTTCCAGGAAGCGGTCGACCAGCACCGGATGCTCGGGACTGAGCTCGGTGGCGCGGGAGATGTAGCCCTCGAGGGACTGCTCGTCGTAGACGATCTCCATGCCGCGCCCGCCGAGCACGTAGGACGGTCGGACCAGCACCGGGTAGCCGATGCTCGCGGCGATCTTCTTGGCCTGCGCGAAGGTCGTCGCGGTGCCGTACTTCGGCGCGGGCAGGCCCGCCGCAACCAGCACGTCACCGAACTCGCCGCGGTCCTCGGCCAGGTCGATGGCCGCGGCGCTGGTGCCGACCACCGGGACGCCCGCGTCGGTGAGCCGCTGCGCGAGCCCGAGCGGGGTCTGCCCGCCCAGCTGCACGATAACGCCGGCGACGGTGCCGGATTCGGACTCCGCGTGGAAGACCTCGAGCACATCCTCGAAGGTCAGGGGCTCGAAGTAGAGCCGGTCGGCGGTGTCGTAGTCGGTGGAGACGGTCTCCGGGTTGCAGTTGACCATCACCGTCTCGTACCCGGCCTGCGACAGCGTCTGCGCCGCATGGACACACGAGTAGTCGAACTCGATGCCCTGGCCGATCCGGTTCGGCCCCGAGCCGAGGATGATCACCTTGTCGCGTTCGCGCTGCGGCGCGACCTCGGACTCGGCTGCGGGGTCCAGCTCGTAGGTCGAGTAGTGGTACGGGGTCTTGGCCTCGAATTCGGCGGCGCAGGTGTCGACGGTCTTGAAGACCGGCCGGACACCGAGCCGGTGCCGCAGGGTACGCACGCCGGTCTCGCCCGCGAGTTCGGCACGCAGCGCGGAGATCTGGCGGTCGGAAAGGCCGTGGTGCTTGGCGCGACGCAGCAGCGTCTCGTCGAGCACCGGTGCGTCGATGATCTCCTGACGCAATTCGACGAGTCCGGCGACCTCGGCGACGAACCACGGGTCGATGCCGGAGGCCTTCGCGACCTCCTCGATGCTCGCGCCCAGGCGCAGCGCGCGCTCCACCTGGTAGATGCGACCCTCGGTCGGAGTCCGCAGATCTTCGAGGATGGACTCGGTGGCCGCGGCGACCGCTTGCGGGTCGCCGCCATCGGAGGGGGCCCACTTGCCATCTTCTTGGGTCCAGAACCCTGCGGCCTTGGTCTCCAGCGAGCGGAGCACCTTGCCGAGTGCCTCGGAGAAGTTGCGGCCCAACGACATCGCCTCGCCCACCGACTTCATGGTGGTGGTCAGTGTCGCGTCGGCGCCGGGGAACTTCTCGAACGCGAACCGTGGCGCCTTGACGACCACGTAGTCCAGCGTCGGCTCGAAGCAGGCCGGAGTTTCCTTGGTGATGTCGTTGACAATCTCGTCCAAGGTGTAGCCGATGGCCAGCTTGGCGGCGATCTTGGCGATCGGGAAGCCCGTGGCCTTGGAGGCGAGCGCCGAAGAACGCGAGACACGCGGGTTCATCTCGATGACGATGAGGCGGCCGTCGGCTGGGTTCACGGCGAACTGGATATTGCAGCCGCCGGTATCGACGCCGACTTCGCGCAGGATGTCGATGCCGAGGTCGCGCAGCTTCTGGTACTCGCGGTCGGTGAGGGTCATGGCCGGTGCGACGGTGACCGAGTCACCGGTGTGCACGCCCATCGGGTCCACGTTCTCGATCGAGCAGACCACCACGACGTTGTCGCGGCTGTCGCGCATGAGCTCGAGCTCGAATTCCTTCCAGCCGAGAATGGATTCCTCGATGAGCACGTTCGCGGTGGGTGAGGCGGCCAGGCCGCCGCCCGCGATGCGGTCGAGATCGTCGTCGTTGTAGGCCATGCCGGAGCCGAGGCCGCCCATCGTGAAGGAGGGGCGAACGACCACCGGGAAACCGAGCTCGGCGACAGTGGCGCGCACCTCGTCCATGGTGTGGCACACCGCGGAGCGAGCGCTCTCGCCGCCGACCTTGGCGACGATGTCCTTGAACTTCTGCCGGTCCTCACCGCGCTGGATGGCGTCGAAGTCGGCGCCGATCAGCTCGACGTTGTACTTCTGCAGCACACCGCGTTCGTGCAGGGCGACCGCGGTGTTCAGCGCGGTCTGCCCGCCGAGGGTGGCGAGAATGGCGTCGGGACGCTCCTTTTCGATGACCTTCTCGACGAACTCCGGCGTGATCGGCTCCACGTAGGTGGAATCGGCGAACTCCGGGTCGGTCATGATGGTCGCCGGGTTGGAGTTCACCAGCGATACCCGCAGGCCCTCGGCCCGCAGCACCCGGCACGCCTGGGTGCCGGAATAGTCGAATTCACATGCCTGGCCGATAACGATCGGGCCAGAGCCGATCACCAGGATGTGCTCGAGATCCTTGCGGCGAGGCATCAGGCTCCTTCCATGAGACCGGCGAAACGGTCGAAGAGATAAGCGGCGTCGTGGGGTCCGGCGGCGGCCTCGGGGTGGTACTGCACAGAGAACGCGCGGCCGTCGACCAGGCGAACACCTTCGACAGTGCCGTCATTCGCGCAGACGTGACTGACCTCGGCGCGGCCGAAGGGCGTATCGAACTGTTCCCCCGCCTCACCCTCCAGTGCGAAACCGTGGTTCTGCGCGGTGATGGAGATACGACCGGTTTCCCGCTCGACGACCGGGACGTTGATGCCGCGGTGGCCGAACTTCATCTTGTAGGTCTTGCGTCCGAACGCGCGGCCGAGAATCTGATTGCCGAAGCAGATGCCGAACAGCGGCAGACCTTTTTCCAGCACGCCCTGGGTGATCGCGACCGCACCGTCCTGAGTGGCCGGGTCACCAGGACCGTTGGACAGGAACACGCCGTTCGGGTTCAGCGCCAGAATCTGGTCCAGCGAGGTGGTCGAGGGCACCACGTGCACCCGCATCCCGCGCTCGGCGAACATCCGCGGGGTGTTGGTCTTGATGCCGAGATCGACCGCGACGACCGTGAAGCGGGGATCACCGACCGGCTCGATGGTGTAGAGCGCATCGGTGCTGACCTCTCGAGCCAGATTCGCGCCCAGCATCGAAGGCTGGCCGTTCACCCTGCCGAGCAACTCGTCGGTGCCTGCCAGTGCGGCGCCCGAGAAGATGCCCGCCTTCATCGAACCGCGGGTACGCAGGTGTCGCACCAGCGCGCGGGTGTCGATTCCCGCGATGCCGACCACATCCTGGCGACCCAACTGGTCCTGCAGTGTCCCGGTGGAGCGCCAGTTCGACGCGACGCGTGAGGCGTCGCGGATCGCGTAGCCGGCGACCCAGATCCTCGAGGACTCGTCGTCCTCGTCGTTCCAGCCGGTGTTGCCGATCTGCGGGGCCGTGGCCACCACGATCTGCCGGTGATAGCTGGGGTCGGTGAGGGTCTCCTGGTACCCGGTCATCGCGGTGCAGAACACCGCCTCGCCGAGCGTCTCGCCCACGGCGCCGTAGGCCGTGCCACGGAACACCCGCCCGTCTTCCAATACCAGAGCTGCTGCTTGCGCCGGCCCTCCGGTCGCCCGACCACCGCCCCCCGTCGAATCGCTGCGCGATCCTGCATTCATTCGTCTTCTCCCGTCGTCGCTCTGGTCGGATCCGCTCGCCAAGCCGGATACACCGTCTTGTCGTCGCCCCGGAAACCGGTGTCTACCTCGGTTCCGGTGGGCAGCTTCCAGCGAATTACCAGCACACCATCTTCCGTCATGACCTTGCCCGCGTGCCCGCGCTCGGTGCGCACCGCCGTGATGGATTCCTGCGGAATCCAGATCACCGTCGCCCCCTCGCGCTCGAGCAGAATTCCGCGTTCGAACCTCGTGAGTTCCGCTGTGGCCCGGAAGCCCAAGTCGCCCACCGCAATCCGGTCCTGCCAGCTGGGTGCGATGGTGCTGCCGAGATACATTCCGGTGGTCGGCTCCAGCAGTTGCGCGCCGCAGTCGGCGGGCACCCCAGGTAGCTCACCGATGCTCGCCGCTTGGCGCGCTGCCCGGTTCTGCCAGCCTCGGTACATCAGCCAGACGCACAGCGCGAACAGCGCCAGCAGTCCGACCACCCACAGCGTTCTTTCCACTTACGGACCTCCTGTGTCCTGCGGGACACCCGCACCCGGTCGGCTTCGACGTGCGGCTGCGCAATGTTCGCTCATCTACGCCTCCGCACGGTTCCCCACCGCCTTGCCCTCGCGGGCGGTTACCACGCCACGGAGCAACGTCGTCGTCACTCGGGCCGGGAACGTCATCGCCTCGAACGGTGTGTTGTTCGAGATACTGGCGAGCTCGGTGGCTCGCACCGTCCAGGTCGCGTCCGGGTCGACCAGCGTGAGGTTCGCCGGTTCGCCGACCTCGATGGGCCTGCCGTGGTCGTCGAGTCCGACGATTTCGGCGGGACGCTCACTCATCACGCGCGCGACGCCGCGCCAGTCGAGCAGGCCCGGTTCGACCATGGTCTGCACGATGATCGACAGCGCGGTCTCCAGGCCGAGCATGCCGGGACGCGCGGCGGCGAACTCGCAGCACTTGTCCTGTTCGGCGTGCGGGGCGTGGTCGGTGGCGACGCAGTCGAGGATGCCCTCGGCCAGTGCGCGGCGCAGCGCCGCTGCGTCGGAGGCCTCGCGCAGCGGCGGGTTCACCTTGTTGACCGCATCGTAGGTTTCCAGCCGCGAATCGTCGAGCAGCAGATGGTGTGGCGTGACCTCGGCGGTGATCGAAATACCTTGCGCCTTGGCCCACTTGACCAGTTCCACGGTGCCCGCGGTGGAGGCGTGACAGATGTGCACGCGCGCACCGGCATCACGGGCGAGCAGCGCATCCCGGGCGACGATCGACTCCTCGGCGGCGCGCGGCCAGCCGGCAAGGCCGAGCCTGGCCGCGGTCGGCCCCTCGTGCGCGACCGCCCCCTGGGTGAGGCGTGGCTCCTCGGCATGCTGCGCGATCAGGACCCCGAGGGAGTTCGAGTATTCGAGCGCACGGCGCATCAGCAGCGGGTCGTACACGCAGTGACCGTCGTCGGAGAACATACGCACCGCGCCGACGCCTGCGGCCATGGTGCCCATTTCCGCGAGCTGCTTGCCCGCCAACCCGACCGTGACCGCACCCACCGGGAACACATCGACCAGCCCGACCTCCTGGCCGCGCCGCCACACGTGGTCGGTGACGACCACCGAGTCGGCGACCGGATTGGTGTTGGCCATCGCGAACACCGCGGTGTAACCGCCGAGCGCCGCGGCGGCGGAACCGGACTCGATGGTCTCGGTGTCCTCGCGCCCCGGTTCACGAAGGTGGGTGTGCAGGTCGACGAAGCCGGGCAGCAGGACCTGGCCCGTCGCCGAGATCACCTCGGTGTCGGCAGCGGTGTCGAGGTCGGCACCGATCGCGGCGATCACACCGTCGCGGACGAGCACGTCGACCGGCTCCCCCTCGCCGTACGGTCGAACACCTTGCAGCAGCAACTCGCTCACGCCACCGCCTCCTGAGTGCCGACCAGCAGCCGGAACAGCACCGCCATCCGCATATGCACTCCGTTCGTCACCTGTTGCAAGATCGCGGACTTCGGTGAGTCCGCAACGGGCGAGGCGATTTCCATGCCGCGCAGCATCGGGCCCGGATGCAGGACCACCGCGTGCTCCTCCAGCAGCGCCATCCGGCGCTCCGAAAGCCCGTAGTTGACCGAGTACTCGCGGGCCGAGGGGAAGAAGCCGCCGTTCATGCGCTCCGCCTGCACCCGCAGCATCAATACCGCGTCGGCGCCGGGCAATTCGGCGTCCAGGCTGGGCGAGATCCGCGCGGGCCAGCTTTCCGCACCGACGGGCAGCAGCGTGCGCGGAGCGACGAGCACGACTTCGGCGCCGAGAGTGGCCAGCAGGAAGACATTCGAGCGGGCGACCCTGCTGTGCAGGATATCGCCGACGATCACCACGCGCTTGCCCTCGATATCACCGAGACGCTGCCGCAGCGTCAACGCGTCGAGCAGTGCCTGAGTCGGGTGCTGGTGGGTGCCGTCACCCGCGTTGATGATCGCCGGACCCGAGCCGCGACCCGACTGCACCGCCCAGGCATCCATCCACCGTGCGATCTGGTGCGCGGCACCGGAAGCGGGATGGCGAACGATGAGGGCGTCGGCGCCCGCCGCGTGTAGCGTCAGCGCGGTGTCGCGCAACGACTCGCCCTTGGAGACCGAGGAGCTGCTCGCGCTGACGTTGATCACATCGGCGCTCATCCACTTGCCCGCCACCTCGAACGACACCCGGGTCCGGGTGGAGTTCTCGTAGAACACCGTCATCACGGTCCGGCCGCGCAGCGTCGGTAGCTTGTGCACCTCACGCCCGAGCAGCGCCTGCTCGAAACGTTCGGCCTCGTCCAGCAGCTCCGTCGCGGTGACGCGATCCAAATCCGTCACCGTCAGCAGATGTCTCACGACGCCACCTCGCTGACGCTCGGCTCCGCCGTGGCTCGCTCGCTCACGCTTCCGCCTCCTGATGCAGATACACGCCGTCGCGGCCGTCGTGTTCGGTGAAAAGTACGGAGATGTCCTCGCTGCGCGAGGTGGGCACGTTCTTGCCGACGAAGTCGGCGCGGATCGGCAGTTCGCGGTGGCCGCGGTCGATGAGCACCGCCAGCTGCACGCTGCGCGGCCTGCCGAGGTCGCGCAGTCCGTCGAGCGCGGAGCGCACGGTGCGGCCGGAGAAAAGCACGTCGTCGACGAGGACCACCAGAGCGTCCTCGATGCCGCCTTCGGGCACGGAGGTGCGTTCCAATGGCCGGTGCGGGCGACTGCGCAGATCGTCGCGATAGAGGGTGATGTCGAGCGAGCCGAGCGCCGGGCGCACACCGGAGAATTCCTCGATCTTCTCGGTGAGCCGGGCGGCGAGCGTGGTGCCGCGGGTGGGGATTCCGATCAACACGACGCGCGGTGCGTCGGGATCGCCCGAATCCAGTGCGGTCTTCTCGATGATCTGATGCGCGATACGCGCAACGGTCCGGCCGACATCCGACGGCGACAACAGTTCGCGTCCCGCCTCCACCCATTCGGGTGTGTGTCGCTGCGATGCCTCGCCAGCGCCGGACTTGGCGGCCCGATCTTCGGGCACGGCCATGCCGACCTCCTTCCCCGCCTCACCGGACGGTCCGTTAAAGGATGTCTTACGGCAAGCAGCCTAGCAGCGCCCCGAGCACCGCTTTCACCAGGCATATCGGGCTGTGAGCCGGGCCACGACGCCGCTGTGAGCCCGGCCACGAAGCAGCCGGAGGCGAACGTCCGGCGTCTCGACATTTTCGGGAACCTGCTAGCACATACGTTCGATTCAACGTAGATTCGAATCCATGTCGACACCATTCCAGGGTTCGCTGCTCGACGGGTTCGATGACGTGCGCCTCGAGGCGCTGCAGCGAATGCGACGGACACCGCTGAGCAGCGGCGCGTGGGTGGATGTGCTGCCCGGCTGGCTGCGCGGTGCGGACACATTGTTCGAGCGCCTTGTCGGCGAAGTGCCGTGGCAGGCCGAGCGGCGGCTGATGTACGACCAGGTCGTGGATGTGCCACGACTGCTCTACTTCTACGAGGAAGACCAACCGCTACCGGATCCCATACTCGACGACGCGCGCGCTGCGTTGAGCACGCACTACCAGCGCGAACTCGGCGAGCCTTTCCGGACCGCAGGACTCTGCTACTACCGCGACGGCCGCGACAGTGTCGCCTGGCACGGCGACACCTCCGGCCGCGGCGCCACCCACGACACGATGGTCGCGATCGTCTCGGTCGGCGCACCGCGCGCATTACTCCTGCGGCAGCGCGGTGGCGGCGCCAGTCTGCGCTACACGGTGGGCCACGGCGACCTGCTCGTCATGGGCGGCTCCTGTCAACGCACCTGGGAGCATGCGATACCGAAGACCCGCAAGCCGGCCGGACCGCGGATCAGCATTCAGTTCCGCCCCCGCAACGTACGCTGACCCGACACCGGACGATAGTGGCGGCCGAGCAATTTCGATGACCATGCCGCAATGAGCGGGCAATGGAGTCGAGGGGCGATCCGCCGACCGCCACGGGCGCAACACAGCATCCATCCTGTCGTTCACCCACCATGGAATGCACGAGCCTCCGCACCGCAAACAACCTGGGCGCATTGCCATTCCGCATGCCACCAGAGCTGCGATCCAGGCGACTGTCCCGGGCAGTTGACCTCAACCAGGGTTCAGGTACGAAGCTGATTCCCATGGATACAGCAACGTTTCAGCCGCCGGTCGTCGAGGACGCCACCGTCGACCACACCGCGGACATCGCGGCGATCGAGCAGATCATCGCCGACACCCAGACTGCGTACAACACGAATGATGCCGAGTTGATGACTTCGCATTTCACCGCCAACGCGGTCGCGGGGAACGCCGTCGGCATGCTGATCGCAGGCACCGAGGCGCTGCTGGACGCGAATCGCCAAGGGCTGGCCGGGTTCCTGAAGGACGAGCATGTCCGCTACGACGTCACCGACATCGTATTCCTGCGTGCGGATGTCGCGATCGCACACAAGGTCGCGCGCGCGACGACCGCGCAGGGTGAGCTCATGGACACCGACCCCGCGATGGTCGCGCTGTACGTGCTGGTGAAGCAGGAAGGCCGGTGGTGGACCGCGGCCAGGCAGAACACCCCGGTTCCGCAGGCGGGATAGCGCAGGGCGGTCCCACCAGCGGAATACCGTCGCGGAACGCGAGGTTCGATCATCTCGGCTGTCGAATATCGAGGAAGTGGTGCCACTCCCGCGCAGCCACGTTGGCGTGGTTGCTGCGCAGATCACCTGTGGTGCTGCCCATTCCTGGCACCACTTCGCTGGACCATCTGGCAGTGAACCTCACCGCCGCCGAGGTGCAGTTGTCCGAAGAGCAGTTCGAACGACTGTCCGCGGTTTCGCCCGCCTGACGGCCGAGCACTCGCGTTCAGTGCGGTTGCGTCGACGCAGGCTCGCGTTCTCCCAGCACCCATGTTCGGCACCGCACTTTCGTCCGGCGCAGCGCCCGTGTTCGGCTCTGCTCCTGCGTAGGGCACGAGACAGCGCCTGCGCTCGACACTCGCGCGCAGACAACGCTCTCGCATGGAACAGCTGACGGCACCGTCGCGGTCGTCGGTGGTACGCGCCGATCTCATGGAGTTCAGTGAGGATCGGGCCCTCGACGCACCGGACTCACCCGTAGTGCCGTGGTGGCCACTGCCGCAAAAGATCCCGCTCGCGGGACAGGAACTCGGCAAATGTCGTGGCCGGTCGGTGGGTGAGATCGTGGACGGCCGAGGTGGTCTCGGCGAGAGATCCGTCCGCGACGTCGGCATACAGCGTTGCCACGTCGGCGGCGAACTGAGCGGGCAGTCCCTGGGCTACGAGGTTGTCCGCGAAATCCGATAGGGGCTGGTCGATGTAGGACACCGTCCGGCCGAGCGCCTCGGACAGCCGGGCGGCGATCTCGGCGTGGGTGAGGGCTTCTGGACCGGTCAGGACGAACCGCCGTCCATTGCCCAGGTCGCTGCTCAGCAGGACGGCGGCGCAGGCGGCGATGTCGGCGCAGTCGATGTAGGACACGCGGCCCTGTCCGTAGGCACCGAGGAGATCGCCGCCGCTGGTGAATGCGCCTGTGCCGGTGAGGAAGTTCTGCATGAACCCGCTCGGCTGCAGGATCGACCAGTCCAGACCCGACGCATCGAGCCGCGCCTCGATCTCGGCGTGCGCACCCTCGGCCAGCAGACCACCGGGCCGGGCACCCCAGACCGAGACCTTCACAATGCGCCGTACCCCCGCACGTACCGCCGCATCGATCACAGTGGTCTGCTGGGCGACCATCGGCTGCGACCCCGGGGTCGGTTGCGCCCCTGGTGAACAGAGAAACACCCGATCGACGCCGGACAGCGCGGCCGCGATCGAGTCCGGATCGCCGAAATCGCCCACCACCAGGTCGCAGTCCAGTTCTCGCGCGCGGTCCGGGTCGCGCACGAACGCCCGGAACGGTTTGTCCTGCTGTCGCAACAGGCGCACCAGATGGCGGCCGATCGAGCCGGTAGCACCCGTGACCAGGATCATCATCTACTCCTTCTAAAATCGAGGCACCTTCGAAATATATCTCGAGGGTCCCTCGACTTAAAAGGGTTGTGATGGAGGAAACAGCATCCCGGGTCCGCCGTCCGCGCGCGGATGCCCGCCGCAATCGAGAGCGGCTGCTCGCCGCCGCCGACGAGGTCTTCGGCGCGGGCGGTGCCGACGCGCCGCTGGAGCATGTGGCGCGGCGGGCCGGTGTGGGTGTCGGCACGCTGTACGGACACTTCCCGACTCGCCGGGCGCTGATCGCCGCGCTACTGGCCGAGCGCAACGAGGACCTATTCGAGCGCGGTGATCGGTTGCTCGACGGACCGGTCACGGCGGACATCGTGGCCGAGTGGGTACGCGCGGTGGTCCAACACGCCGCCACGTATCAGGGCCTGGCCGCGGTGCTAGCGGAGAGCCTGAACGACGACGGTAGCGAACTGCACGCATCCTGCCTGCGGATGAACGGCATCGGAGAGGAACTCGTCGATCGCGCCGGCCGGTCTGCGGCTCTCGGGCCCGATGCCACCGCCGCCGATGTGTTCACACTCATCAACGCGGCGGCCTGGACACGTGAGTATGCCGGCCCCGATCAGGCAGAACGCTTGATCGCCCTGGTACTCAACGGGTTACGCGCATCGAACCACTCAACATAGGCGTGTGTTCACGGTCTGCCGGTGCGGCAAACAGCATGTCGAGGTGAGTGCCGGACCACGCACGTATCCGCACCAACGGTGCCCCGGCCGGTGTCAGCGAGTAGTCCACCTGCCACACCGCCTCCGGCGGTCCCGACCCGGACGAAGCGGGCGAAACCACCGGACTCGGCCACCCTGTGCACGCGCGCACCGCGATCGACCGGCTCATCGCCCGCCGTGACATCGACCTGCGAGAGAAGACACCGTGGCGGATGCTGTACGAAACCTGCGCGCCCACGGCGTAGCACACGTGTGCGAGCCAACGGTCATACAGCACAGCGCCGCAACGGATTTCATCGTTGCGGCGCCGTCTGCGGATGCGCCCGGGTCAGTCGACCACCGAGGGCTCGTCGATCGCAGGGAAGCGGCGGCGGCGAACTGTTGCGGCACGCGCCCAGATGGCGCGGTCCAGATCGCCCGCTTCCCCGCCCCCTCGCGCGAGTACCTCGGCGCGCGCCTGGCTTGCGATGTTCACCTTCCGCCGATACTGACGGAAGATCTGGACCTCACCGTTGTAATCAGCTTCGTCCAGGTAGGTGTAATCCATCCCGTCCTGGGCGTAGGTGCCCAGCGTCGCGAGATCGGTTGCCCAGCTGCGCAATTGACCGGGTTCGCCGAACAGGGTGATGAGGCCGCCGATACGATCGACCCAGGCCGATCCGGTCCGCCGGTCATGGTGGCGCCAGATCCGCTCGCCGGGGCCTTGTGATCTCCATTCCCGCAGTTCATCCACCGCCTGCTGCAAGCCGAAGGTCTGCCAGCGCACGGTGCCCTCGGAGCGCTGCCGGAACGGCAGCTGCCGGCGCAGTGCGACGGCGGCGGCGCGCGTGAATACGGTCAGGTCCGAGGGCACCACAACGATCGGATCCGCGGGTGCGGCGTCGAACGGGTTCGGGTCCAGGTGTTCGGGATCGATCACCACCACGGTGCCCGGCCGCCGCTGATAGGCGAGACCCCACAGCAGTCGGGCAAGCACCCGCGAACCGCGCCAGTCCGACAGCACATGCCACGTGTCGTGAAAACGATTGGTGGAGAAGCGGAAATCGCTGCCGGGACGCAGACTGATCACCGTATAGACCCGACTGTCGAGCACCATGGTGCGCCGGTGCAATTTCATCATTTCATCGGTGGCCGAACCTCGTCGCGGCCGTTTGTCGTGCGCGGCCACGGTCACCTCCAGTTCCTGCCTCGCGTGCCTACCAGGACACCACGAGCCGCGGGCACCGGCAACGGATTTTCCGGCGGGGCATGCTCCGGCAACGCAGGCAGAGTGGCACAGAGCACAGCGCCGACGAGGGCCGCGCCGATAGATTGACCCTATGAGCAATCCCGGGGCGGGGGTTTTGGCCGTAATGCCGCTGCATACGATCAGCGACGTCTACGGCGAATCCGGACTGCGCGAGCGACTACTACTGGAGATCGCAGGACTACCCGAGGCCGAGCGGCTCACCGCCGCCCTCGACCTGGCCGACGATCTGCACCGCGACGATCGCTACGGCCGGGAACCGTATCTCAATCATTTACTGCGCGTGGCGATTCGGATCATCAGCCACTACGAGGTCCGCGACGCCGATCTGGTGGCCGCGGGCCTGCTGCACGACGCGGTCGAGGATCACGCGACCGAGCTTGCCGGCGACCGCCCCGGCCCGGCGACCAGCGCCGCGCTCACCGAACTGTCCGAACGGTTCGGCGCCCGGGTGGCCGATATCGTTGCCGCCGTGACGAATCCGGAGCCCGATCCGTCGATCGATCGGCACGTCCAGTACCGCGCGCACGTCGCAGCCGAGCTCGATCGCGCGCCGTGGGCCCGGGTCGTGAAGCTGTCCGACTTCACCGATAACGGCGTGGGCATCCTGTACGCCGACGGCCCTCATATGCAGAAGCTCGCCACCAAATACCGCCCGCTGACCGATGTCTACCGCGACCTGGTCACCCGCGCGGACACCCCGCTCGCCGCGCACGTCAAGCGCCATATTCTCGACCAGCTCGACCGCGCCGACGAACGCTTCGACGCGATCCTCGCGCACGACCGACCCGAGATCCGACCCGGCGAGCAGGCGCGGTTCGGACCCGAAACGTAACCGCTGAAGTCGTCCTCGACGCCGGTCGCGCCGACGTTCACGGCGTCCGAAGCACCGCCTCTACCAGTTCCCGAACCGCACCCAGCAGCCGATCCGTCTCACCCGCGCGGGCCATCTGCGGCACCAGCGCCCCACCCAGCGACCCGAACAGCAGCCTGCCGACCACCTCGGCGTCCAGGTCCGGGCGTGCCTCGCGCAGCAGTGCGGTGATGTGCGCATCCCAGAAGTTGTGGATTTCGGCGGCTTGCGGATGTGGCGGGCCCTGGATGTAGGCGACCGTCACCTCGATGTTGTCGGTCATCAATCGCACGAACGCATCGAAGAAGGCCACCAACCTGCCCCCGGCGGGAGCACCGGGCCCGAGCGGTGGCGGACCGGTGCGGACGGCATCCATCAGCGCGAAGGTGCTCTCGGCGATCATCTCGTGCAGCAGGCCGGCGCGGTTGCCGAAGCGATGGAAAATCGTGCCTTTGCCCACGCCCGCGGCCGCCGCGACCCGATCCATGGTCAGGGCATCAGCGCCGTGTTCGGCGAGCAGCGCGGCGGTCGCTTCGAGGATCGCCCGCCGGTTACGCGCCGCATCCGCTCGCTCCTTGGGACGTTCGTCGGCCATTCCACCTCCTTCATTGACAAGTTGACCGGCGGTCCATATTGTTTGGGCAACATCTGGACCGGCAGTCAAGTTATGGAGTTATCGATGAAGGCAATCGTAATGACGGGCATCGGCGGACCCGAAGTACTGGTCGCCCGAGAGGTTCCCGCGCCGCAGCCGGGGACGGGCGAACTGGTGATCCGTGCCGAGGCGATTCCCGTCCTGTTCCCCGAGACCATGCTGCGCTCGGGGCAGTTCCCGATGCCCGTCGAAACACCGCTGGTGTTCGGCTTCCAGGCGGCAGGCGTGGTGGTCGAGGTCGGGCCCGGCGTCGATGTCGAGCTGATCGGACAGCGAGTCGCCGTAGAGACCATGGGCTTCGGGGCATACGCCGAACTGGTGTGCGCGCCGGCGGGTTCCGCGGTCCGGATTCCGGACGGCGTTTCGGCGGTCGAGGCGGCATCGGTGCTGATGAGTGGATCGGTGGCGCTCCCACTGCTGGAGACCGCGGCCCTCACCGGCACCGAGACGGTGCTGATCGAGGCGGCGGCAACCGGCATCGGGAGTGCGCTCACGCAACTCGCCAAGGAATACGGCGCGGCGCGCATCATCGCGACCGCGGGTGGTCCCGAAAAGGCCGCAAGGGCGCGGAAACTCGGCGCGGACGAGGTGCTCGATCACAACAACCCGCAGTGGCCGACCCAACTGCGCGAAGTACTCGGCGACGCCACCGTCGACGTCGTCTTCGATTCGATCGGTGGCGCGACCGCCGTCGAGGTGCTGGCTGCCATGACACCCCTGCGCGGACGAATGCTCAGCTACGGCTGGCTGTCCGGCGCACCGGCACAGGTCGGCGTCGCCAACCTGCTCACCAGCGGCCTGACCCTCATCGGCTGCGCGGGCCCGGCGTGGCTGGCCCGGGTCGCCGAGGCCCGCACCGCGACGCTGGAGCGTGCGGCCGCCGGGAATCTCGATGCATTGGTGGACGCCATCCTTCCGCTGAGCGAAGCGAGCCGGGCCCACCGGCTCGTCGACGATCGCTCCCCGATCGGCAAAATCATCCTGCGCCCCGAGTCGATCGAGGCGTGAGCCCGTGGTTGGCCGTCGCCCGGCGGCGGCCGACCACGAAACACCGCGGACAGCACCGACCGGCGCTCGGACCGATCGGCGAATATCGTGGGAGCGGTGCAGACATCTGTGGCGCCGCATGTCGTCGCGACCAACGAGCTGACCGCACGATGGTGCGCCGCGGCAGGCGCAGCCGACTTCGTCGTGTCCGGCGCCGGTGTGTGGCCGCTGTTGGCACTGCTCGCCGCCGCCGCGGAGGGGGCCGCGCGATCCGAACTGGAAACGGCAATCAGGGTGTCTGCCGAGGTGGCGACCACCGCGGCATTGGATCTATTGCACACACTGGCCGACGCCGAGGACGTGTCCGCCGCGCTCGGCCTCTGGGTTCGTGATGACCTACCGCTGCACGAGAATTGGACGCGCCGACTGCCTGCGGGCACCATCGACCGACTCGGCGAACAACAAGTCCTCGACGAATGGGCTCGGCGGCACACCGGCGGACTCATCGAGAAGTTCCCGCTACGTATCGAGCGCGACACCGTGCTCGTCCTCGCCACGGCCCTCGCGGCGAAGACCACCTGGGAAGCGCCGTTCACCGCAACCGAGCTGGCGCCCGAAACCGGCCCGTGGCAAGGGCGGCGCGGACCCGGCCTCCACCGGGTCACCAACCGCCTCACCGATGCCGCGATCCTCGAAGGATCACAACCGGTCACCCGGGTAATCGTGACCGGGACCGCCGATGTGGATGTGCACCTGCTGCTCGGCGCGGCGACCCCCGGCGACGTTATTGCGACCGGTCTGGGCGCGGTGACCGGTGCGGTGCCGATCCGCACCGACCTCCCTGCCGGGACCACCGGACCCGGTCTTGCGGTACGCACCCACACCGGTCGGTCGCGGCGCGATTTGCTCGAAGTTCGCCTGCCGCCCTTCGAGATCCGATCGACGCACAACCTTCGCGCACAGCCGGAGTTGTTCGGCCTGACAGCGGCGACCGACAGCACACACGGCCACTTCCCCGATATCTCCCCCGACCCGCTGTATGTAGCCCAGGGCGCACAGGAAGTACTCGCGCGTTTCACCCGAACCGGGTTCGAGGCCGCGGCCATCACGGCCATCACCATGGCGCGGGCCGCGGCTCTGCTGCCGGAACGCCTCGTCACCACCATCTCCGTCGCCTTCGACCATCCCTTCGGCTTCATCGCGGTGCATCGCCCGACGGGGCTCGCCGTCGTCGCAGGCTGGGTTGCCGATCCGCCGACCGAGCCGATCGGCTGACCGATCCTCCCCACAACCTGCCGAAGTGCCTCGGCAGGCGATCGAACTGGGCGACAGTGGGAATCCCGGGTGGTCCGGCGGCTGCCACGCCGATGATGATCAGCTCGCGGCCGACTCGAAAGCCGGCTAACGCGTGGGTGTTTCGGGATGGATCGACCGCTGCCCAGGGTCGGTCAGCGACCTGTTGGGCGGTGCGCCGCACCCGAGCGCACAGGGCGCACGGATGGTCGGGTCAGACCGTCTCTCGACGCAGCACGAAGAAATATGATTCGGTCATGCCGCGCAGATCCATCACGCCGAGCAGGGTGCGTTCGTCGACCCGCCGGAAGTGATCGATGATCGGCAGGTGGTCATAGATCATGCCCGCGCTCAGCACACCGCGATACTCGATATCGCGCAAACGTGCTGCGGGCGTACGGGTTCGAAGCACCGAACCGATCACCCGCAACGACTTACGCGCCATCCGCACGCCTGCGAGCGGCACCCGGCCTGCGAGGCCGAGCGGGACCCGGCGGGGATCGACGGGGAACACGGTTCCGGTCTCATCCGCGAACAGCAGCGGGTGGACAGCGTCGGCGGTGTCGAACTGCTTGCCATACCAGCCCGAGGCGACGAGCACGCCGGCGAACGGATGCTGGGTGTCCAGCTCCTCGCCGCGCCAACGTCCGGTCGTGATCTCCGTGGTCGGCACACCGGGGAGGCGGTCGAAGAGCTCCCACGCCTGCTGTGGCGTGCACCCGCCGTCCTGCAGCGCCGCCAACTCGGCGGTCCCCGGCGCTGCGCTCCTCGTCTCGGCCATTTCGGTCTCCTCGCCTGCGGCAACATTGCAAGAAGGAGACTATCAATCTCTCAGGTCGCTCAGTATTTCGCCATCAGGTAGGAGCCCGCGATAATCATGGCGCACGCAGCGATTCGTTGGACATTGATGCGACGGCGCGGGAACCCCATCACGCCGAAGTGGTCCATCGCGGTCGCGAGAAACATCTGACCGCCGATGATCAAGGCGTTGAAGGTGCCGATTCCGACGCTGGAGGCAACGGTGATCATCGCGAAGATCGCCGCACCGCCGGTCAGACCGCCGAACGGCGCCCATTTGGGCATGGCCGCGAGATCGGCTCGGGTCGGCAACTGCCGATTCGACGAAACCAGCAGCGCGACAACAAGAATGATCCCGACGCCGGTGAGGGCCACCGCATAGGAAACTACCCCGCACAGCCACACATTCTTCAGCGCCAACTTCAGCGTGTTCTGACAGCCTGCCTCGATGGACCGCAATGCGCCGCCGATCAGCAGGAATACGAAGACCAGGGCAAATGCCGAGCGCGGCAGCGCGGTGCGAGTCTCGACCTCGGGTTCGGTGGCAGTAGTCATCGGACAATCCCTTCAGCAGCCGCGGTGGCGAGCGGGGTGGTTTCTTGTTTCGCCGAGTCGCTGGCCATCAGATAGACCGCCACCGTGATCAATACGGCGCCGACCACACGGGGTGCGGTCAACTCCCTGGTGGCGAACCCCATGAGCCCAAGGTCGTCCATCACCAGCGCGACCAGCATTTCGCTCACGATGACGACCGCGTTGAACGTTGCCACGCCGACATATTTGGCGACGGTGATCATGCCGACCACCGCGACACCGCCGATCAGGCCGCCGAACGGCGCCCACCACGGCATGTTTCGCACGTCGTCGAGGGACGGCCACGCCGAAGGCGCGACCACCCTCGACACCGCCAGGAAGATCAAGAATCCGGCCAGCGCAACGGCATACGAGAACACCGCGCACAACCAGACGTTCTGCACATAGATCTTCTGCGTGTTCTGACACCCGACCTCGATGGACCGCAGCCCACCGGATACCAGGATGAAAAGAAATACGAGCCCAAGGCTAATGGCGACCATGACGAGACACGTCCTTTGGTTCGGGAGGAGCAAACGCCATCACGAACCCAGCGATGATCGGCGCGACCGGCCTCCACAGGAGGACCGCATGTCCGTTTGCTATCGACACCACCAATCGTGACCCACATAACGTACCGTTGGTTAGTGGCACCGTCAATAGCGGGCCGTGGTTTTTGGAGTTCTTGCATGTGCCCCGTGCCGTTCCGAAAGACCTTGTAGGAGAACAGTGCTCGAGATATTCGAGGACAGCGAGCGACGCCGCACCCGACACAGCCCGGCGCGCGACCCAGTCGTCCCAGCACTGAACAGCTGCCACCATGTCCCCTGCTGAGATGATGGCGAACGTGCCCGAGCAGATGCTTTCCTCCGCGCGGACCTCTCCTTCGACCACACCACCGCCGCGATGGCGGCCGAGCACGCTGGACTGGGTCCGGCTCGGACTGTTGCTCGCCGGACTGCTGTGCGTGCTGACCGGACTACTGCCACAGGACCAGGCCGTCGACAATATGCGCCGGATCGGTCCGCTGCTGCTGTTCCTCGGCAGTGTGATCGTGCTTGCCGAACTCACCAGGCAGGCCAAGGTTTTCGATGTCATCGCGCATCGCATGGCAATTCTGGGTCGCGGCTACTATCCGGCGCTGTTCGGGCTGTGCGTGCTGTTCGCATCCGCCACCACGATCCTGCTCAACCTGGACACCACCGCGGTGCTGCTCACACCGGTCATGCTCGCGCTGGCGAGTCCCGCCCGGATCCCGCCACTGCCGCTGGCGATGACCACGCTGTGGCTGGCCAATACCGCGAGCCTGTTGCTGCCGGTCTCCAATCTCACCAATCTGCTGGCCGCGGACCGGATTGCGTTGCACGCCACCGACTTCGCCGCGCGCATGTGGGCGCCACAGCTGGTGTCGATCGTCGCGACGATGATCTGCCTGTGGGTCTGGTACTGGCGGCGCGGCCGACGCGATGCCGACCGTTACCTGCCGCCGGAACCGGTCCGCCCGGAGAATACGAGGCAGCGCGCGCTGCTGTACACGACGGCGACCGCGTGTCTGCTGTTCGTCCTGGCCATCCCGTTCGTCGGCGATCGCATCGGCATCGCCGCCACGCTGGCCGCGGCCATCGCGGTGGCGGCCTTCGCGATCTTCGACCGTTCCGCGCTGCGGCTGTCACTGATCCCCTGGCAGCTGCTGGTTTTCGTGGTCGGGTTGTTCCTCGTGGTGCCCACGCTGAGCAGATTCGGACTGTCCGAGGTGATGCACTGGCTGATCGGCACCGACCCCGACGCCCTCGGCGCATACCGCGCCGCAGGAGCGGGCGCTGCGCTGTCCAACGTGGCGAACAACCTGCCCGCCTATACCGCAGGCGAGACCGTCGTACCGGACGCGAACCGAAACCAACTGCTGGCCTTGCTCATCGGCACGAATATCGCCCCACTGGTCACCCCATGGGCATCCCTCGCCACGCTGCTGTGCCTCGAATTCTGCCGCACCCATGAAGTCCGCGTCCCCATGCTGCGATTCGTCCTCACCGGACTCACCCTGGCGCTCACGGCAACAACAGCCGCGGTAGCAGTCCTCCTGCTCACCGATTGACCCCCGATCACCGGCGTCAGTGGCACATAGCCGCGGCGAATCGCGGGAAGCCTTTCCAGCATGTGCCACTCGCCCCGCACGACGGAGGAGGGCCGGGCTGCATGCGATGTCGTGTGCGGTACCGGGCGTCAGGGTGGCCCAGGGGCTCGGGGTGGTCCAGGGGGATCGGGGTGCCGAGGGAATCGCAGGGGCGGTGGGGTGGCAACGACGGACAGCCGGGCGGAGATGATGCGGCGGGCGCGCGCGTAGGGCGCGGCATCGGAGAACAAGAGTGCGTCCTGGCCCGCCACCCGGGCGATCGAGTCGAGCTCGAAGGCCAGATCTGCGGGGTCGATGTCGGCGGCGATTTCGCCGAGCGCAACAGCCTCGGCGGCGGCAGCCTCGTACAGGCGCAACCAGTCTCGGCGTCCGGCGGCGACAGCGTCGTGCACGCGTCCCGGCCTTGCGTCGAACTCCGCGACCGCGGACAGGAAAAAGCAGCCGCCCCGGAAGATCGGTTTCGCGGCGTAATCCAGCCAGGAATCGGCCAGCGCCCACACCCGACGCAGACCGGCGGGCGCACGGCGAGCCGGTTTCACCACACGTCTGATTCGGGTGGCCCGCACCACATGACTTGACCTCGAGTGCAGTTGAGGAATAAAGATCGACTCCGTGCGCGAGCGCCGGCGTCGACCAGTCACAGGTGAATTCCGTCGACCGCACACCCGAGTCCGCGAACCCGTCACAGCCGACAGTTCGCGGTTCGCTCCCGCTGGGCCCGTACACCCACCAGCGGGAGCGCAGGGTGCGCGCCGACAAAATTCCGGTGAGCGGGAACGCCGAACGACAACAGCCGCACACCTTGCAGGTGCGCGGCTGTGGCGGACGTTCAGGTCAGGCGGAGACCGCGATCTCCCACTCGTAGACCGTCAGTTCCGATGACCCGGTGGTGTGGACCGGGTCGGTGAAGGCGATCTCGCGGGCGGCGTCGAGGTTGTCGGCGTGGATGACGTAGGCACCGCCGGTGCCGTCGGTAAAGCGGCCGCTCTCGACCAGGTGGCCGCGTTCGAGCAGATCGGCGAGAAACTCGCGGTGCGGCTCGACGACGGCGGGGTCGAAATTCGGCCTGCGCATCGCCATGACCAGGTACTTGTTCACCATCTCAGGCCTCGGGCTCCGGGCGCGGGGCCAGCGTCGCCGCGGCGGCGGCGCGGACCTGCGGTGCGACGAGCACGACCTGGCCGAGGACGCCGTTCACGAATGACGGGGAGTCGTCGGTGGACAGCTCCTTGGCCAGCTCCACCGCCTCGTCGACCGCGACCACCGGCGGAACATCGTTGGCGTGGAACAACTCCCACACCGCGATCCGCAGGATAGCCCGGTCCACGGCGGGCAGCCGGGACAGCTCCCAGTCCTTGAGGTAGGACTCGATGGTGCCGTCCACCCGGTCGAGATCGTCGGCGACGCCTTCGACAAGGGTCTTGGTGTAGGCGTGCACCGGCGCGACAGCCTGATCCTGGGTGGACAGTTCGACGCGCTCGGAGACCAGGTCGGCCGCGTCGACGTCGCGAGCCTCCGCCTCGAACAGCAGATCGACCGCGCGGCGGCGGGCCTTGTGCCTGGCACCGAGCTTCTTGTACGTGGGCTTCTGTTCGGCCACTGTCACATCATCCCCGTCTTTACCCGATCGCGGCAGCTGCGGGGCCCTGCGTGGTCACGCTTCGCGAGCGTGACCAGGCCCGCCGCTACTGCCGCGGCCCGATGGCGGTAGGTGATCAGGAGTTCACCCGACCGAGGTAGCTGCCGTCGCGCGAGTCGATGCGCAGCTTGTCACCGGTGTTGATGAACAGCGGGACCTGCACCTCGGCGCCGGTCTCCAGGGTCGCGGGCTTGGTGCCGCCGGTGGAGCGGTCGCCCTGCAGGCCGATGTCGGTGTGCTGCACCTCGAGCTCGACCGTGACCGGAAGCTCTACGTAGAGCGGGGCGCCCTCGTGCGTGGCGACCTGCGCGGTCATATTCTCCAGCAGGAAGCGCGCGCCGGGACCGATGGTCGACTCGGAGATCGAGATCTGGTCGAAGGTGTCGCCGTCCATGAAGACGTAGTCCGAACCATCGTGGTACAGGTAGGTCATATCGCGACGGTCGACGGTGGCGGTCTCCACCTTGACGCCCGCGTTGAAGGTCTTGTCGACAACCTTGCCGGACAGCACGTTCTTCAGCTTGGTCCGCACGAATGCGGGACCCTTGCCCGGCTTGACGTGCTGGAATTCGATGATCTGCTGGAGCTGACCGTCGATCTTCAGCACAAGGCCGTTCTTGAAGTCGCTGGTGTCCGCCACTGTCCTCGGATCTCCTCGTTCGTAATATCCACGTCTCGGGCAACCGGCGTCAGTCGACGACGGTCAGGTCTTTGCTGGTGTTGGTGAGCAGTTCCGGGCCCCCCTCGCGCACCACGAGCGTGTCCTCGATGCGGACGCCGCCGCGGCCGGGGAAGTACACACCTGGTTCGACGGTCACCGCCACGCCAGAGAGAAGTGTACCGGTTCCGGTTTTGGCGATTCCCGGCGCTTCATGGATCTGCAGTCCCACCCCGTGCCCGAGACCGTGCACGAACAGCTTCCCGTGCCCGGCCGCCTCGATCACCGCGCGCGCCGCCGCGTCAACGTCGGCCACCGGCGCACCCGGTTGCAATGCTTCGCGACCGGCCCGCTGCGATTCCTGGACCAGGGCATATACCTCGCGGTGCCAGTCCGTGGGCGAGCCGAGCACGAAGGTCCGGGTCATATCCGAGTGGTAGCCGCCGACCACCGCGCCGAAATCGAGCTTGACGAAGTCGCCGACAGCGAGCACAGCGTCGGTCGGCCGATGATGCGGGACAGCCGAATTCGCGCCCGCCGCCACGATCGTCTCGAACGCCACTGCCGCCGCGCCGTGCTCGAACATGGCCCACTCGAGGTCCCTTGCCACTTGCCGTTCGGTGCGGCCGGGCCGCAGCCCACCGCGCTCCAGCAGCGTGGCGAGCCCGGCATCGCCCGCGGCGCACGCAGCGCGCAGCTGCTCGACCTCGTACGCGTCTTTCACCATGCGCAGCTGTTCGACGAGGCCGGGTGTGGCGACGAACTCCAGTCCGGTGTGCTGCTCGACGAAACCACGGTGCTGATCGACGGTGACGACGTGACTCTCGTAGCCGACCCGGCCCAGTTGCCACTCCCCCGCGAGCTCCACGATCCTGCGGGCGGTGGCCCGTGCGATCTCGGCGCGCAGGTCCGGCACCTGCTCGGCGACCTGGGTGAGGTATCGGCCATCGGTGCCGATCACCGTGCGCTCCTCGGCATTGCGCATATCCCAGGAGTGCACGAGCAGCGCGGCGTTGGACCCGGTGAATCCCGTCAAGTACCTGATGTTCACCAGATCGGTGACCAACAGCGCATCGACCTCGTTCTCCACCAGCAGACTCCGCAGCGCACCGCGACGCGCCGCGTAGTCGGGCTCGAGGCCCGCGTGATCAGCAGACATATGTCAAAGCTACCGCCGACACGCATCGCGGCGACACGCAACACGTACACCGGCGACGGGCGGATCCGCCGCGGGCGATGCCGTGGTCGGGCGGGTACCGCCGCGAACGGACAAACGTCGCAATACGGCTGAACCGAAATCCGCTCTGCCCCCGCACAATTACTGCGGAGCAGCCGGCGGTCGGCGACCGCGACACCGAGCGGACCAGTGGTTGTTCACATATCGATCGGCTATCAACATTGCGGGCCAGAGGCTTGATCGGCGACCGCGCCCGACAAAGGCTGGTAGCCATGGACTTTGCCGCATTCTCCCTGCTCGTGGCCTGGTGTGCGATGCTCACCGTCATCGATATCCGGCACCGCAGACTTCCCGACACGCTCACCGGATCAGGTGCGCTGATCGTGTTCGGATACGCGCTGTTCACAACACAATTCACAACCGCGTTGCTCGGTGCTGCGCTGCTGACGATCCCCTACTTGCTGGTGCACATGGTGTCGCCCGGGGCGTTCGGCGCCGGCGACGTGAAACTCGCGATCGGACTGGGTGCGGTGGCCGCGCTCGGCGGCGCGCGGACCTGGGTGTCGGCAGCGCTCGTCGCACCGGCACTCACCGCCGCGGTCGGCATCGTGGCGCTGACGGTCCGGCGAATGCGAGCCGATGCCGACAGCACCGCAGCAATCACGGTGCCGCACGGGCCTGCGATGTGCTTGGCGACGATGCTGGCGCTGGTGGTGACGCATGACAACTGACGCCACCCCGACACGCCGGATCGATCCGCCCGGACTCGAGCTCTGCGGCGCTCTCACAGCGACAACCTGGCCGGTGACGGCAGGTGGTGCGACGACCATGTCACAGCCGGGGCGAGCGTGCCCGTGATCACGCCGGGCCGCGTGCCGGAGCACCCGCGCCGACATGGGAAGATGGACGACGTGTTGCGCTGGATAACTGCCGGAGAATCCCATGGTCCCGCCCTCGTCACCATCCTCGAGGGCATGGTGGCCGGTCTCGAGGTGACATCCGAAGAGATCTCCGCGCAGCTCGCGCGGCGCCGGCTCGGGTACGGGCGCGGCGCGCGAATGAAGTTCGAGGCCGACAAGGTCACCATCGTGGGCGGTGTGCGCCACGGCCGCACCATGGGTGGACCGATCGCGGTCGAGATCGCCAACTCCGAGTGGCCGAAGTGGACGATTGTCATGTCCGCCGACCCCGTCGACGAGACCGAGCTGTCGGATCTGGCACGCAATGCGCCGCTCACCCGGCCACGGCCTGGACATGCCGACTACTCGGGCATGCTCAAGTACAACTTCGACGACGCCCGCAACGTGCTGGAGCGGGCCAGCGCCCGCGAGACCGCCGCGCGCGTCGCGGCGGGCACGCTCGCCCGCAACTTCCTGCGGCAAGCCTTCGGTGTCGAGGTCGTCTCGCACGTCATCTCCATCGGAGCCGCCGCGAACACCACCGGTCTGGTGCCCACCGCGAAAGATCTTGCCGCCATCGACGAGAGCCCGGTGCGCGCGTTCGACAAGGACGCCGAGGCCGCGATGATCGCGGAGATCGAGGCCGCCAAGAAGGACGGCGACACTCTCGGTGGCGTCGTCGAGGTCGTCGTGGAGGGTCTACCGGTCGGGTTGGGCTCCTTCATCAGCGGCGAGAACCGGCTCGACTCGCGACTGGCCGCCGCACTGATGGGCATTCAGGCGATCAAGGGCGTCGAGGTCGGCGATGGTTTCGAGACCGCACGCCGACGCGGCAGCCAGGCACACGACGAGATGAAGCCGGGGCCCGACGGCGTGCTGCGCTCCACCAACCGGGCGGGCGGCCTGGAAGGCGGCATGACCAACGGCGAGGCGCTACGGGTCCGCGCCGCGATGAAGCCGATCTCGACGGTGCCGCGCGCGCTGGCCACGGTCGACATGACCACCGGCGAGGAAGCCGTCGCCATCCACCAGCGCTCCGACGTGTGTGCGGTGCCCGCCGCGGGTGTGGTCGCCGAGTCGATGGTGGCGCTGGTCGTCGCACAGGCCGCGCTGGAGAAGTTCGGCGGCGATTCGCTGACCGAGACCCTCGACAACATCACCAGCTACATCAAGCGCATCAGCGCCCGCCCACACGTGCCGCAATGATCGTCCAGACCGATCCGCGCGCACCGCGCGTGGTGCTGGTCGGACCGCCAGGAGCGGGGAAATCCACGATCGGCCGCAAGCTCGCGAGGGAACTCGGTGTCGAGCTGTACGACACCGACATCGGCATCGAGCGCGAGACCGGGCGCACCATCCCCGAGATCTTCGCCACCGACGGCGAACCCGAATTCCGCAAGATCGAGGAACGGGTAGTGCGCCGCGCCATCCTGGCCGAGCGCGGGGTGGTTTCGCTCGGCGGCGGTGCCGTGCTGTCCAAGGACACCAGGGCGCTGCTGCGCAACCGCACCGTGGTCTACCTGGAAATCAGTGTGGCCGAAGGACTTCGCCGCACCGGCGCGAGCACGGGACGACCGCTGCTCAACGGCGCCGATCCCGGCGCGAAGTATCGGGAGCTGATGCGCAAGCGGCGGCCGTTGTACCGGGAGGTTGCCTCGGTCCGGGTGCGGACCGACGGTCGTAGCCCTGGACGCGTGGTGCGCATGATCATGGCGAAGCTGGGCATGGAGTCGGTCCTACCGCAAGATGCGGAGCCCGACGCGACGGCAACCACCGGGACAGAAAGCACGACCACTCGGGGCACCGCGCAGCAGACGGCCCCGGGCGGCGAGAAAACACCGGGCACCGGAAATCCGCAGGGCAACAGCAGGTCACGCGCCCGTCGGGCGGCACGGGCGCGCGCCGCGGCGCGCCGCAGGGCCGCCCAGGGCGAACCGCAGCAGCAGGACAACACCGAGCCGGCACCCGCGCTGACGGAAACGTCCGGCGACACACCGACACCGGGCAGCCGGTCGCGGCGCGCTCGCGCACGACGCGCTCGCGCAAGAGCGATCAAACAAACGGCACGAACAGAATCGGAGCACACATGACCGAGCCGACTCGTCTCCAGGTCCGCACCGCCGACCCCTATCCCGTGATCATCGGCCGCGGGTTGCTCGGTGAACTGGTCGAAGCGGTCACCGGCGCGACCACCGGCGTGCGGACGGTCGCGATCTTCCATCAGCCGCCGCTGGCCGAAACCGCCGAAGCCGTGCGAAAGGCACTCGCCGACACCGGCATCGACGCGCATCGCATCGAGATCCCGGACGCCGAGTCGGGCAAGGACCTGGCCGTCGCGGGCTTCTGCTGGGAGGTGCTCGGACGCATCGGCCTGACCCGCAACGACGTCGTGGTGAGCCTCGGCGGCGGTGCGGCGACCGACCTCGCCGGGTTCGTCGCGGCCACCTGGATGCGCGGGGTGAATATCGTGCATGTGCCGACCACCCTGCTGGCGATGGTCGATGCGGCCGTCGGCGGCAAGACCGGCATCAACACCGAGGCGGGCAAGAATCTGGTGGGCTCCTTCCACGAGCCCGCCGCGGTACTGGTCGACCTGGTGACGCTGGAAACAGTGCCGCGCAACGAGATCGTCGCGGGCATGGCCGAGATCATCAAGGCCGGTTTCATTGCCGACCCGGTGATCCTGGAGCTGGTCGAGGCCGACCCGGGGGCCGCGCTCGACCCCAAGGGCGAGGTGCTCCCCGAGCTGATTCGCCGCGCGATCCAGGTGAAGGCGGACGTGGTCGCCGCCGACCTCAAGGAAGCCAGCCTGCGCGAAATCCTCAACTACGGCCATACCCTCGGTCACGCGATCGAGCGCCGCGAGCGCTACCGCTGGCGGCACGGCGCCGCCGTCTCGGTGGGCCTGGTCTTCGCCGCCGAACTCGGTCGCCTCGCCGGACGTCTCGACGACGCCACCGCCGATCGCCATCGCGCCATCCTGCAGAGCGTCGGCCTGCCGACCAGCTACGACGCCGACGCGCTTCCGCAGCTCCTCGACGCGATGCAGACCGACAAGAAGACCCGTTCCGGCGTCCTGCGTTTCGTCGTCCTCGACGGCCTTGCCAAGCCGGGCCGCCTCGAAGGCCCGGATCCGACATTGCTCGCCGCCGCGTACTCGGCGATCGCCAAGGAAGGCAGCCCGAGTAGCGGCGCGATCCTGCTGTAATCAGAAAACGTCTGGCGACAACGACAACGGCGCACCTCCACAGGAGGTGCGCCGTTGTCGTCGCTCGATACCCGGGTCAGGCCGGGGTCGGCTGCGCCGTGGGTGGCGTGGATTGATTGTCGTTGCGGCGGCCCGCCACCGCGCGGCCGATCGCGACGCCGAGCAGCGCGGGCACGAAGATCAGCAGGACGATGAACGAGGCCGAGGCGGTCAGCTCGAAGAGCAAGCCGTTGTCACCCAGGTCGAAGCGGGGCAGCCAGTCCAGGATCCAGGCGACGAGGCCGCTGCCGACGCCACCGGCCACCGCGGCCTTCAGCCACAAGATGGTCAGATCGGAGCCGCGCTCGGGGTCGGGGTGGGCGGCGCGGTCCTTGCGACCATCCAGCACGCCCCAGAACGCGATGACGCCGAGCAGGACGACCAGCGCCAGCATCCGCATCCACCCGCCTTGGGTCGGCCAGTACACCATCGCAAATCCCAGCACGGTACGCAGCACGACAACCAGCGCACCGAGGAGTGTGGCTCGCAACACCCAAGCATTCATGGTCAACACCATAGCCTCGAGTCTGCAAAGGGTCGACCAGTTCACTGACTGCCCGGCTGACCCTTTCGAACTGACAGGTGGTTATCGGGTTCGCACGGACATCTCAGTTGGAAGGAACCCAGAGATCGTACCGATCACTACCGTCATTACGCGGAACGCACTGCGCCCGATCATTCCAGAGCGGCGCGCCCTTCAGACAGTTTGCCAGCGAGACGCCCGACGCCGAACCCACGCATTGGAACCCCCAGCGCGGCTGCGTTGATGCGCAGCCATCGCCCTGGGCCGCAGCCTGTCCGGCAAACACGAACGCAGACGCGGCGATCGTCATCGCGGCGGCGACCCCGACTCGAATGAACACCACACTGCCCCCTCCCGTTGAAATGTGTTGGACAGCAAGATAATACCGGAGGGTCTCGGTAGCGACAGGAGCATCACCGGATTACCCACGAACATGCTCCAGCTGCACAGGAGGGACGGTGTTGGCGTGCAGGCGTCGAGCTCGGGTCAAGCGGGAGCGGGCGTGAACTGGTCGGTGGCGGCGCGGGCGGAAAGGGCTCGGCCAGCGCCGACGCCGATGAGGGCGGGGATAAAGATCAGCAGGACGATGAACGATGCGGCTGCGGTGAGTTCGAAGAGCAGGCCGTTGTCGCCGAGATCGAACTTGGGGAGCCGGTCCAGCATCCAGGCGCCGAGGCCGCTGCCGAGCCCGGCCGCCGCCGCTGCCTCGAGCCAGACCAGAGCCGGGTCGGTGCCGCGTTCCGGATCGGGCTGGGCCGACCGGCCCATTCGCCCGTCCAGCACACCCCAGTACAGAACGGTGGCCACCGGAACGATCAGGCAGAACAGCCGCATCAACACCCCCCAGGTCGGCCAATTCACCATCGCGAACCCGAGCACCGTACGCAGGAAAACAACCAGCGCACCGAGCGCGATGGCGCGCACCACCCAAGCATTCATGCCGACCACCATAACCCCGACCAGGGTAAAACTAGAACCCGTATCAGTTTTCGTAGCCGGCGTTCGCCAATGCCGCCGCCATGTCCGCACGCGGTGCCGGGCGGCCGGTGAACAGCTCGACCTGTCCGTATGCCTGGTTGAGCAGCATCTGCAAACCGCTGACCACCGTGTGTCCTGCGCGCGCCACCGCCTCGGCCAAGGGGGTCGGCCAGGGGTTATAGATCGCGTCGAGGACCACCGGGGCCAGCGCAACCGCGTCTGCGATCTCCACGGCCGCCGCAGCCGGGATCGTGCTGATCACAGCACCGGCTCGCTCGCACAGCCCGGCGAGTGCGGCGGAGTCGAAACTGGTCACCGCCGCGTTGATGCCGAGCCGCTCGGCGAGATCGATCATGCCGCTTGCCCGCCCGGCGTCCCTGGCGATGACGGTCACCGTCTTCGCGCCGAGTTCGGCGAGCGCGAGCAGCGCGGGCCGCGCGGTGCCACCCGCACCGAGCACTACCGCCTCGGCCACATCGGTGACACCACCGCCGCGGAGCGCGCCGAGCACGCCTTCCACGTCGGTGCAGTCAGCCAGCCAGCCTGCGTCGGTGCGGACAAGGGTGTTGGCCGAGCCGACCAGTACCGCCCGCTCGGTGCGCCCGGCGGCGTAAGCGAGCGCGGCCTCCTTACCCGGCATGGTCACCGAGAGCCCGACCCATTCCGGCCCGAGCCCGTCGACGAAACCGGGCAGCTGCTCGGCCGTACATTCGATGCGCTCGTAGCTCCAGTTCAGCCCGAGCGCACGATACGCGGCCAGGTGCAGCTGTGGCGATCGCGAGTGTGCGATCGGCTTGCCGAGCACCGCCGCCTTGCGACTATCGGCCACCATTGTCCTTGGAACTGTCGAGAATGCCGCTGCGCTGCGCCCGTGCGATCAGGCGCAGATGCTCCTGATAGTCGTCGGTGAACACGGTCGTACCCTGCTTGTCGACGGTGACGAAGTACAGCCACGGCCCCGCGTCCGGATTCTCCATGGCACGCAACGCGTTCAACGACGGCGCGGCGATCGGGGTCTTGGGCAGGCCCCGCATCGCGTAGGTGTTCCAGGCGGTCTTCTGGGCGCGGTCGGCATCGGTGGTCGCCACCTCGGTGCGGTCCAGCAGGTAATTCACCGTCGAGTCGAACTGCAGCATCTGATCGATCTGCAGCCGGTTCACGATCACCCGTGCCACCTTGCCCATATCCTGGGGTTTCGCCTCGCGTTCCACCAACGATGCGGCGACCAGCGCCTGATAGGGCGTCAGTTTTGTGTCGGCGCCGGACTGCAGCAGTCCGGTGGATTCATAGCTCTTCGCGCTCGCAGTCACCAATTGCCGAAGGATCTGCTCCGGTGTGGCGCTGGGATCGAAATCCCATGTGCCCGCAGCGATCAGACCTTCCAGCTGCCTCGTCCGGTCCGGGCAGTCCCTGACCCCCTGTGCCGCCCACGCGGGCACCCCGAGCGCGGACAGGTCAAGGCTCGCGCCCGCGGCATCGAGCTGTTCGTAGGTCACACACTTCTGGTTGGCACCGATGCCGATGCAGCTGGCCTCCGCGATCTTGCGGTAGATGCCGTCATACCGCCCGCTGGTACTCATATCGTTTTGGTCGTGCAGCAGCCGTCCCTCGGAGACGACCAGGTTGCCGACGCGCGACTCCTTGCCGACCAGTGCTGTCACCGCCTGCATGGCGGGAACGTGGCTCGGTATCGCGTAGTAGCCGGGCTGCACCGCGTTCATGTTCGAATTCCGCACGGCCGCTTCGATGAACGCGGCACTGCTCGCGACGACGCCCTTGGCCACCATCGCGTTCGCGATCTGGTTGGAGGTGTCGCCCGGTTGCACCTGCACCACCACCAGCGGCCCAGCCGGTCCCGCGTAGTCCTCGGCGGGGCCGAAGGCGGATTTCACCCACTTGTAGCCTGCGAAGCCCGCGGCGACGACGAACAGCAGCACGAACACGCTTGCGATGGCCCACAGATTCCGCCGACGACGCTTGCGCTCGGCCGCTTTGCGTGACGCGACACGGGTGCCCCGCCGCCGCGATCCACCGCGCGAGTTCGCCGACCGCGACTCGGCGCGGGGTTCCGAACGACGGCCACGTGGCCGCCGTGGCTCCGGCAAGTCCTCATCGTCACGCTCCGGCGCGGCGCGGCGCGGCCGCTGGCCACCGCCACGGGTCGACGCAGGCGGCTCCAGCGGCTCCTCGTCGGTGTAGCGCGGGATGACCGTCGTGTCGTCCTCGTAGGCAGCCCAGGCGGCGTCGTCTCGCTTATAGCGGCGAGACTCGACCTCACGCTGCCGAAAGCGTTCCTCGGCCTGCGTCCATCGATCCGTCATGCATCGTCCCCGGACGACGCGGGACGCACCGCTCCATGCCGCTGCTGCGGCACATCAGACGCGTTTTCGACCGACCTCAACACCGCACTCCGTTCGTCCAACCATCCTTGCAGGATCGATACGGCCGCCGCCTGATCGATCACCTGCCGCTGGCCACGCGCGCGAACTCCACTGTCCCGCAATGCACGTGCAGCTGACACCGTAGTCAAACGTTCGTCGGAAAGTCGGATAGGCACGGGAGCAATCGTGGTCCGCAAATGATCCGCGAACGCCATCGCCAGGGTGGCCGCGGAGCCCTTTTCGCCGCGCAATGTACGCGGCAGACCCACGATGACCTCGACGGCTTCGTATTCCCGCACAATTTCGGCAATTCTGGCTATGTCAGGTGCCAGACCGCCGCCGCGGGGATTCGGCTTGGCTCGAGGGACAGTTTCCACGGGCGTGGCGAGGATGCCGTCCGGGTCGCTGGCGGCGACGCCGATCCGGACACTACCGACATCGACGGCAATACGCCTACCGCGACCGGGATCGGTCGCCGCGTCGGGCCGCTCGGCGCCGGGACTCTCCGAGTCGGTCATCACCCGGCGAGTTCGACCACCCGAGCACGGACCGAAGCTAGGCCGACTTCGATACCTGAGGGATCCGAGCCCGCGCCCTGAGCCATCTCGGGCTTGCCGCCACCGCGGCCGGCGATGCTCGGCCCGAAGCTGCCGACCAGATCGCCCGCCTTGAAGCCGAGATCCTGGGCGGCCTTGTTGACGGTCACCACGAACGGCACCTTGCCATCAGCGTTGCCGAGCAGCACCACGATGGCCGGGCTGCTGCCGAATCGGCCACGGATATCGGTGGCGAGCGTGCGCAGATCGCCCGCGGTGACGCCCTCGGGTGCCGCGGCGGCGACCAGCAGCACGCTGCCGATCCGCTCGGCTTCTTCGACGAACTTGCCCGCAGCGGACAGCACCGCGGCGACCTTGGTGCGCTCGAGTTCCTTCTCGGCCGTCTTCAACCGCTCCACCAGCTGCTCGACGCGACCCGGCACCTCTTCCGACGGCACCTTCAGCGACGACGCCACACCGGCGAGCAACGCCCGCTCCTTGGCCAGGTACTTGTAGGAGTCGAGGCCGACGAACGCCTCGACTCGACGCACACCGGAACCGACCGACGACTCACCGAGCAGCGTGATCGGGCCGATCTGCGAGGAATGCTGCACGTGGGTGCCACCGCACAGCTCCATCGAGAACGGGCCCCCGATCTCCACGACGCGCACTTCGTCACCATAGTTCTCGCCGAACAGCGCCATCGCGCCCATCTGCTTGGCCTTGGTCAGGTCGGTGACGAAGGTGTTCACCGGGAAGTCCGCGCCGACCGCGTCGTTGGACACGGCCTCGATGTCGTTCTTCTGCTGCTCGGAAAGCTGCCCTTGCCAATTGAAGTCGAAGCGCAGGTAGCCGGGCTTGTTCAGCGAGCCCGCCTGCACCGCGTTCGGGCCGAGGATCTGGCGTAGCGCGGCGTGCACCATGTGCGTGCCGGAGTGGCCCTGGGTGGCGCCACGCCGCCAAGCCGGATCGGCCTGCGCGAGCACGACATCGCCCTCGGTGAGCTGGCCCTGCTCGACGGTGGTCTTGTGCACCCACAGCTTCTTGGCGATCTTCTGCACATCGTTCACGCGCAGCTTCACCCCGGCGGCGGTGATCGAGCCGCGGTCGGCGATCTGGCCACCGGACTCCGCGTACAGCGGGCTGCGATCGAGAATCACCTCGACGTCCTGCCCGACCGTGGCGACGGGAACCCGGACGCCGTCGGCGATCAACGCCAGCACGTGCGCCTCGGAGGTCAGCTCGTCGAAGCCGGTGAACTCGGTGGCGCCACGGTCGACGAGCTCCTTGTAGACCGACAGATCGGCGTGCGCGTGCTTGCGGGCCTGCGCATCGTCCTTGGCGCGCTTGCGCTGCTCGGCCATCAGCGAGCGGAATCCGTCCTCGTCCACCGCGAGGCCGGCCTCGGCGGCCATCTCCAGGGTGAGGTCGATCGGGAAACCGTAGGTGTCGTGCAGGGTGAAGGCATCCGAGCCCGCAATGGTGTTGCTGCCCTTGGCCTTCACGGCCGCGGCCGTGTTGTCGAACAGGGTCGAGCCGGTGTTCAGCGTCTTGAGGAACGCTGTCTCCTCGCCGACCGCGACGGTCTCGATGCGGCGGAAATCGGTGGCGAGCTCCGGGTAGGACGGGGACATCAGGTCGCTGACGACCTTCATGAAATCGCCCATGACCGGCTTCTCCGCGCCGAGCAGCCGAGCCGAGCGCACGATCCGGCGCAGCAGCCTGCGCAGCACGTAGCCGCGGCCGTCGTTGCCGGGGTTGACGCCGTCGGCGATCAACATGGCGCCGGTGCGGGCGTGGTCGGCGATCACGCGGAAGCGCACGTCGTCCTCATGCGTGACGCCATAGGACCGGCCGGTCAGTTCCTCGGCCTTGTCGATGATCGGGCGCAGCAGATCGGTCTCGTACACGTTGTCCACGCCCTGCAGCAGGAACGCGACGCGCTCGACACCCATACCGGTATCGATGTTCTTCTTGGGCAGCGGGCCGAGGATCTCGAAGTTGTCCTTGCCGGTGCCCGCGCCGCGCTCGTTCTGCATGAACACGAGGTTCCAGATTTCGAGATAGCGGTCCTCGTCGGCCTCGGGACCGCCCTCGATGCCGTATTCGGGGCCGCGGTCGAAGTAGATCTCCGAGCACGGGCCGCACGGGCCGGGGATGCCCATCGACCAGTAGTTGTCGGCCATGCCTCGGCGCTGGATGCGCTCGACGGGCACGCCGACCTCGAGCCAGATCTGCTCCGCCTCGTCGTCGTCGAGATAGACAGTGGCCCACAGTCGTTGCGGATCGAAGCCGTAGCCGCCGTCCTCGACGCTGCCGGTCAGCAGCGACCAGGCGAAGGTGATCGCCTCGCGCTTGAAGTAGTCGCCGAAGCTGAAGTTGCCCGCCATCTGGAAGAAGGTGTTGTGCCGGGTGGTGACGCCGACGTTTTCGATGTCACCGGTGCGCACGCACTTCTGGACGCTGGTCGCGGTCGCGTAGGGCGGGGTCTGCTGACCGAGGAAGAACGGAACGAACTGCACCATGCCTGCGTTGACGAACAGCAGGTTCGGGTCGGCCAGGATCAGCGAGGCACTCGGCACCTCGGTATGGCCGGCACGGACGAAATGGTCCAGGAAGCGCCGTCGAATCTCGTGGGTCTGCACAGGTATCCAGCCTACCGGTGTGCCGCATCCGAATTTTCAGGGACCGGGGTGGTCCGCACCACCATCCGCCGATCCCGGCGAACCGGCCACCCCGTCGGCGTTCGACCAGGTCCAGCGCGGCCTACCACTTCATCACCTCGCGCGCCTCGTCGGACGCTGATACCGCTGCATCGAACGCGCTGTCATCGCCTCTAGGCGGTAGACCTGCATGATCGCCATGGCGAATCGGCGCAGTGGTGCGGTTCGAGAGTTTGCGCGCGGAGTACCGGCGCGGAGTACGTGAAGTCGAGACGGGCCCTGTCCAGCGAGGGCTCACGGTCGGCGATGTCGCAATGCCCTTCACCCACCAGCCCGCGGCTGGGTCGGTGACCGGCTCGCGGGGCGTCATGCTCCAGGAATACCTGGCCGACGAGTTCGCCACGGATGCGGGCCGCGGTCTTGTCGAAGATCGACTCGAGGTGAGCCTGGACGGTATAGGCGGATGCGCCGAGCGCCCTGGCGATGTCTGTGGTGGCGCGGCCCTGGATGCAGAGCAGGGTCACCTGGCATCAGCGCTGCGACTATCGTCGCCACCGCGACGTGAGCGGCCGGGTCCGCGAGATCGACACCGCCCTGGATCAGGCAGGGGCGCGCGGGGGGGTCGTGGCACGACGACGAGGCCGACGCCCACCGTGTGCCTAGCCTCGTTTGCCTGTGCGCATACCCCGCACGATCCGCCGGAGCCGGCCCACCCGAGCCTGGATGTCACGCTCCGCGCCGTGATCGGTCGGGTGGTAGTAGTCGACGCCCACCAGTTCGTCCGGCGGATACTGTTGCGCGAGAACACCATCCGGATTGTCGTGCGGGTACCTGTAGCCCTGGGCGTTGCCCAGCTTCGCGGCACCCGCGTAGTGGCCGTCACGCAGGTGTGGTGGCACCGCGCCTGCCTTGCCCGCGGCGACATCGGCCATGGCCGCGCCGATCGCGGCGATGACGGCGCCCGATTTCGGGGCGGTGGCGAGGTGGATCGTGGCCTGCGCTAAAGCGAGTCGCCCCTCGGGCAGACCAACCAGCTGGACGACCTGGGCCGCGGCGGCCGCGGTCTGCAATGCGGTGGGGTCGGCCATGCCGATGTCTTCGCTGGCGTGGATCATCAAACGGCGGGCGATGAAGCGGGGATCCTCCCCCGCGCTGAGCATGCGCGCCAGGTAGTGCAGGGCGGCATCCACATCGGAGCCGCGAATGGACTTGATGAAGGCGCTGATCACGTCATAGTGCTGGTCGCCGGCACGGTCGTAGCGCACCGCGGCCTTATCGACGCTGGCCTCGACGAGATCCACGTCCACAGCGCCGTCCAGAGACGACTCGGCCGACGCCTCCAGCGCGGTCAAGGCACGGCGGGCGTCGCCGCCCGCGATGCGAACGATGTGATCGAGCGCGGCATCGGTCACCTTGTACTCGCCGTTGAGGCCGCGTTCATCGCCGATCGCGCGTTCCAGCACCAGACGGATATCGGCCTCGGTGAGAGACTGCAGCTGCAGTACCAGCGAGCGCGACAGCAATGGCGATACCACCGAGAAGGACGGATTCTCCGTCGTCGCGCCGACCAGCAGCACGATCCGGTTCTCCACCGCAGCCAGCAGTGCATCCTGCTGTGTCTTGGAGAAGCGGTGCACCTCGTCGATGAACAGCACGGTCTGCTCGCCCGCAGTGAGCCTGCGGCGCGCCACATCGATGACCGCGCGAACCTCTTTCACCCCCGCCGACAAGGCCGACAGGGCCTCGAAGCGCCGGCCGGTGGACTGCGAAATCAGCGAGGCGAGGGTGGTCTTCCCGGTGCCCGGCGGCCCGTACAGCAGCACCGACGCCGCGCCCGAACCCTCGATCAACCGCCGCAGTGGTGACCCCGGGCCGAGCAGATGCTGCTGGCCGACCACTTCGTCCAGCGCGGCGGGCCGCATCCGCACGGCAAGCGGGGCGCCCGCATCGCGGCGCACCACACTATCGATGGTGTGCTCCGTCGGCGCGGCATCGCCGGGCACGTCGAACAGGCCTTCGCTCACGCTGAGCAGGTTACCGAGACGCACCGACAACGCCACAGCGCAGCCGTTTCCTCGATGTTCACTGTGACGTCGGGCGGTCCGATTTGCGTGTCGACCGGACATCGGATGTGATCACTACCCGTGGCTGAAAACACGGTCGTTTCACACCCCGGCTCCCCCGGATCCCTCGCCCGGCGCACCCTGCTGAAGGGTGGCGCTGCAGCAGCGGCCGCCGCCACCACGCTGGTGGTCGCCGCACCGGCGCGCGGCGCTGCCGAACCGGTGTTCCGGCATGGCGTTGCCTCCGGCGATCCGCTGCCCGACGGGGTGATCCTGTGGACCCGCGTCACCGTATCCGATGCCGCGACACCGGGTTCTGGTGTCGGCGAAGCAGCGGCAGTGCGCTGGGAGGTCGCCGCCGACGAGCGGTTCACCTCGCTCGTCGCAGCCGGAACCGCCACGGCCACAGCGGATTCCGATCACACCGTCAAGATCGACGTGAGCGGGCTCGCACCCGGCACCCGCTATTACTACCGCTTCACCGCGTTCGGGGTGACCTCACCGGTCGGGCGCACCTGCACCGCACCCGCCGCCTCGGCCACCCCCGACCGCCTGCGGTTCGGCGTGGTCTCCTGCGCGAACTGGGAGGCCGGATACTTCGGCGCCTACCGGCACCTGGCGGCGCGTACCGATCTCGACGCGATCGTGCACCTCGGCGACTACATTTACGAGTACGGGTACGGCGAGTACGGCGGCCGCAACGGCTCGGTCCGCCCGCACGACCCCGCGAACGAGATCGTCACACTGGCCGACTATCGGATCCGACACGCGCAGTACAAGACCGATCCGGACCTGATGGGCCTGCATGCGCTCGTGCCGTTCATCTGCACCTGGGACGATCACGAGGCCGCCGACAACTCCTGGTCCGGCGGCTCCAGCCACCACAACCCCGCCCTCCAGGGCGACTGGCAGGACCGGCGCGCGGCGTCGGCCCGCGCCTACCTGGAGTGGATGCCGGTCCGCACCAGCGGCTCCGGCGCCGACGTGCAGATCTACCGGCGGCTGCGTTTCGGCACCCTCGCCGAACTGTCGATGCTCGACCTGCGCAGCTACCGCGATCAGGAGTCGAAGCCCGGCGCGGGCTGGCGCGAGATGGACAACCCGGCGCGCACCATCACCGGCAAGGCGCAAATGGAGTGGCTCACCGCCGGTTTGGCGTCCGCACCGGTGCGCTGGAAACTGGTCGGCAACTCGGTGATGATCGCACCGTTGGTGTTCCCGCCCCTGGAGCCGTCCACCACCGCGGCCGTCACGACCATGATGGGCGTGCCGCAGGCGGGCATTCCGGCCAACAGCGACCAGTGGGACGGCTACACCGCCGACCGGCAGCGGCTGTTCCGCGCGATCACCGACCAGCAGGTCGGTGATGTGGTCTTCCTGACCGGCGACATCCACTCCTCCTGGGCCGCAGATCTGCCCGTCGACGCCGCGAACTACCCGGGCGGACCGACCGTCGGCGCGGAATTCGTCGTCCCCTCCGTCACCTCCTCGAGTCTCGGCGAAATCATGAAGGCGCCACCACGCACGGTCGCGGTGCCGGTGGAAGAGTCGATCAAGGGCATCAACCACCACCTGCGCTACGTCGAACTGGATTCGCACGGCTACGGCGTGCTCGAGGTCAACCCCGACCAGACCCAGATGGACTGGTTCTATCTCACCGATGTCGCGGACCCGAATTCCGGCGTCCGCCACGGCGCCTCCTACGCCGTCCGCTCCGGCGGCCGCATCGAACCACGTCCGGCACTGCTGCCCTGACAACCGTCACGCCGAGATTCACCCGGCAAGTCGCGATACGCGAACCACGAATCGGGGCAGAATTCTTTTCCGACGGTTGTCGATTTCCGTCGAACTCGCTCGTCGGGATGAGTACGGGACCCGAACGGCGGGTTCCGCCATCGAAGGAGCGCTGTCATGAGCCAGTATCTGGTGCTGATCTATGAAGACGAGAATGCCTACGCGACCGCCTCACAGGAAGTCATGGGCGCGGTCTACCAGGACCACGTGACGTTCCAGGAGATCGCGGGCGATGCGCTACAAGGCGGAAACGCCCTGCAGCCGACCCCCACCGCCACCTCGATACGCAAGAACGACAACGGCGATTTCACCGTGACCGACGCGCCGTTCGGCGAGGCCAAGGAGGCGCTCGGCGGCTACTACCTGCTCGAGGCTCCTGATCTGGATGCCGCGATCGCACTGGCCAAGCAGGTGCCCGCCCGATTCGGCGGTGTCGAGGTGCGCCCGATCATGGTGTTCGAATAGACCGAGCGCAGGCAGGGAACGGGCGGTCGATGTCGATCCACACCCCCGCGGCCGAGCGGGCAGCCGCGGCCGTCGAGCAGGCGCACCGTCGCGAATGGGCCTTCGTGCTCGCCGCGACGGTGCGGCTGGTCCGCGATTTCGATCTGGCCGAGGAGTGCGTGCAGGACGCCTACGCCAAGGCGCTCACGGAGTGGGCGGCCGACGGCGTGCCTGCGAAACCCGGTGCCTGGCTCACCACCGTCGCCCGGCGTCGCGGCCTCGATCTGCTACGCCGCAATTCGACCATGCAGCGCAGCCTGCCGCTGCTGGTCACCGACCACGTCGAAGGCGACACAGCCGATCTCGCACTCGCCGCTGTCGACGCCGCCACCGATATCCCCGACGACCGACTCCGGCTGATCAGCACCTGCTGCCACCCGGCGCTGGCCCGCGAGGCTCAGGTGGCGCTCACCCTGCGCCTGGTCTGCGGCATCACCACCCCTGAGGTCGCACGCGCCTTCCTGCTCAGCGAGTCGACCATGGCGGCGCGAATCACGCGCGCCAAGAAGAAGATTGCGCTGGCAGGCATCCCCTATCGGGTGCCGTCGGTGCGGGAACTGCCGCAACGCCTCGACGCCATCTGCGCTGTCATCCATCTGTTGTTCACCACCGGCCACACCGCGCCGTCCGGCGATGCGCTCGTCCGTGCCGATCTCGTCGAGCGCGCACTGCAATTGGCGCGGATGATGCATGCGCTGGTGCCCGACGATCCGTCGATGACCGGTCTGCTGGCACTGATCCTGCTCACCGACGCCCGCAGGGCGGCACGCGTGACCGCGGACGGCGAACTGTGCACCCTCGAACATCAGGACCGTGCCCGGTGGGACCGTGCGGCCATCGCCGAGGGCGTCGCATTGGTGAAACACGCGCTGCCACATACTGACCGGTACACGCTGCAGGCCGCGATCGCAGCGGTGCACGATGAGGCGCCGAGCTGGGAACAGACCGACTGGCGGGAAATCACCGGTCTGTATGTTCTGCTGCTTCGGGAGTGGCCGTCCCCGGTGGCCCGCCTGAATTATGCGGTGGCGGTCGGGCTTTCCGGCAATCCGAGCCGCGCGCTCGCCCTGCTGAACGACCTTGCCGCCGAGCCCGCCCTGGCCACCTACGGCTACCTGGAGGCCGCTCGAGCGGCGTTCCTCGCCCGGCTCGGCCGCACCGCAGATGCCGCGACGGCCTATGAACGGGCGCTGCTGCTGACCGAGAACACCGTCGAACGCGCCTATCTGGAAAAACGTGCGGCCGAACTCGACCCGTGACCACGGCACCGTCTTCGAATGCCCCACATATCGAATCCGGCATGCACCGGACGAATCCTGTTCGGTCCAGACCTGTTCGGACCGGTCGGTTACTCGGACCAGCGCTCTTCGAGCATGGCCGAGACATCCTCGGCGAAGTCGCCGACAGCATCGTCACCCGTGCAGCGGGCGTCCTCGGCCAGCGCCGCCCAACGGTTGATCAATGCCTCCGAGCGCGGCACCGAGAGCCCGTGCTCGCGAGCCGCGGCGATGCGGGCATGGTCCGCGGGCAGGAACCAATAGGTCGACAGCCACACCCAGATCAGGCGGGCCTCCAGGATGCGCTCGGCGAGCACGTCGTCGTCGGCCAGTGCCTGCCAGACGCCGACGACCTCCGAACGCCACGCCTCTACCATCTGCTGTGCGCGTTCGCGGGACAGTTCGAAGTCGCACAGGCATCCAGGGAAAGACACCAGCGCGTAGGCGATGTCGAGGGTGGCATCACGGAAACCGCCCCATTCGTAGTCGAGGAACCGCGCGCCCTCCTCGTTCAGGATGACATTGTCCGGGCACAGATCCGAGGGACTGAAGGCGCGGAAACGCCCCGCGGAGAACAGGCGGTTACCACGCACGATCCGCTCAGCGATCTCACCGGGCACCTCGATGCCGAGCTCGCGCTGCAGCATGCCGGGCACCTCGGAGATTGCGGCCTCGGCCTGCTGCGCGATGCCGTCGACCCGGTGCACCACATCGACGCGGCGCAGCAGCGCGACGAAATCCGCCTCGCGCCCAACAGTTGCCGCATGCATTCTGCCGAGCGCCTGCGCGAAGGCCATCAACCCGTTACGGGTCGCAGGCTCCGAGCCGGACTGCAGGACTGCGGTGATGCTGGCGTTGTCACCGAGGTCGCTGAGGATGAGCAACCGGTCGGGCAGGCTGTGCGCTATCAGGTACGCGCCGGGTCGTTGCTCGCGACTGAGCGCAGTCGTGAACTGGTAGGACACCGCTTCGCGTAGGAATGCGGAGTCGATGCTGGCCACACCGGGCGCTAGCCCTCCGGTGCGGCGATCCTCTGCGGAGCCACGGACCTGCTTGACAATCAGCGTTCGTGGCAACGAAAAGGCGTTCTCTGAAACACGTACGCGTAGGACTGTTGTCCTGCCACTGCCGCTGAGCTCGATCGGATCGCTCAGCTTCACCGGAGCACCCATTCGCTTGGTAAGCAACTGTTGCGCTGCGGACACGACTTCGGCGGCGCGTTCGGCCAATAGTGCGGTCATCGCCATTCAAGCTACTCGCACCGGGTCACTTCTAGCGAGCAGTTACACAACCTTTCCGCGTCGTTCGGCGTGTCTCGGTCGAGGTTGCGGAACGAGCGCTCCTTGCTTGACACCATTGCGCGCGTCCGGTTTTCTCATCGTCAACTGCCGTGCGCCACACCGCAAACCAGTTGCGTCGAAAGGTCTACGACAATGGCCGACACACCGTCATCCACACCGAACGATCCAGCTGGCGAGTCTCCCGAGCACAGCGGTGGCGAGAAGTTCGCCGCGCAGGGTCAGCACGAAAGCTCCGACCCGCAGTCGCCGAGCGCCGGCACCGGCACCGAGCACGGCCGCCACGAGATGGCGGGTCCCGCCGGGTACCCGCAGTTCGAGGGCCCGGGCGCGGCGCAGTACGGCAGCGAACCGGTGGAGCCACCGCCCGCGGCGGCTCCGATGCCGCAGGCCCCACCCCCTCAACAACCGCCTGCGCCGCACCAGCCGACCTACGGTCCGCCGGGGACCGGTCCGGCGGGTCCCCAGCCCGGCAAGATGCCGCCGCCCGGGATGCAGCCCTACCCCGGCGCAACACCGCCACCGCCCAGCATCATGCCGCCACCGCCCGGCGGCCCGCTGCCGACCTACGGCTATCAAGCCGCTGACAACGTTCCTCGCAGTCTCGATGTCGGCAACGCGTTGAGCTACGGCTGGGAGAGGTTCCGGGCGAATCCGCTGCCGTGGCTCGGCACCACCGCGGTCGGCGTACTCATCTATCTCGCGTTCGTCCTCGTCGTCCGGATCACGAATCCGACGTCGATGCTGCCCGTGCTGCTGATCTTCCTGGCCGTGATGGTCGGGATCTGGCTGCTCCAGGCCGCGCTCGTCCGTGGCGCGCTGTACGAAACCGACGGCTACAAACCGGTTTTCGGGTCGTACTTCCACTTCGTGAACGCGGGCAATGTGCTGCTGACCGCACTGCTGGCGTTCGTGCTCACGGGGATCGGTTTCGCGCTGTGTGTCCTGCCGGGGGTCATCGCCGGGTTCCTGTGCATGTTCGCGCTGCACTATGTCGTGGATCAGGATCTGGGCCCGTTTGCCGCGATCAAGGCCAGCGCCACCCTTGTTGTCACCAATGCCGGGCCGGTGCTGTTGCTCGCTCTCGCGGTCATGGTGCTGACCGTCGTCGGCACGATTCTGTGCGGTCTCGGTTTGTTCGTTGCCGCGCCGGTGGCAACTATCGCGGTGACCTTCGCCTACCGCACCCTGACCGCCGGCATGGTCGCGCCGCTCTGAAAACTGGAGCGTGCGGTCGCTAGCCGACCAGCGACCGCATTCCGACCCACTGCTTGAAGCGCGATATGGGTCCGCCCTCGCTGCCTGCGCGAGGGCGCATCTCCAGCACGATCACCCCGGCCACCACGATGCCCGCCAGATTCACCGCCAGCTGGCCGGCCGACATGAACGCGATACGCCATTCCCCCATGGTGGCCGCGACCACGGCGAATCCGGCCGCGGGCACCGTCGTCACCGAAATGAACACCCCGATAAGGGCGGCCGATTTCGCGGTGACCAACGAAAGCATCCCCGCCCCACCGGCGAGCAGCGCGACGACGAGCGAAAACGGACCGACCTCGTAGATGAAGTCGACGTTCTTGATGTCCTCGATGCCTGCGAGGTCGATCCAGCCGAACTGCTCCCAGGCCAGCGTCGCCGCCAGGGTGAACAGCATGGCCACCGGGAACCCGATCGCCAGCGCGAGCGCCGAACGGCGCGCGAGCCGAAAATCACGACGCACCAACCCCACTGCGAACGCCGCCAGCGGTCCGAACTCCGGGCCGACGACCATCGCACCGACGATCGTCACCGGCGAGTCCGTCGCCACACCAACGGCTGCGAGCAGACAGGCGATGGTGAGGAAGGCGACGAAGGTGGAGTTGAGCGACGACTCCTCATGCACCTGGTTGAGCAGCTCCTCCCACACCACCGCATCGGTCGGATCGCCCGGCGCCTCCGTGATCGCGCGCTCCCCGGCATCGGAGAGCACGGTCTCCACTGGTCCGAGAGTGATGCCGCCGGAATGGGTGATGCCGAGCGAGGTGAGGTCGGCCAGCACATCGTTGGCCGCCTCTCGCGCGACATCGGCCTGCACCAGATCCCCCGCAGGCTCGACGGCGATACCCCGCGCCAGCGTCACATGCGTAACGCCCGGATCCGCGGCCAGCACCGACATCACCTTGTCGGTCACATCGGGTGGGCTGATCATACGCAAGTGCAGCAATGGATCCCCTGGTGGTCAGCGTCGATCGAACGACATCGAAAACTGACCAGAAGGTACCGCCTGTGCCGTCGAGCCCGCCATTCCCCGATACGGTCCGCAACCCCCACGTCGGCGATGCCGTTCAGGGGCTGGTTTCGGTCCGGCCACTGCGGGCACTTCCCGGCAGATCCGGCAATCCCGCCTTCTCGACGCGAGAAGTACCCGCTGAGTCCGTGACGGGCACCAACTGAAGGGCAGTAGGCGGACTACTCCACGGTGCGCTCGCCCGTGGCATCGTCGCCCTTCGCCTCGGGGGCCTTCTTCTTCTCCGGTTTGAAGTCGAGCCCGGCTTCCTTGCGCTGCTGCGGGGTGATCGGCGCGGGCGCGTCGGTCAGCGGGTCGACGCCGCCGCCGGTCTTCGGGAAGGCGATCACCTCGCGGATCGAGTCGAGCCCGGCGAGCAGCGCAGTGATGCGGTCCCAGCCGAAGGCGATACCGCCGTGCGGGGGCGCGCCGAAAGCGAAGGCATCCAACAGGAATCCGAACTTCTCCTGCGCCTCCTCATGGCTGATGCCCATCACCTTGAAGACCCGCTCCTGGACATCCCTGCGGTGAATACGGATGCTGCCGCCGCCGATTTCGTTGCCGTTACAGACGATGTCGTAGGCGTAGGCGAGCGCGGAGCCGGGATCGGTGTCGAAGGTGTCGATGGACTCCGGCTTCGGCGAGGTGAACGCGTGATGCACCGCCGTCCAGGCCGAATAACCCAGCGCCACATCGCCGCTCGCGGTCGCATCGGCCGTCGGCTCGAACATCGGCGCGTCCACGATCCAGACGAAGGCCCACGCGTTCTCGTCGATCAGGCCGACCTTGCGGGCGATCTCCCCGCGAGCCGCACCGAGCAGCGCGCGCTGCGCCTTGGCCGGACCGGCCGCGAAGAACACACAGTCACCGGGCTCTGCGCCGACGTGCTTGGCGAGGCCATCGCGCTCGGACTCGCTGAGGTTCTTGGCGACCGGACCGCCGAGCGTGCCGTCCTCCTGCACCAGCACATACGCCAGGCCCTTCGCGCCGCGTTGCTTGGCCCATTCCTGCCATGCGTCGAGCTGACGCCGCGGCTGGCTCGCACCGCCCGGCATCACGACCGCGCCGACGTACTCGGCCTGGAAGACCCGGAAAGGCGTGTCCTTGAAGTACTCCGCGCACTCGGTGATCTCGACACCGAACCGCAGATCCGGCTTGTCGCTACCGAAGCGACGCATCGCCTCCGCGTAGGTCATGTGTGGAATCGGGAAGGGGATCTCGTAGCCGACCAGCTGCCACAGCGCCGCCAGGATCTCCTCGGCGACCAGGATCACGTCCTCCTGGCGCACGAAGCTCATCTCGAGGTCGAGCTGGGTGAACTCGGGCTGACGATCGGCGCGGAAATCCTCGTCGCGGTAGCAGCGGGCGATCTGGTAGTACCGCTCGATCCCACCGACCATGAGCAGCTGCTTGAACAGCTGCGGGCTCTGCGGCAGTGCGTAGAAGCTGCCGGGCTGCAAACGCGCGGGCACCACGAAGTCGCGAGCGCCTTCGGGCGTCGAGCGGGTCAGCGTCGGGGTCTCCACCTCGATGAACTCGTGGGAAGCCAGCACCGCGCGGGCGGCGGCGTTGACCTTCGACCGCAGGCGAATGGCCTTACCCGGCGTCTCACGACGCAGGTCGAGGTAGCGGTACTTGAGGCGGGCCTCGTCACCAGGCTGCTCATCGAGCTGGAACGGCAGCGGGGCGCTCTCGTTGAGCACCTCGAGCTCGGTGACGTTCACCTCGATGCCGCCGGTCGGCAGCTCCGGGTTCTCGTTACCGTCCGGCCGCAGCTCGACCACGCCGGTGACCCGGACGCAATACTCGGCGCGTAGCCGGTGTGCCTGCGCGGCGGGCTCGCCCTCGCGGAACACCGCCTGCGCCACACCCGACGCATCGCGCAGATCGATGAAGATCACGCCACCATGGTCACGTCGCCGGGCCACCCAACCGGTGAGGGTGACGGTCTGACCGGCGTGCTCGCTTCGCAGCGAACCAGCCAAGTGGGTGCGCAGCACTGGATTCCTTTCGACGACTTTCGGCACCGGCAGGCAATGGCCAGGTGCGGTAGCCATCGTAGCCAGCCGGGTTGCCGAGCCGGAAACCGATATCGCCGCTGCTACCCGCCGGTGTCTGCGCGGCAGACACGCCACGCAGTCGAACCGTTCGTCGCCCCGCCCATCGTAGTGAGAATGTTCGTCGGGCGGAAACCGACATCCGCCTTCCCGTTTCGGGCCAGGAAACAAAGACCCTGGAGTTGCCCAACCCGATTGCGCCGGAACCGACCGTAACGAGAGGAGACAGCGGCGACACGACCAGATGATCAATCAAATCTGCGGCTGCAGCCGCAGATAACTGCATCAGCCTCGACAATCACACAGAACGATTATGGTGCCGCTGCTCGACCACGGCGTCTCCAGATCAAACCGGCTTGTGTAGATTGTTCACTTTGGACCCGCCGATAGAGCGCCATAATTTCCAGACCGAACGACGGACAAAGAATACCGCCAAGATCCCTACCAGGGCAAACATGGATATATTATCAGGTTGAATGGATGTCGGCGCAGCAGCATACGCAATTGGCTGCGGAATGCTGCAGCACGGTCTGCCAAAGCATTAACCCGTATCGTGACGACACTATGTCTCCCCCATTTTATCACCGTCAATTGGCGTAGGAGTGCAGGACCAACCGGTAACCTCGATGATACATGGGTAGGTTTCAACACCGTTATTGAAAGTCATCTGGACTCGACTATCCAAGAACAGAATCTACTCGCAGAGCCCACATCTGACCCCCTGGCAGATAATTCATCCCGCAGTCGAAAGAATTTAGCAATCGGACCGACCGGGCACAAGAGTTCGCGCTGGCTCAAACGCGCCGGTGGTGGCAATCCGCCGCTCCTGAAGCCGCTGTCCGACAACGCCATCCGCGAACTCCGCCGCACCCGCCGTCGACGACGACGACCGGATCCAGCGCGCCGCACAGGGTCGAATCAACCTGCAGGCGTGGAATCACGAGATCGTGATGAGACACGTTAGTCGAGGGGAAACCGATATCGCCCTGTCCATGCCAAGCTCTAGACAACGCCGCGCCTGCGGGCCGATAACACAGAGAGCGACGACGATGACCTTCAACGAGGGCAGGCAGATCGACCCGGATCGGGTTTCATGGGGCGGCGGCCCGGGCAGAGGCGGCAAGATCGCGCTGGGCGGCGGCGCCGGTGGTCTTGTCCTGCTGGTACTGACGCTGCTGTTGGGCGGCGATCCCGGCTCGGTGCTCGGCAATTTCACCGGCGCCGAGAACGCCCAGGTACAACCGGGCGCCGGCCGCATCCCGGAGCGCTGCACGGATAGCGCGAGCGCAAACAAGTACGTCGACTGCCGGGTCGCACTCACCGTGGAGAGCCTGGACGCGGTGTGGCAAACCGAACTGCCGAAGCAGACCGGCCAGCGCTATGTCGACCCGAAGGTGGTGCCGTTCTCGGGCGCGGTCTCGACCGGCTGCGGCAATGCGACCAGCGCGGTCGGCCCGTTCTATTGCCCGGCCGATATGACCGCCTACTTCGACATCAGCTTCTTCCGGGAACTCGTCGACCGATTCGGCGCCAGCAGCGGCCCGCTCGCTCAGGAATACGTGGTAGCGCACGAATTCGGCCACCACATCCAGAACCTGCTCGGCGATATCGGTCGCGCCCAACGTGATCCGCGCGGGCCCGAGTCCGGAGCGGTGCGTACCGAACTGCAGGCCGACTGCTACGCGGGCATCTGGGCACATTTCGCCGACAAGTTGCCCGCACCTGGCGGTGATCGGCCGTTCCTGAAGCCGCTGTCCGACAACGACATTCGCGATGGGCTCTCTGCCGCGTCCGCGGTCGGCGATGACCGCATCCAGCGTGCGGCGCAGGGCCGGGTGAACCCGGAAGCCTGGACTCACGGATCCTCCGATCAGCGCCAGAAGTGGTTCCTCACCGGCTACCGCACCGGTGAGGTCAACGCCTGCAACACGTATTCCGCGCCGGACCTGAACAATCCGCCTGGGCTGCGCTGAACGAACCACTCCGACAACAACTCTGCCCGGCACCGGATGCTCGACACGGCAGCCGGGTAGGGCCGCCGCAATTCGGCACGCTGTAATGATCGATGTCGAATTGCCCGGGGCACACCGAAGATGGGGATTTCATGCGAAAAATGACATCGGCACTGCTGATTCTCGTAGTGGCACTTGCGGGCAGCTGGGGCGTCGCCTCGGCCGAGCCGGCACCGGATGCACCAACGCCCGCGGTGCCCGCCGTCGCCCTGCTCACGCTGACGACCATGCCCAGCGGCTGGCAGAGCCGCATCGACCTGCGCCCGGCGCTGGAGGTGTACCCCGACGGCCGCGCGATCAAGACGCCGGACGCCACGGCCGCCGATCGGGTCCCCACTACGCCGCCGCAACGACTGAACGGGACGGTCTCGCCGGTTGTGCTGAACGCGGCGCTTGCCGAGATCAGGGCATTGGCGACGCTGGATCTCGGCATGCCGAGCGCCACCGATCAGGGCACCCAGATCATCGATGTCATGCCGCAGCAGCCGGACCAGGACGTGCACGTGATCATGTATGCCCCGGATCTCACCGACGGCCTGACCAGCGAGCAGAAGGCCGCACGTCAACGTTTCGGCGACCTGTACCGCAAACTCGTGGACTCCTTCGTGCAGGGTTGATCGCAGTCCACGAGGCTACCGGCCTCCCCAATTCTCGCGACGGCGGCCGGTAGCGTTCCGATGGCAAACGGTGTTCCCACCCATGCCCGAGGAAACCTGGCGGGTTCCGTCCAGCTTTTGGCCGACCACCCAGCTCGTCGATAACTGTGCCTACCTCCCGCGGCCGGGAGGTAGGCACTATCGCGAGATGCCGTGCCGGCGCCGGCTCAGAACTGGTCCTGCTCGTAGTCGGAGCTGACCATCTCGTCCGAATGCGTCGCACCGATGACGTCCGGCGTGGACTCACCGAGCGGCCCCGTGAGGTCGTCGTTGCCGGTGCGGCTCTGGTACGGGTCCACGTTGCGCGAGTGTTCGTCGTTGTCACTGCCGCGCTGCCCTGCCGCGGCGGGAGCGCCACCGCCCATGAAGTTGGAGTTGCCTGCTCCGGCCGGGGTGGTGCTCGAGCCGGAACCGAGCGACGAACCCGGCATACCCGCGACCGGCCGCAGCGCGGGCGGCACCGTGGCGCCGGGCAATCCACCCGCCTTCGGCGTCGAAGGTGAGCTCGGGCTGCTCGGCGAGCCGGAACGGCTCGGGCTGCCGGAGCGGCTCGGCGAACCGATCGCGCCGCTCGGCGAGCCCGCTGCGCCCGGCGAACTCGGACTCGCCGAGGCCGGATTCGTCGAGGCGCCGAGACCTGAGCCGCCCGTGTCGAGCGCGCTGGCCGCTTTGGTCCCGGTGTCCTGCGCGACTTCCTGGGCCTGAGCCATGATCGGCTCACCGATGTTCTGCATCACCGCTTGCGCCACTTCTTGCGGCTGCGGCAAACCGCCCGGTGCGATCAGCTGGTTCACCAGGCCGGTCAGCTCGGCCGTCTTGCCGGCCAGGTCGCCGCGGGTCGCATTGGCAACGCCTACCGCTTGCCCGAGATGCTCGGTGGCAGTGGCGATCAGCGAAGCCTGCGCGGGCGGGGTCAGGATCAGCGGCGCGAGCGCAGCGGCCTGGGTGGCGAACGAGGTCGCGATCCCGGTCAGCTGCACGTTGCCCTGCTGCACCACTGCGGCGGCCTTCGTGGTCAGATCGGAGATGTCGAAGCCGCGCTGGCTGGTGTCCTGCCCCTCGGTGTTCGCCTTCTGTCCCGCGACCTGCGCATTGCGCGCTGCCTGCCCTTGCCACAGCTGGTCGACGGTCGCCATGCTGCCCTTGCCTACCTGCATCGCCGATTCGATGACCTTGGAGGACTCGGCCAGAATCTTGGTCGGGTCGATGGCGCCGAGGATGCCGGTGCCGAAGCTGCCGAGCAGATCCAGGATCGGTTTGAACAGCATGTCGACGCCGGGCAGTGCGGGCAAGGACAATCCGCTCATCAACGCCGCGACCGGATCGGCGGGCAGTGCGGGCAGTGCGGATATATCCGGCACTGCCGCGGCAGCCGGAGTTGCGGCAGCCGCCGCACCAGCGCCACCACCGAGCGCGCCATGGGCCTGACCGAGCACGCCCTGCGCCGCGCCGAGGACGGGAGCCGCTGCGTGACCGATCGCCGCGTTGGCGCTGTCGAGCATGCTCGACACGTCCGACGGAATGCCGGCGAGGATGTCGTTCGGGTCGGATGCCGGATTGCCGGACAGGCCCGGCATCCCGGCCGGGGCGGCGCCGAGGGTCTGCGAGTCTTCGCTGATCTTGCGCGCCAGATAGAACTCGGGCGCCTCGATCGGCGGCATGTCGGCGGGCAATTGCCCCAACGGCACGTCGATCAGACCCTGCGACGGTGCGCTCTGCGCGGCGTTGATCACCGACTGCTGTGCTGCGCCCGCGGCGTGATCGACCGCGCTCGCGGTCTGGTCGGCGGGTGCGATGACACCCGAATTCGCCGTGTCCAGTGGCTTCATACCGCGCCTCCGATCTGGTTGCCGAGCGACGCCATCGAGCCCGCGTTGCCGAGATCGGTGCTGTTGATGGTGGCAACCGTGCTGAAGGTGGCCTCCGACAACTTGGCGTACTTCCCCGAGAGATCATTGATATCCCTGGCCTGCAACACCTGCGCGGCGGCGAACGCCACCAGATAGTCGGCGCCGATCAATCCGAAGACCGGCGTCATCGCGACGACATTGCCGACCGCGTCTAAATTGCCCGCCCCCGCGATCTCACCGGCGATCCCGGCATTCGTCGCGGCGAATGCCGCAACCCCTTCGGTATCCATCGAGAAATCACTCATCGAGCTGCCCCCCAATCATCGTGAACATCAGTTTCGTGCACTTGGCTCGGTCGTACGTCAACTCCCTGCCCGAGCGACAACGCCGCCACGGATGGGCCCAATATAGCGGACCCTACCGGCAAGTTTCGAGCCCAACAGGCCCCCGGAAACGAACCGATCGCCGCCGAGAAGGAACTGGAACGTGTTGCAAATTAGAACAAGTTCTATATTCTCGGTGCCATGAAGGTCGCAGTGACCGGCGCAGCCGGCTACCTTGGCACGAACCTGCTCAGCCTGCTCGTCGGGCGCGGGCACGAAGTCGTCGCCATCGACCGCGTGGTCCCCGAGGGCCCCGCGGATCCCCGCGTCACCTGGATGTCGGGCAACGTGCTGGATCCGGAGTCGATGCACACCGTGCTCGCAGGCGCGGAGATCGTGTACCACCTGGTCGCCGTGATCACCCTGGCCGAGAAGAACGACCTGGCATGGAAGGTGAACACCGAGGGTGTCCGCGTGGTCGCCGAGGCCGCGCTCGACCTCGGCGTGCGCCGGATGGTGCATGCCAGCTCCATCCACGCCTTCAACCAGTACAGCTGCGGCGGCCGCATCGACGAGGGCTCACCGCGCTCCACCGCGGACAGCCTGCCCGTCTACGACCGCTCCAAATGGGCGGGCGAGGTCGAACTGCGCAAGGTGATCGACAAGGGCCTCGACGCGGTGATCTGCAATCCCACCGGCGTGTTCGGCCCGGTAGACCACAGCACCCCGCTCTCGCGCATCAATCGCACCCTCAAGGACGCCGCGCGCGGCCGGGTGCCCGCGATGATCGGCGGCAGCTTCGACCTCGTCGACGTACGCGACGTGGCACAGGGCCTGATCCTTGCCTCGGAGCGCGGGCGCACCGGCGAGAACTACCTGCTCGGCGGATCGATGATCTCGATGCTCGACCTGTGTCGCCTCGCGGCAGGCCACGGCGGCAAAAAGGGCCCGAAATTCACCATCTCGCCCCGCCTCGTCGGCGGCCTCATTCCGGTGCTGGAGCCGATCGGCAAGATGCTCGGCACCGACATCATGTCGCGCGCCGCACTCGGCGCACTGCTCTCGGCGCCCATCGTCGACCACGACAAAGCGACGCGGGAAATCGACTACCAACCGCGCCCCATCGACGAAACCGTGCGCGATCTGGTGACCTTCTTCGCCGCTCCGGCCCAGCTGACGCCGCCCAACACCAGGCAGATCGCTTGACCCTCGTCGCTTGACATGCATTAGAACGCATGTTCGACTGAAGGGGTGCGGTGGCAAAGCCAAACCCTGGACGCCGACGACGGCGCCTTGCCCGGTCTGGACCGGGCCGACTTCGTGCGCACCGTGCAAACACCGGAATTCGACGGCATCACCTTTCACGAGGTGCTGTGCAAAAGCGCACTGAACAAGATGCCAGAGGGTGCGAACCTACCGTTCCATTGGACGATCAATCCGATGCGCGGCTGCTCGCACGCCTGCCGCTATTGCTTCGCACGCGGCACGCACGAGTATCTGGAGCTGGACGCGGGCCGCGATTTCGATTCGCAGATCGTGGTGAAGACCAATATCGCCGCGGTGCTGCGCAAGGAACTCGGTAGACGGTCCTGGCATCAGGAACCGGTCGCGCTCGGCACCAATACCGATCCTTATCAACGCGCCGAGGGCCGATATCGATTGATGCCGGGAATCATTCGCGCACTCACCGATTCCGGCACGCCGTTCTCCATTCTGACCAAAGGCACCCTGCTGCGCCGCGATCTGCCGCTGCTGACACTGGCGGCGCGCCAGGTTCGGGTGAGTGTGGCGGTGTCCGTCGCGATCCTCGACCTCGATCTGCACCACAGTCTCGAGACGGGCACGCCGTCACCGACGGCGCGCCTGGACCTGGTGCGTGCACTGGCCGACGCCGGATTCGACGTGAATGTCATGGTGGCGCCGGTGATTCCCTACCTCACCGACAGCAAAGCCCACCTCGACGAGCTGTTCGGCGAGATCGCCGCAGCGGGAGCCGCTTCGGCCATCGCGTTCCCGATGCACCTGCGCGGCAGCACCCGCGGCTGGTTCCTCGGCTGGCTGGCCGAAGCCCACCCAGCGCTGCTGCGCCGCTACCGGCAGCTGTACGGCCGCGGCGCCTATGTCACGCCCGAGTACTCGACCTGGCTGCGCGAACGCACCCGGCCGCTGCTGCAACAGCACGGCCTGACCCGCGAGCAACCTCCGCAACCGCAGGCGCCGCCACAGCGCCCGCCCACGACCGACGAACAACTGTCCCTGTTCGCCTGAGCGCCATTTCCCTCGAGCACCTGCTCACCATGGTCGCACCGAACAATTCCTATCGGACCGCGCGCTTCACGTTCAATCGCCTGCGCGGCGGAGTAGGTTGGCCATTGGCACCCTCTCACCGACGAGGAAGTGAAGCAGGCATATGGTTTCGCACCAAAATGATGTCGGCACAGCGAAATTGGAAAAGGTCGTAATTCGGTTCGCCGGGGACTCCGGGGACGGAATGCAGCTCACGGGTGACCGTTTCACGCACGAAGCGGCCGCATTCGGCAACGACCTCGCCACCCAGCCCAACTTTCCCGCGGAAATTCGCGCGCCACAGGGCACGCTACCGGGCGTTTCGTCCTTCCAGATCCAGATCGCCGACTACGACATCCTCACCGCGGGCGACCAGCCCGACGTGCTGGTGGCGATGAACCCGGCGGCCCTGAAGGCCAATGTAGAGGACCTGCCGCGCGGCGCCACCGTCATTGTGAACACCGACGAGTTCACCAAACGCACCCTGGCCAAGGTCGGCTACGCCACCGACCCCCTCGATGACGACTCCCTGTCGGATTTCGTGGTGCACCGGGTTCCGATGACCTCGCTGACCCTGGGCGCCACCGAGCCCACCGGCGTCGGCAAGAAAGACGGCCAGCGCGCGAAGAACATGTTCGCGCTCGGGCTGATCTCATGGATGTACGGCCGCCCGATCGACGGCACCGAGCAGTTCGTCCAGGAGAAGTTCGCCGCCACACCCGATATCGCCGAGGCGAACCTGCTCGCACTGCGCGCCGGCTGGAACTACGGCGAGACCACCGAGGCCTTCGCCACCACCTACGAGGTCGCCCCCGCGGCGCTGCCGCCGGGCACCTATCGGCAGATCACCGGCAACACCGCACTCGCGTACGGACTGGTGACCGCCGGACAGCTGGCCGGCCTGCCCGTCTTCCTCGGCACCTACCCGATCACGCCCGCCTCGGACATCCTGCACGAGCTGAGCAAACACAAGAACTTCGACGTCACCACCTTCCAGGCCGAGGACGAGATCGCCGGTATCGGTGCCGCGCTCGGTGCCGCGCTCGGCGGCGCGCTCGGGGTCACCAGCACCTCTGGCCCTGGATTGGCGCTCAAGAGCGAAACCATCGGACTCGCGGTGATGACGGAACTGCCGCTGGTGGTCATCGATGTGCAACGCGGCGGCCCGTCCACCGGGCTGCCGACCAAGACCGAACAGGCCGACCTCCTGCAGGCGCTCTACGGCCGCAATGGTGAATCCCCCGTCGCGGTGCTCGCGCCCCGCTCCCCCGCCGACTGTTTCGCGACCGCCGTAGAAGCCGCACGGATCGCGCTCACCTACCGCACCCCGGTGCTGCTGCTCTCCGACGGCGCCATCGCCAATGGCTCCGAACCGTGGTCGATTCCGAACGTGTCCGAGCTGCCGCCGATCGATCCGGCGTTCGAGCCGGATGCGGACGAGGAGGGCGGCTTCCAGCCTTACGCCCGCGACCCCGACACCCTCGCTCGCCCGCTTGCCGTACCGGGCACCAAGGGTCGCGCTCACCGAATCGGCGGACTCGAAAAGGCCGACGGCAGCGGCAATATCTCCTACGAGCCGGCCAACCACGAGCTGATGGTGCGCCTGCGCCAGGCCAAGATCGATGCGATCGCCGTTCCTGATGTCGAGGTCGACGATCCCGACGAGCGCGCCGAACTGCTGCTGCTCGGCTGGGGCAGTTCGTTCGGGCCGATCGGTGAGGCGTGTCGCCGGGCCCGCCGTCGCGGCGTCCCGGTCGCACAGGCGCACCTGCGCCATCTGAATCCGTTGCCCGCCAACCTCGGTGCCGTGCTGCGCCGCTATCGCACCGTCGTCACGCCGGAGATGAACGGCGGCCAGCTGGCGATGCTGCTGCGCGCGAAATATCTGGTGGACGTGCAGCCCTGGACCAAGATCGCGGGCACCGCGTTCGCCGCCCAGGAGCTCGTCGGGGTGATCGATGCCGCGCTGGACGGCTCGATCGAGGAGATGGAAAACGACAAGGCCTTCGCCGCGCGAGCGGGGGCCACCTACCGCGCCACTAGCATCGGGGGCAACGAATGACCATCCTGGAAACCTCGCTTGTCGGAACAGATCTGGGCCTGACCGGGCGGTCCGGCGTGCCGGCCGCCGACGGTCCGCAGAAGGTGAAGGAATTCACCTCCGATCAGGAGGTCCGCTGGTGCCCCGGCTGCGGCGACTACGTGATCCTGGCGACCGTGCGCAGTTTCCTGGCCGAACTCGGGTTACGCAGGGAGAACCTGATGTTCGTTTCCGGGATCGGCTGCTCCAGTCGCTTCCCGTACTACCTGGAGGCCTACGGCATCCACTCCATCCACGGCCGCGCACCCGCCATCGCCACCGGTCTCGCGGTGACACGCCCTGATCTCTCGGTGTGGGTGGTCACCGGTGACGGCGACGCGCTGTCCATCGGCGGCAACCACCTCATCCACGCGCTGCGACGCAACGTGAACATGACGATCCTGCTGTTCAACAATCGGATATACGGCCTCACCAAGGGCCAGTACTCGCCGACCTCGGAACCGGGCAAGATCACCAAATCCACCCCCATGGGGTCGGTGGACCACCCGTTCAACACACTGTCGGTCGCGCTCGGTGCCGAGGCCGGATTCGCCGCGCGCGCATTGGATTCCGACCGCCCCGGCCTCACCGAGGTATTGCGTGCCGCCGCCGATCATCGTGGCACCTCGTTCGTCGAAATCCTGCAGGACTGCCCCATTTTCAACGATGGTTCCTTCGATGTGCTGCGCCGCGGCGACGCCGAATCCCGGCTGATCCCGCTCCGGCACGGCGAGCCGATCCGCTTCGGCGCCGATGGCGAATTCGCGGTGGTGCGCAACGGTTTCGCCCTCGAAGTGGCCCGCACCGACGCCGTCGCGGCGTCCGACATCGTCGTGCACGATGCCTACACCGACAACCCCGAATACGCCTACGCCCTCTCCCGCCTCTCCGACCAGGACCTCGGCCACGTGGTCACCGGCATCTTCCGCGCCGTCACCCGTCCCACCTACGACGACGGCGTCCGCGCCCAGGCCGCGATGGCCCGCGAACGTAAACCGTTAGATCAGGATTCGCTGCAATCGCTACTCAACGGCTCCGAAACTTGGACCATCGGCGAGTAGCGGACCAGCTCGGCAGGCGTCAGGCGCGCTTGGCGAAGCCGAGGTCGATGACCGCGTCGCGTTCCTGCTCGAGCTCGGCGACACTGGCGTCGATACGGGCGCGGGAGAAATCGTCGAGTTCCAGGCGCGGCACGATGGTGTACTCGCCGTCGGCACAGGTGACCGGGAACGAGCTGATGATGCCCTCGGGCACACCGTAGGAGCCATCGGACGGGACGGCCATGGACGTCCATTCGCCGTCCGGGGTACCCAGCACCCAGTCGTGGATGTGGTCGATGGCGGCGCTGGCCGCACTGGCTGCCGACGAAGCGCCGCGGGCCTGGATGATCGCCGTGCCGCGCTGCTGCACGGTGGGGATGAACTCCGCACGCAACCAGGCCGCATCGTCGATGAGGTCAAGGGCGCGCCGACCGCCGACCGTAGCGTGGGTGATGTCGGGGTACTGAGTGGCCGAGTGATTGCCCCAGATCGCGACGCGGGCGATGTCGGATCCTGACGCGCCGGTCTTCTTGGCCAACTGCGCGATCGCCCGATTGTGGTCGAGGCGAGTCATCGCCGTGAAGCGCTCGGCGGGCACGTCGGGGGCGTTGCTCATCGCGATGAACGCGTTGGTGTTGGCGGGATTGCCGACCACGAGCACCTTCACATCGTCGGCGGCGCTGGCATTGATCGCCGCACCCTGATCGGTGAAGATCGGCCCGTTGGCGTTCAGCAGATCAGAGCGCTCCATCCCCGCTGTCCGTGGCCGCGCACCGACCAGCAACGCCACATTCGCGCCCTCGAAACCCACCCATGGGTCGTCGCTGATGTCGATCGATTCCAGCAGCGGAAACGCGCCGTCCTCCAGTTCCATCGCCACGCCTTCCAGCGAAGCGACGGCGGCCGGAATCTCCAGCAATCGCAACCGCACCGGCGTATCCGCCCCGACCATCGCCCCGGACGCGATCCGGAACAGCAGACCATAGGCGATCTGCCCCGCAGCTCCGGTAACAGCGACAGTGACGGGCGCGGTGCTCACGACGAACTCCTTGCGGTAGGCGGACACTCGAACCCCACCCTATCGAGTCTCACCGCTCCCGAGCCCCGGTGGTGAGCTACCAGACAGTTGCCCTACCGAAGCTCTGGGCATCCACGCGTGGTTCACCCTCGGCAATTCTCACCGTGTTCGGGCGAGCGACGCCCCGGACTTCGCGGGAGCCGGCACAGGTCAGCACAACGCCGCGACCTCGCCGTCGGTCAGCACAATCGGCGACACATAGTCCTTCTCCCGCGCCATCTGCACGGCCCGATACAGCGGCCGCTCCTCGAGCCCCGCGTCGCGCGCCTCGGCGCGGAGCTGGTGGACCAGCATCGACGAAACCGCAACGGCCGCAGCCAATGGGCACGAGGCAAGAGCGTCGGCCAGTTTGCGGAGGCCGATCAGGTGTAGTTCGCGGCCACTGCCCGTGTCGGTGTACATCGCCAGCGGAATGATCTGGGTGTCGGCTCCCGCAGTCACCCGCAGCACGATGCGACTGAGCCGGGCCGGAAAGACGAGAATCTCGACACCGGTCGCGGCCGCGATGTCGACGCGCCGCGCACCGAACAATCGCCGCGCGTGAATCGTGGTCCCGGCCAGCCACATTCGCCGCCGCCGCAACGCCATCGCATACCCGACGGTGGGCGCGCCGACGACAAAGCCGATCAGCACCGCGATCGGCCAGCTCACCAGCAATGCCGCCAACAGTGCGGCGCCGACTCCGACCCCCACTGCGGCGAGTGCGAGTCGCCGCAGCATGGGGGCATACGTCTCCGGCGCGACCAGGTCGAGTCCGACCGGTGAAACAGGCTGAGAATCCCCGGGATTCGACGGTTCTACAGTCACGGCAACACATTCGTACGGGTGGCGGTGTACCCGGGCACCGTACTACTCGGAGCGGGTGAGCACGGCCACGACGGCGGTAACCGTCTCGTCCAATGGGATCTGACGTTGATCACCGGTCGCCATGTCCTTCATGCCGATCGTCCCTTCGGCCAGGTCACGGTCGCCGAGAACCAGGGTGAGCTTCGCACCGGACTTGTCGGCCGCCTTCATCGCGCCCTTCACACCACGCCCGCCGTAGGCCAGATCCACCCGGACGCCCGCGGCGCGCAACTGCGCGGACAGCACCACGAGGCGCTGTTTGGCGGCGTCACCCAGCGGCACCCCGAAGACCTCACAGCGCGCCGGATCACCCACCGACTTGCCCTCCGCGGCCAGCGCGAGCACGGTGCGGTCGACTCCGAGACCGAAGCCGATGCCGGACAGCGGTTGACCACCGAGTTCGGCCATCAGGCCGTCGTAGCGACCACCGCCGCCGATGCCGGACTGCGCGCCGAGACCGTCGTGCACGAATTCGAAGGTCGTCTTCGTGTAGTAGTCCAGGCCGCGGACCATGCGCGGATTCACCACGTACGGCACACCGAGCGCGTCGAGGTAGCCGAGCACCTGCTCGAAGTGCGTCTTCGCCGATTCCGACAGGTGATCGATCATCAGCGGCGCGTTCGCGGTGAGCTCCCGCACCTCGGGGCGCTTGTCGTCTAGCACGCGCAGCGGGTTGATCTGCGCCCGCCGTTTGGTCTCCTCGTCGAGCGGGAGCTTCAACAAGAACTCCTGGAGCAGTTCCCGGTACTGCGGGCGGCAGGTCTCGTCGCCGAGCGAGGTGATCTCGAGCCGGAAGCCTGTCAAGCCGAGCGCGCGGAATCCGGCATCGGCGATCGCGATCACCTCGGCGTCCAGCGCCGGATCGTCGACACCGATCGCCTCGACGCCGACCTGCTGTAGCTGCCGGTAGCGGCCCGCCTGCGGCCTCTCGTACCGGAAGAACGGTCCCGCGTAGACCAGCTTCACCGGCAATTGGCCACGATCGAGGCTGTGCTCGATCACCGCGCGCATCACGCCGGCGGTGCCTTCGGGACGCAGCGTCACGCTGCGATCGCTGCGATCGGAGAAGGTGAACATTTCCTTGCTCACCACATCGGTCGACTCGCCGACACCGCGCGCGAACAGTTCGGTGTCTTCGAAGACCGGCAGCTCTACATGCCCGTACCCGGCGAGGCGGGCGGCGCGAATGAGGCCATCGCGCACCGCGACGAACTCGGCCGAGCTGGGTGGCACGTAATCCGGTACCCCCTTCGGGGCGGAGAAGCTGCTGGTCTTGGTCACGATTGTCCAGTTTCCACCACCACCGCCCGTCAAGTCCAACCGGTTAGCCTTGCGCGCCCGCGGCATGATCAACTCCGGTCGCTTGCACCGGGCCTTATATTCTCGGCGGGCTTCGTCCGGCGTAGCAGAGCTATACACGCTGGGATGGCTCCGCCTTCGGCGAGACCGACGGAACGCTGGACAGCTGCGGCGCACTCTCGCGCATGACACTCCCATCGCACGCGGTCGCGCCAAAGCGCTTCGTGGCCGCCGGAATGCTGACGGTATGGTGGCCGCATGAACACACGCATGCTGCGAAATCGCCGCATTTCGGGTGTTCTATTCCGGAAGTAACGGATACGGGAGGAACGTGGTAGTGCCGAGCAACGAACAGCGGCGAGCAGCGGCCAAACGCAAGCTGGAACGCCAGCTCGCCAACCGGGCCGATCGGGCGCGCAAGCGCAAGCAACTCGCGATCGCCGGGTCTGTGCTCGGCGTCGTCGTCGCGGTCGCGGCGGTCACCGGCGTCTATTTCCTGACCCGTGGCGACGACAGCGAGAACAACGCCGCGTCCGAGACCAAGGACGCCTCGCTCTCGGCTGCGGCGCCGCCTGCCGCGCAGGCCAAGCCCGCCTCGGTGAACTGCACCTACCGCGACGGCCAGCGGCCCGCGGACAAGCCGGTGAACAAGCCGCGCACCGAGGGCATCCTGACCGACGGCCCCAATGCCAAGTTGAGTGTCAGCATGGAAACCAGCCAGGGCCCCATCGGCCTCACGTTGAACAACGCCGAGTCACCCTGCACCGTGAACAGTTTCGCGAGCCTGGCGAGCCAGGGCTACTTCGACGGGTCCAGCTGCCACCGCATGACCGCGGGCGAGGGCCTGAAGGTGCTGCAGTGCGGTGACCCGACCGGCACCGGAATGGGTGGTCCCGGTTACGAATTCGCCAACGAATACCCGACCGATCAGTACGCGCCCGGCGATCCGGCCGCGGAATCGCAGCCGGTCGCCTACAAGCGCGGCGTGCTCGCGATGGCCAATGCGGGCCCCGGCCCCGATGGCGGCGGCACCAACGGCAGCCAGTTCTTCATCGTCTATGGCGATTCCGAATTGCCGCCGCAATACACCATTTTCGGCACTGTCGACCAGGACGGCCTCGCGACGCTGGACAAGATCGCCAAGGGTGGTCAGGACAACGCGAACGGCCCCGGCGACGGCAAGCCGAAGCTTCCCGTGACCATCTCCTCGATGCGCCTCGACTGAGTCATCCGAACCGGCCAGGGTAGGCGACCCTAATCATCCGGTAAGGGTGAGCTAAAACAGAAGATCCTCCGGCGCTTTGCGCTACGTGCCGGAATTGTGCGATATATGCTGTTAAGCGGCACGCCCGTACGGTTGTGTCGAGCTTTCTCGGGTAATCTCGAAACAAGGAGTTCCCGTAGCGCAGTCACACCCTGAAACAGGATGATCCCCCTGGGGGAATGCCACGCCACGAGCACTCTTGGTGTCCGCGTTTGCAGGCGGGGCAGCGTCCGACGGACTACAGTTCGCGTGGCGGTGTCCGTGACGAAGCACCACAACATCCATAGTGATCACTGCAGCATCGGGGAGCAGCCATGTCCGAGGAACTGGACGACATCGGCCGGGAAACCGCGGCCATGGTAAAGACTATGTTGCAGCTTGCGACCCTGGTCGCGCTGCGGGCCCGTGAACGTGGTCAGAAAGAAGCCGAAGCGCGCGTCAAGGTCACCGAGGCCCGCAACAAGGAAGCCAGAGAGCTTCAGATCCGTGAGGCTCGCGACGCCAAGGCCAAAGATCCGCGCAACCTGGAACTGGCCAGAATGGTCGAGAAAACGGTGCCCGCCAAGGGAATCTCCTTGGAGAAGGACCGATTCGCGGCACAGGCCGAAGCCAGCCGCATGGCCGCCACCGCCTCCGCCGCAGCCAAGCCGCTCGTCCGTTACGACTCCGCCGAACGGCGCACGGCCATCGCGGCCCACCTCGCCAGGATCGGCATCTCACCGGAGTTGGCGGCAGTACGGATGCTCATCGAGGTCGGGCAGGCGCTGCCACCGGAAGAAGCGGTCCGCGTCCGTAATGAAGAGGCTCGAGCGACCGCGGCCAGGGGCCGGGAGCAGGAATCCCGCGGCCTGGAGCGCGTCCGACAGTAAGCCACGAGAAACGCCCGCTGATCCAGCGGGCGTTTCGTCATTCCGCGGACCGGTATGTCCGCTGCGCCTTCAGGATTCGCTCACATTCGGAAGTCGCCGACGGTCGGATCACCGAACAGCCCCTGGGCCGGGGACTTCAGCGGCAGCGGGCTCAGCATGTCCTTGTGCCCGTTGCGCACGCTGCAGTACTTGAACGGCCCACGGGGATCGAACAGTTTCGTCATATGCGGGTCGGCATGGTCGAGGAACCACACGCTCAGCCCGGTGCTCGGCTGCAGCCGGTAGTGCTCCCACGCCCGCCACAGCGCATCCAGCCGCGCCACCGCCTCGGCATGCTTCCACCATTCGGGGCACCACACCGTTTCACTGATGTCGGTCACCTGGCGGCGGTAGACGAGACTCAGATAGTTCTCGACGAATTCCACCACGCTGGTGTGAATCATCGGCTGTTGCTGCTGTTCGGTCACAGCGGCCGGACCTCCTCGGATTGGCCGTATTCAGGTGGTGGAGTGACCTTGGTCAGCGAAGGTGAGCCGATCAGGTCGATGATTTCGGTCTTGCGCCCCGGGAGATGGTGCTCGATCGACTTCTTCACGTCGGCAGAGTACTCGCCCTCCCACCAGGGCACGGTGCGGACCAGCACCGCAGGCTGGCCGGAGGTGAAGACGATCGCACGGCCCTGCGGCAGGGTTGCCAACCCGTGCGCGGTGAACGTCTTCGACGAGCCGAGCGAGCGCGAATAGCTCTTGCCGCCTTTGGATTCGGAGACCGAAGAGGACACGGCATCGTATTCGCCGATCGCCTCGGAGCGGTCCCGCAGGAAATTCATATCGTCCACACCGGGGCCGAGCACCTTGACGTTGGCCGCCGACCACAGCGCGAGCATGCCGGCGTCTCCCCAGCAGCGCGCACCCTGGGCCCAGGACTGCAGCACCGTCATCACCACGATGCCGCGCGATCCGAAGTGGCTGTACTGCTTGGGCAGATCCTTCCAGCGCACCACGTTGGCCGCCTCGTCGAGCACGGCGAGCATCGGAATGGGCAGGCGACCGCCCGGCGAGCGCGACGCCTTACGCATGGCCACGTCGATGACGGCCTCGGTCAGCGCACTCACCAGGGGCGCCGCGGAGCCGCGACCCTCCAGCGAGAGGCTGTAGAGGGTGCCGTTGGCCTCGAGGAAGGCGAGTTCGTCGAACTGCTCTCTGTTGTCGCCGGGCAAGATCCAAGAGTGCACGTTCGACAGCTGCAGACACCGGATCATCTTCTTCGCGGTACCGAAAATGCCACTCTTGGTTCGCGGATCGGCGTTGTACTGCATGGCAAGACCCGAGGCCGTGTAGTGCTTGCTGGCATTGCGCAGCAGCTCGATGGGCTCGGAGTCACCGGGGTTGGTCACCCAGTCCCACACCTGCACGATCGGCAGGCCGCCGAGCGCCGCGGCCAGGAACAGACCGGCCAGCAGATCTTCGGCCTCCGGGTCGAAGAACACATCCGACTTCGTGGAGTCCGAACCGTTGTCGGCGTCGGCGAAGTGCCCGGCCAGTCGCGCGGCCCGCATTTCGGCGCCGTCGTGGTGAGCATCCACCCAGGCCAACGGATCCCAGTACCAGGTGGGTTCCTCGCCCGCCACGCCCTGTGGGTCGAAGACGAATGTCGGACTTCCCTTGGCCTTGCGCACATCCCGGGTCGCGTCCACCACGTCCCGTTTGTTGGAGGTGGCAAGGACCGGACCGATCGCGGTCAGGATCGCCGGGATCACCCGTGAGGTCGACTTGCCCTGCCGCGGACCCCAGATATCCAGGTGCAGGTCCTCGTAGGAACCGTAGAGCATCACCCCGTCGGCGACACCGATGCCGATCGGCACACCGGGTGCGTCGTTGTAACCGAGACGCACACCGAGCGTTTCGGCCTTGGCCCGCACGCCTGCCTCGGTGAGCGAGGCGATGGCGCTGCCGTTGCCCATCACATCGGCCTTGTCGTCGATGGCCAGGCGTCCTTTGCCCTGGCGCTTCTGCAACTGCTTGCGCACGTAGAGGTAGACCAGTAAGAGCCCGATCACCAGCAGCACGAGGACCGTGGATGCCCGCGGCCAGTGCAGTTTGCCGCGGGCGAGGTCGGCGACGATGGCGATCGGATTGATCGGGACGTCCTGGCGGGTGACCGCCATCGCGTTGCCGAGATGCAGTGCGATCCACAGAGTCCCGAGGATCGCGAAACCGGCGTAGATCATGTACAGGGTGACGTCGGGCCCGGCTATGGCCGGATCCTGCACCTTCTTCTTCTTCGCCATGTCTGCCTCCTGTCGGGACCGTGCGGTGTGGTCTGCGCTGGATCAGCGGTACGCGTCGAGCCGCCAGCCGTCCGATGTGCGGACGACGGTGGCGATGACCGTGGCGGGCGGCAGCTTTTCCTTGCGCCCGTTCGGGTAGACGACCGTCTGCTCGATGCCGATCTTGAATTGTTGGATGTTCGGGTCCGCGCCTACCGGCGGCTTGTCCCCGGACGCGAAGGTGAACGCCTCCACGCGCGCCTTCGCTGTGGCCCACTGCGCCCACTGCAGTGTCGCCTTCGGCGTCTCCAGCCCGGTCGGGACGCTGTCCAACATCCGAATCATGCTGGGGCCCAGCCATTTCCTGGCCCGAGTCAACGAGGCGCCCTGATCCTCGGTGGCAGGATGCCAGGTATAGATCTCCTTCAGCGCGGCAACCGCGACACCATCCGGCGTCACCGGGTCGGGTGCGGGCACCTCCTCCAGCAATCGAGTCGTGGACGTGGGTGGGTGTGACACACCGGAATTCACGTCGCCACCCTCTCCACGACCGCAGGCGGCACCAAGCATCGCGACGCTCACCACCAGCATCACCACCAGTATCGCGCGGGCTTTCACTTTGTCATTCAAGACTAATCGGTCATTCAAGGCTAACCGCCGTGACCGACACGTGGGCGCTCCGACAGCCTCCGGAGCCTGGGTGTGTTCACTCCCGCTGCTCACAGTACCCTCCTGGCTCGCGCGTCTCCGGGCACCGCGACCTGGGTCACGCCGCCGCGCGAGCGCGCCTCCGCACCTGGCACCGACTGGATCATTCGTCCATTGCCGGAATAGATTCCGACCTGCGCGGGACCCCGCGGGCCGAAGGCACTGAACACCAGATCACCCGGCGCCAGTTTGCCCATCGGCACCTCGACACCCGCCTCCCACTGCTGTTCGGCGGTCCGCGGCAATGTCACGGTCCCGGAGGAGGCCGCGAACACCGCCGCCGAGGTCAAGCCGGGACCGTCCAGACCGCCACCGCTGGGTCCCTGCGGACCACCGCCGCCCCAGACATACGGCTGACCGAGCCATTCGTGCGCGGCCTCCACGATGTTCTCCCCACTGGACCCACCCTTCGGAGTGAAGCGACCGAGCGAGCCCGGCGCCCGGTACTGCGGCTCCATCGCGAGGATGTTCGCGACATAGGGCTGGGTCTCGGAGTAGTGCGCCGCCACCTGATTCGGCATGCCGCCGGAGGCGAGCACCGCGCCCTCACCTGCGTTGTAGGCGGCCAGGGTCAACGCGGTGATGTCGCCGTGCACGCGCCCCTCGGCCTGCCAGGCCATGATCTTGTGCGCGATGGCGCACATATAACGGCCCTGGCCGACGATCGCATCGCCGTCGTCCCACACGCTGGCAACGCCGTTGCCATCGGCGTCGACGACATACGGGCGGCCGTCGTCGGGGTTCGTGCTCGCCGCGGTGCCCGGCAGGAACTGCGCGAGGCCCTGCGCACCGGCCGGTGAGTTCGCGCCGCGCTGGAATCCGGACTCCTGCCTACCCTGGGCAGCCAACAGCGACGGGGTGATCTGCGGGCACAGCGAGCCCGCACGGCGATACCAGATTTCGAGCTCCGGGGGCACCTTGCCCGCGGCCAGCGCGCCGCCTGCGGTGCCGAAGCCACGGCTGCACCGCGGATCGTTCGAAAACGCCCGCGCACCACCGACATCCGGCGTCGGCGCACCGTCGAGCCACGGCAGTGGGTCGATTTGACGCCCCCCGGTGAAGCGGCCGCCCGGCACGATCTCGAAATGCAGATGCGGACCACTGGATTCACCCGCCGAGCCCACCTGAGCGATCGGCTGGCCCGCGGTCACCGTGTCGCCGACGCGCACGTGCACACCGCTGTCCCACATGTGGCCGTACACCGCCGAATACGAGCGGCCGTTGGTGTCGACCGAGTCGACGACGATCCAGTTGCCGAAACCCGATGCGGGACCGGCCGCCACAACGCGGCCTTCGGACACCGAGTAGATCGTGGTGCCGTCGGTGGCGGCCAGGTCGACGCCGAGATGAGCGCCGCCGCGCGCACCGAACACATCGGACACGGTGAAGGTGCCCACCGCCAGTGGCAAGGTGCGACGGATCGGCCCGCTACCGGCCGCGAGCGACGGCGTCCCGGTAGCGGTCGGGTTCGTCTGCGTCACAGAAGGATTCGTTGCCGTAGAGGTGGCGATCGAGGCTGCGGCGCGGGGATCACCCGGCGCGAAACCACCCAGCGACGGCAGGGCGGTCTGCGACGGCCCGAGCACCGAGTAACCCTCACAGTCCTCATCCACCGCGGGCATCACGATCACTACGACAAGGGTCATCAGCGCCAGCACCGCGCCGAGGGCAAACCAGAGGATGGAGCGGCCGGTCACCGCGACACCCGCACAGCCGGATTCGACACCCGTCGAGGTGGATTCGGCACTACCCGCGTAGGCCGCAGCAGGCCCCGCACGCCGGGGCAGGTCACCGTTGGCGCCGGGATTCGTTGAGGGTGTCGGCGAGGGTGCGATTCATTTCGGCGGCCGCAGCCAATTGCTGTTGCAGCAGTGCCACTTTACGGCGCAGCGCGGTCGCGTCCAGCCGTTCCAAGCTCGGTCCTTCGGCGGCGCGCACCCAATTGCGCACCGAATTCGTATGCACACCGATCTGTTCGGCGACCACCCTGCATGCCTCCGATTCGCTGCGCAGCTTGCCGGTCAACGCCATGACCTGCGCCACCGCGGCATTGCGCACCTCCGGCGACACTCTCCGATAGGACCGATGCGGCATCACGCGGCCCACCTCCAGCTCGCACGCACAGGTCTGCACCATCTCGCGACCGTCGCACCAACTCTCATGCGGCACTCCCGCCCGGCGAATTCGAGCCACGCGTGGTGGATTCGGTGAACTCACTGAACCGCTGATTGGTGTCGTGGATTCCACTTTCCTTCTCCGAGAGGGTGAACTCCATATGGAATGGGATGCCGGGCCGACGATCCTCACCGATTTTCAGGAGGAACTTGCCGGTGCCCGGTGGTGACGGCCGTTGCTGGCCGGGCTTGAGCGCCTCGCCCGTCAGCGCTTGCGGTGCGGACCATCCGGTCACCATCTCCTCCTCGGCGGATGTGAACGGAATGGTGCTGTCGAGGCGTTTGATCTCTTCGCCTGGCAGCGCGCCGAAGATCTTGGCGCGCGCCCGCTCCAGGAAACCCAGTGCCTTGGCAATCGCCGCTTCGGATCCGAGTGCTTGCAGGTCCTTGATGGTGTGGCTGATCATGATCAGTGCGGTGCCGATGCCACGCTGCAGGCGGGTGAGCTCGTCGACCCGGTCGATCATGAAGTCGCCGAGGCCGAGCACCTGCCACAGCTCGTCCATCACCACCTGGAAGTAGCGCTGCGCGCCGAGTTCGGCGTCGGCGAGCACGTGTGCGGCCTCCACCGAGGCGAATCCGTCCGCCCAACAGGCCAACATCACGGCGGCCTTGAGCTTCTTGTCGCCGGTGGGGATGTGCGAGACGTCGATGCAGACCGCGACCGCGCCGGTGTCGATCGGCACCGTGGTCTGGCCGTTGAAGATCGCGCCGAACGGGCCCTGAGTGAGCGCACGCAGGGACCGGCGGAGCCCTTTGATCGAGACCTGGTACTCGTCGGGGTTGTCAGCGCCCGCGTCGAGCATCAATTCCTCACCGCCACCGACGATCACCTCGAGCAGGTTCTCCATGATGGGCGGCTGGTCGGGGGTGTAGCCGCTGCCCGGCCGGTAGAGCACGCGCAGCGCGGTGGAGATCAGTGTCTCCTCGTAGTCGCGCACCCGCGCGCCGCGCACCAACTCGACCAGACCCGCGACCAACGTCACCTGCCTGGCCCGCAGATCCTGCAGCACCTGGGTCTGCAACGCAGGCAGCGCGTCCAGGCGCGGCACCACCGAACCGAGCACACCCGCGGCGAGCGGATTGAGTTTGCCGTGCCCGTAGCCGAGGTCGATCACCTGGCCGCCGACCAGTTCCACCATCTTGCGGTAATCCGGTTTCACATCGGCGAGGATGAGCGGGGTGATGCCCTGCGCGATGCCGCCGAGCACGATCCGGCGCACCAGCGAGGACTTACCGAAACCATTGAGCCCCAGGACGAAAAGGCTCGGTGCGGTGATGAAGCTGCCGCGCATGAACCAGTTCATCGGGTCGAAGCACACCGGCGCGCCGGTGTGCAGGTGCGATCCGAGCGGGGTGCCGATCAGCGGCGCGCCCGCGCCCACCGACCACGGCCACAGGCCCGCGACCTGGGCGGTGGTCGCCCGGTATTCGACCGGGCGACCGACCACGTTCATGCGGCCGCCGCCCGCACCTGCGTAGCCGCGATCGGTGAGTTGCGCAGTGCTGCGGTCGAATCCGTCCTCGAAGGTCTGTTCGGCGCGGGCGGCGTAATTGCGGCGTCGGATCTCGTCGGTGCGCAACCGGAAGGTCGCCCACGCCGCGCGCAGCCCCGTCTGCTCGCGGCTGATCCCCTCCAGCCTGGTCCTCGTGACATCGTCGAGCAGCTGCGGACCGGACTGTTTGCGCCTGTCCGCCTTCAGCCTCGCCCGCTCCATCTGGGGCGTGCCCATTGCACGGTCGGCGACCCGGTCGGCCTTGACCGGTCGCGCCACACCACGACCGATCCGCTCGCCCCTGGCGCCGACGCGATCCGCCGTTGCGCCGGTCCGCTGAGGCGGTACCGGCCGATTGCTGCGCACCGGACGTTCGCCCTCGCGCGGGCGCGGCGGCCTGCCCTCGGCACGATCCGCGGAAGTGCGCTCGCCACGACCGTTCTCGGCATGGGGCCGATCGGCGCGCGCACGGTCGGTGTGCGCCCGCTCGGGACGTACGCCGTCGGCGCGACCGGCTCCGGCCCGGGCGCGACGCTCCGCCGCATCCCGCGCCGAACGCCGTTCCCGATCGGCCATTTCCTCCAGGCCCGACCGATCGTCGCCGGTCACCCGCGCCGCGTCCCGTGCGGGGCGACGCGGACGGTCGGGTATTTCCTCCAGGCCGTTGCGTTCGCCGCCACGCGGCCTCGTGCCATCCGCACCGCGGCCCCGCGCGGTTTCCCCGGCAGGACGCTGCTGGGGCGCATCGACCGCGGGCCGGTGTGCCCAGTCGTGCTCCCCTTCCGGCTGCCGTGTGCCGCGGCGAACCGGCGTCCCGTCCCGTTCCCGTACGGGTGGCTCGTAGTCACGTGCCATGAATCGCTCACCCCGCAAGTGCTTTCGGAATTGTCGCGTGTTCCGGCAGGATCACACCACAGCCGAGCGAGGCCGCGAAAGCCGCCGACTGATAGCGGTAACACCGTCGGATCTTCAGCCGCGCCTGCGTGGACAGGTCGCGCGTGATGGCTTCGATACGCGGCAGATCTCCGCGCAGTGGCTCGGTGATGGTCACCAACGCCCCGAAGCGGGTCACACCGTGACCCCTGGCCTGCTCCTCGCGGGCCTGCTGGGTGGCCCCGACGCGCAGGGTGGCGGCCGCCGAGACGACCCCGCGTTCGCTCTGCTGAGCGACGAGTGCGTTCTTGAAATCGTCGTCCACGATCTCGGCGGCGTCGGCGGCCGAGTGCGGGCGATAGACGATGGCGATGCGCTTACGCGGCACTTCGGGATTCGGCGCGAGCAGCCGCTGCAACACGCGCTCGTCCACCGCGCCCTCGGGTGCGGCGTCCATCTCCCAGGTGACCGAGCGGCCACCGTCGTGCACCAGGTGATCCCACTTCTCGTCGTGCGACACCGGCCCGGCGTCGGCCCAATCCAGGCCGTGCCCTTCGGGTTCACCCGCCGCGACCTCGAGGTCGGCCTGCGAGGCCGGGTCGTAGCTGCGCCGGATGAACGAGATGACCTCATCGGCCGACATCGGCTGTGCCCGCACACCGGCCTCGGCCAGCGCGGCGCAGATGCCGGGCAGCCTGCGGCCGATCTCGACCGCCTCTTCGGCGGGGTTCTTGCGGCGCTCGGCAGTGGTGGCCTTGAAGGTGATCGCCACCCGTGGCAACAGCTGCACCCGCTCCTGCGGCAGCTCGGTGGCCAGCTCGTACATCACCTGCTGAGCGAGCTCCGGCGCATCGGGCCTGGTGATCGTGGAAACCTCGGTGAGCAAACGGTTTCCGGTCTCCGGCACGGTGTCGATCACCGGGACGACTGCGACGATGTCACTGGTCTGACCCACCGAGGCCAGGAAGGTGCCCCACGCCGACACCCAGCGGTCGATGACCGGCTGGTCGACCGCCTCGTGGCCCTGCGGCCACGCGCGTAGCACCACCGTGTACTGCGCGAACTGCGGTAGGTGGATCATGCCGAAGCTGTAGCCACCCGCGTCGATGCCCTCATACAACTTCGAGGGCGCGAGCAACCCGGGCAATCGGGTGACGCCACCGGGAATCCGGGAGAAACGGCCGCCGCGGTACACGTGCTCGCCACGCTTACGCGAGCGCATCCAGTTGAACATCATTATTCCGTTCTCGTAGCCGGAGCGGCCCCCCGTCCGCCACACCAGTGGAACCATCACGACAACGCCGGTGCCGCCCACGATCAGACCCCATGTGAACCCGCCGACCATGGCGCAGATCAGGGCCGTGATCACGACGACGAAGCCGAGCACGGTTTCCTCCCAGCGCAGGCCGAAAAGGCCTGCGCTGCGAGGTTTCTGCCACAGTCCGTACGCGCGGCGCTCGTAGGTATCGCTCGTCGTCATCGTCATCGCGGAATGGTGCTCCTCCCGAGGTCGGGTGAACGATTGGCCCAGCGGTCGCCGGCCACGTCACCCATTGCTTGATCGGCCCCGGTCAGCGGAGCGGTCATGGCGCGCGCCGCGCCGACCCGGCCCGCCGCTCTGGCCGCACCGGACGGTACTCCCGCCGCGCCCGCGGGCCCGGAGGCGCGCGGTGCGCCGCCCGGGGCGCCACCGCCACCGCCACCACCGCCACGTGGTGGGGCCGGACGCGGACCGGCGCCACCGCCGCGGGTGGGCGGCGGACTTCCCGCACCGCCGACGTAGCCCGCCGAGCCAGGAGCAGCCGCGCTCTTGACCGCAACGGCCTTGGTACCCATGGCCCCGAGACCCGCGACGGCGAGCAACGTACCGCCGGTCGCGGTGAGACCGGAACCGCCGCTACCGACGACCGCGATCGCGGGCGTGACAAGGCGCATCAGTGCGGGCAGCACGAACGCGACACTGCAGAGCAACACGATGGCGACCAGCATGCGTTGTGCCTGTTCGCCTTCGGGCAGTCCGGAAGTGTCGGTCAGCGAGTCCACATGACCAGCGGTGGTGAACGCGATCATGTAGACGATGGCCGCGACCGGTTTCCACAGCATGAACGCGATGATCCAGCCGACCAGCTTCTGATACGACGTCTTACCGACGTTCATCCCGGAAGCCGCTGCCGCCAAAGGCAATACGCCCGCAGCGATGATCAGCAGACCCTGCCTGACGATGGCGAGGATGATCTGCGCGAGCGCGCCGAGCAGTCCGACGATCGCGATGATCAGCACCAAACCCGGCGAAAACGCCTGCAGTTTACTGGTTTTCACCATCAGCTCAGCCAGGTCCTTGGCGTTGCCATCGGTCGAGTCGTTGATGATCCACTCGGAGAACTTGTCCGAAGCCTGGGTGCCCGCGACGATCACGGCGCCGAGCATCCACGAACTGAACACCACTCGGGCGAACATCCGGAACGATTCGGCCGCTTCGTTCATCGCGGCGCCGCGTCTGGCCTCGGCCAATCTGGCGCCGGAGAGGATCACCGAGGCTATCAAGAGCAATATCTGTACCTGATAGGTGTAATCGTTGATCTTGGTGAACAACGACCCCCCATCGCTGGCCACCTCGTTGGGCACCTTCATCCAGAACGTCAACGCCAGAATGATGGCCTCGCCGAGGCCCTTCATCAGCGAATCGACGACCTTACCGAAGGTCGAATCCCAGGCCTTGTCCTTGATCGCGTCGGCCGCGCTGCGGGGATGCGAGGCGGCATTGCCAGCCTTGCACGCGGCCGAAGCGGCGTCACCGAGCGAGATCCCGGGCAGACCGACGTTGTCGAGAGTGTCGTGCAGTTCGTTGCACGTCTCGTCGAAACCGTAGGTCTGACCGTAGGCCACGGTCGGCGTCGCGATCATCACCGTGAATATGACCGCGAGAATTGTGAAGACACGCCTCACCATTGTGTCCACCCCTCGATGCTTCGCAGGGAATCAATCTGGACTTGCTGTTCGCCGCTCACCGCGGTGAGCTTCCAATCTCCGTCGCGCCACACGACTGCCAGGCGCATGCCCACCCATGTTGGTTGGCCATCAACTGTTTCTCGGGCCTTTCTCGCAAACTGAATGAGCGCGGTTTCTTCTGTGTAGCTTTCGATTCGGAAGGCGTCCGAAGCGAACAGCAGTGGTCTCAGCTTCTCCGGCAGTCGATCCGACACCTTCCCCTCGGCGACCAAGCGGTCGTATTCCGCCAAATACTGTGGCGTGACCTGGACCAGGCGCACCAGCATCTCCCGGTCCCGCGGATTCGCGTTGGTGCGCCAGTAGATCTGCTCAGCCGCCAGTGCGGCCCCCTGCGGTGTATGGGCGAATCCGACCGCGGCCTTACCTTCGATGCGTGCCGGACCATCGGACGTCGAGAACCGCACCACGGGGCCACCGAATACTCGCTGCCACACGCCTTCTCCGCTCGCAGGCCGCGGCGCGGCCGTCAACCAACCAGGTGCGTCGGACTGCAGCTGCGCGGCCGGATTCTGTTCCAGCGCAACACCTGCCGGGCTGTCCGGGATATCCACCCCGCGGCCGAACACATCGACATCCGACTTGCCGAATCCTGCCGACCCGTTCGGATTTCGGACGGGAGCACGCTCCGAGCTGGTGCCCGTCTTCGACACCTGGTCACCCTCTGCGGCATTGTTGCGGACCGCACCCACGGTCACCACGACCGCGATGAGCACCGCCAGCACCGCGCCGAGACCGACCAGCACCAAGGGCGAACGCTTACGCTCCGGTCCGGATCCGGGCCCTACCGTTACCATTTCGTCCACCCCGCCAGCGATTCGATGTATTCGGTCTGTGCGCTGTTGGAGGTGGCGGGCTTGAGCCGCCAGTCCCCTGCGTCCCATACCATCACCAGTCGCAGCGCGGCCCACAGCTGCTTGCCATCGACAACGGGCCCGCGCGAGGCGAGCCGAATGATGGCGAGGTCGTCGGCGTAGTTCTCCACCTTGAACGCATCGGAGGCCACGAAGTACTTGGTCACCTTCTCCGGCTGCTGTTGCGGCAGCCGGTCCTGCGACAAGGCCTTGTCGTAGGCGGCGATCTGCTGGGCCGAGACCCGCACCTGACGGACGTACAGATCGCGGTCGGCGGGCCTGGCATTGAGCCGATAGGTGATCTGCGCCGCGGCGAGCACCGAACCCTGCGGGGTATGCGAATAGCCAACGGCGAGACCGTCTTCGATGCGCGTGGGTCCGTCGGAGGTGGAGAACGGCACCGAGGCGCCGTACACCCGCTGCCAACCATGTGGTGTGGCCGTGCCGATCGGCGCCGCGGTCAGCCAATCCGGGTCCGAGGACTTGCGCTGATCGCTCGGTTCCTGCGGAAGTGGTTGTCCGGCAGGGTTGTTCGGCACATCGAGACGCCTGCCGAAGATGTCGATCTCGGGTTCGGCGAATCCCTCAGCACCCGAACCCCCGGACGCGGCCGCCCCACCGCTCGAACTCGAATCATCGCGGCCCAGATACACGACGAGACCGACGATCACGATGAGTGCGAGCACCGCGGCCGACGCGACGGCACCGAAGGAGACGCGATCGCGTGCGTACGACTCCTTCTCGGTCACGACTCCACCTCGCCGGCACACGGCTCCGTCATGCCCGAGGGTCGCGGCGACATGATTCGCTCGCTGCGCTCCCTCATGTAGGTGCCTCCAATTTCACAATGTCGGTGGGCAATTCGTCGACCGCCTCGATGGGACGTGCGGCCGATTCCGGGTCGGGCAGTCGTAACCTCCAGTCGTTGCCGAACCACTCCACGATGGTGTGATTCACCGCTCTCGAGTTGTCCGAATATTCGGTGTAGACGTCGACGCCGGACTTCTGATCGGTGTAGTCGGTGATCTTGTAGCCGAGCAGCCGCGGCGCGTATTCGGCCGAAGCGGGCCCGGTGATCGACAACTGCACACGGTTGACCGACCACTCGTCTCTGGCCCGGCCCGGCACGACTTCCATGGCAACCACTTTCGACCACTGGTTGTCCGCGGCTACCGACAATCGCACGGTGTGGACGATCGCGGCGAGCGCTGCGCCGGGCGGTGAATGCTCGAAACCCATTGCGGCACCGTCGGCTTCCTTCTTCGGACCTTGGTCCGCGTGTGGCAGTGCCACGCCTTGGAACGGCTGCCAGCGCAGTTGCGTCGGCGCCGCGGCCAGGTCGGGGCCCGACTCGCCGTCACCACCGCAACCGACCGCGGCCATCAGCAACGCGACACCGACCGCACCCGCGGCAGGCCGGCGGGCGCCCCACCGCGACGCGCGGGCGGGCTGTCGGGTCGCGATATGCTGCGGACGCGTCGCTGTGGATTTCATCGCAGGGCCGTTCCTATCCCCATACCGGTCGTTCACGTCGGTAGGAAGGCCAGCGCGATCCCGGACGCGGTGCTCGCCACCGATGCGCCGAGCAGGCTCATCAGCACGCCGTGCGAGGCGTCGTTCATCGCGAGATCGCTGCGGAATGCGATCCACAACCGGCCCGCGGACACGATCATCCAGGCGAGGCATACCAGCAGCACGAACCAGAGCAGCCAATTCAGCAGGTGCATCAGAGGTTGCAGCACCTCGGCAGGCATCTGCTTGTAGGCGAGCACCTCGCCTGCCGACATTCGCACGGTAGACATCGCCCGCATCAGGTGCCGATGACGGCGTTCATGATGGTGCCGGCGCTGGTGGCGACCACGCCGCCGATCATGGCTCCCGCCACCATCTTCGGCGACTCGAGCCCACCACCGGTCCACTTCTCCCACGCGAACTTGCCGCCCGCGTAGGTGATGCCGCAGACCCCCGACAGCAGGACGAACCAGGTGAGGTACCTGACCAGCTGCAGGATCTTCTCCGAGCCGGGAGGCGCCTCCGGTGTCGGGTTACCGACTTGAGCGAGGACAGTGCCGTACGTGTCCTGCACGGCGAGGAGGATCGTGCTCATCGGGTGCCTTTCTCGAAAAAGTGTGCTGTCAACGGTCCGGTACGGCGCTGAATATCAACATTATTCTGGCCCTTCGTCGAATGATGAAGCGGCATCCAGGTTTTCGCGCACCGCTGCAACGATGTCGGTGCCGAGTTCCCGGACTTCGAGTGGGACCTCCTCGAGTGGGTCGATCTTTCGCTTCTTCTGCGGGAGTGCGTCACCCGGCGCCCACACCGGCAATTGCTCCGGCTCGACGAGCGTCCACTCCTCGTACCACGGCACTTCCCACACCTGGCCTGCCAGCGATCCGACCACCTCGCGGTAGCGCCGGATCTCGGCAGGCAACCGGCCGGGCCGGGCCGCGACCGTGATGAGTCCGAGTACCTCGGCGGCGCCGGCGAACCCCGAATGATGTTGGCGCAGTAAGTCATGGGCGCGAGTCAGTCCGGCGATGGTCTCTCTGGCGACCAGGACGACGAAGGGCGATTCGCGGTCGAAGACGCCGGGCCAGCGGCGGCCCGAATCCGCCGCGGGCGCAAGCACATGCGCGAGGGTACTGGCTCCGGCACCACCGTGCACACCCAGCAACCACACCAGTGGCGCCCTGCCGATGCCCGGCACCGGACGTTCCCAGATCAGGGCGCGACGCGACTCCGGCGGCGCGACAACGCCGGCTTGCGCAGGCTCGGGTTGACGACGAAGTTTCATAGCGGCGGTCATGATGCCACCCCGGCCAGCAGGCGCGCATACGCCCGGCGCGTCTCCGCGGCCAGCGACGTGTGCCGGACGAGTTCACCGCGGGCCAGGTGCGGGTCGTACGGAATCTCCCTGATGTCACGGACCCAACCGGAAAGATGCGAACGCAAATGATCGGCAACCCGCGACTCGCCGCCCGGCTGCTGGTGTGAGACAACGATCGTCGTGTCACCGACGATGCCGCTGCCCTGTCCATCCGCGGAGTCGCCGAACTGGTCGTCGAGCCATTCCAAGGTCACCCGCAGCCGGTTGGCAGCGTCGGCGCGCGCCGGAATGGCAAGCACCAGAGCAACATCCGAGTCGTCGAGCAGCGGGCGCAGCTGACGCCCGGCAATCGGGCTGCCACCGTCGTAGACGCCGGTGAAGCCTGCGTCGTAGATCGCCCGCGCCACGGTCAGATAGGTGGCCCTGCGACGCAGCGGCGCGGCATCGCGCCACAGCAGCCCGACCCCCGAGCTCGCCTGGGACATGCACTCCTTCAACGGCGCCGGCTCGTCGTTGCCACGGCCGTACAACCACGATTGCAGGCTGATCGGGTACAGGTGCTCGTCGGCGCCGCGCAGCGCGAGATCACTGCCCGCGGCTGTCGAGTCCACCGCGACCGTAGGATTACCCCCCAGCGCGAGCTCGCCCGCGATCCCGAGCACCGTCGTTGTCGTCCCCGCGCCGCCGCAGCCGCCGACCACCAGAATCGGCCGCTGCGCGGGTTCCACGGCCTCCACACCGCTCTCCGCGCGCTTACCGCGCCGTAACCGCACTACCGGAGCCCTCGTGCGCGTAGGTCGGCTCGCCGATTCGCCCTCTGCGGGCGCCTCGTCGAGCCAGCGACTCCAGTCCTCTCCCATCGCCTCAGCTCTCCTTTTATCCGGCCGCGATACCCGTGATGAGGGTGCGGCCGTCGACCACCGCTGTGGTGACCGTCTGCTTGTTGTACGTGGCGGGCACACCGCCGGGCCGGTACTCGGTGATCTCCACCGAGTACCGAGTGTCGGTGAGCGTCACGATGCGCACACAGTGCGTGGTGCCCACCGGGATGGAGTCGATACCGCGCTGGATCACCGACGCGGGCGAGACGGTGGCCTCGGGCGCGACCGCTGCCCTGGCCCGCTCACCGGAGCGTTCCACGTAGTAGCCGTACTGGAACGACAGCACCGCATCCGGCCCCGACGCAGTGCCGCCGGATTCGGCGCTACGCACCACGCGATCAGCACGTTCGGTGGGGCAGGCGCCGGCCGCGCTCGCACCGGTGCCGGGTTGCGGTCGAGTCGCGTAGACCGGCTTTGCGCCGATGTCGTCGGCTTGGACGGTGCCCGCGGCGAACTGCAGGGGCGAGGACGTCGGACCGGCCGCGCCGCGATCGTCGGAGGAGTCCAGCAGGAACAGCACAACCGCCACGGCCGCACCGAGCAGCACCACCGCGACGATCAGCACCGCGATCACCCTGGCGCGGCGTGCGGCCGGATGATCGCGAGCCTCCTGACGCAGTGCGCGCGAGGCCGCCGCGGCGGCCCAATCCGCGCGGTCGTTGTCGAATTCGTCCTCTGGCCACGGGAAGCGCACGACGCCACCATCCAGCGGCGGTGGGTAGTCGTCGTCGGGGCCGGGTGCGCGGCCGGACACCCAGTCCGACCAGCCACCGATGAATTCGCTACGGCCCGACGGGAGATCGGTCGGCACATCCGCGCGGGCTCGGATCTCGTCGGGATCGTCGTCGAGAATGTAGTGCGGATATCGCGCGGGCCCATCGTCGTCGAGGACGGAAGCACCCACTTCGTCTGCGTGGGCCGGGGCGGCCGAGCCCGTCTCCGGCTCCAGCGGGCCGTACCAACGCGACAGCTGTTTGTACGACTTCAACATTCCCCCCGTCCCGCGGAGCGAGGCACATGGCGCATCGTCAGACCCTCTCGGCGATCAGTTCGTGGAGAACGGGTAGGTGTTGGCGGTGCCGGGCCGATCGGCGGGGGGCACCGAGGTCTCGCCTCCGGATGAGGCGCCATCGGCTCCCGTCCCAAACGGAAATTGTCCCGTACCGGACGAATTCGGCACAGTCGACGCGCCGGAGCTTTCGCCGAAGAATCCGGTCGGCGGCCTGTCGCTGCCGCCCTGCGGCGTGGCGCCACTGCCGAACGTGCCTGCCACATCGCGTGCGACCGCAGCGAACCAGTCGGCGACGAACTGAGTCGGTGCTTCCCCGTTGGCGGACATCGCCGCGGTGCTGTACCCGGTGTGGCGCTGGACGGTGTCCCAGTACCGCGTCCAGGTGGTGATGTTGAGTAATTCGCTGTTGTCGGTGATGTTCTGTAGAACCGCGTCGAAGGCCTGCGTGACAAGACGAACGCCGGTGGTCGGCGGAATCAATTGTGGAACGGCGCCGATCAGCTTCGTTCCCAGCAACAGCAGGCCGGACACCGGATCCGACAACCCCGCGCCGGCGAGCTGACCGATGCTCGCCGGATCGAGGACCGCTCTGACCACGGCGACGACCGAGTTCAGACCGATCATGCCGACCTTCAGCAGGCCCTGGATCGCACTGGGAATCTCCAGCGGGGTGCGCGGGTCGGCGGCGTCGGCCAGCCGCTGGGAGATCGACTTCCGCGGCGAGAGCGACAGATTCGCGATCGAATTGCCTTGGATGTCCTCGCCGGCAACCTTGGTCGCCGTCTTGATCGAGGTGAACGCCAGCGCCTGCGCGATCGACACCAACGAGGCGATCGGGTCGCCGCCACTGAGCTTGGCCTGCCCGACGACATTGGCGACGGCCTTCAGAATCGGCGCCCCCTGCGGTGCGTCGCACGCGAGGTCGCCCGCCGCACAGAAACTCGCGACGCGACCGGTCAGCGCGCCGAAATTCGCCGCTCTGTCCCGGTCCGGACCGATACCGCCGCCCGCCGCGGGCGTTTGGGCCAGCGCGGCGATCGAGGCCAGCTGATCACCGGTGGTGCCGGGCGCCGCATCGGGCGCCGCCTTGCCCGGCGAGCCGGGGAACAGCGGGGCGCCGGGGTTGCGCGTCGGATCGCCGAACAGCGCTACCGCAGCGACCTTCTCGGCAGGCAGCACACCGCGACCCTGGCCGATCTCCTGCGCGAACATCGAAGCGACATGGGCGCCTTGGGAATACCCCACCACCGCGAACCGGGTGTTCCCGCACCGCTCGGCGACCGTCGCGGCCATGCTCCGCAACCTGGTCAGACCGCCGGCGACGGACTCCGAATACGGCACCGCGCCACCGGCGGTCGCGCCACCGAATCCGGCTTCGTAGGGCACATAGGCACGATCGACCAGCCCGGGATCGGGAGCCTTCGCCAGCATCGGCCGAAAGACCGTCGACAGCATCCCGGTGTCGGTGGTCGGTGCCGCGTCGGGCGAGGATTCCCCCGTGCCCTGAATTCCCAACGCGTACAGCGCAGGGCAGCTATTGATCGGCACATTCGTCGAGGGTCCCGCGGGATTCGACGGCGCCGCGGCCGCCGCGCCGGTCGTAGCGGTCGCCACAGCAACGGTGAACGCGACCAGCATTCCCGAGGTTCGTACCGAGTACTTTGCCATAGCGATCCGCAATCATCCGTGTTGCCGCAGCCATCCTCAACGCCATGAAACGCACTAAACCGTAACAGAATCCGGCAAACATCGCTGAGCCCGCGAAAACTTTCCGGGAACCGCCGGACGATCCCGGACACAGCTTGGCGTGGCGTGCCGGACCTGCCGACAACTTTCCGATCATGAGCAGTCGAAGGCAATCCACGGCGACCCCCGGGGACTCGAATCATCAACCCGGACTTCGCATTCCGGCGAAGGCCCGACCGGCGCGAACGCTTTGCCCGAAAAATAGCCAGGTCACCGGGTCAAACCCGGTGACCTGCGGCGATGTTCAGCTATCTTGACGAATACCGGTCACTCAGGTGGCCGAGGTAACGCGGTAGACGTCGTACACGCCTTCCACATTGCGCACCACATTGAGCAGGTGACCCAGATGCTTCGGATCGCCCATCTCGAAGGTGAACTTGCTGATCGCGACCCGATCGCCGTGCGTGGCCACCGAGGCGGACAGAATGTTCACCTTTTCATCGGCGAGTACCTTCGTCACGTCCGACAGCAGGCGGGTGCGATCGAGCGCCTCGATCTGGATGGCCACCAAGAACACCGACGACGGCGACGGCGCCCATTCCACGTCGATGATCCGCTCGGCCTGCTCGCGCAGCGAACCAGCATTGGTGCAGTCGGTGCGGTGCACACTGACCGCGCCGCCGCGGGTCACGAAGCCCATGATCTCGTCGCCCGGCACCGGGGTGCAGCACTTGGCCAGCTTGGCCACCGTGCCCGGTGCACCGGGAATCAGCACACCGGCATCGCCGGTGACGCGCTGCCTGCTGGGCGTGGTCGACGGTGTGGAACGCTCCGCGAGCTCGTTCTCCACGTCGCCGATCCCGCCGAGCTGCGCCATCAGCCGCTGCACGACGTGATGCGCGGACACCTGGTGCTCGCCGACAGCGGTGTAGAGCATCGAGATGTCGGTGTAGTGCAGCTCGTGCGCGACCGCGGTCATCGCGTCCACGCTCATCAAGCGCTGCAACGGCAGCCCGACTCTGCGGACTTCCTTGCCGATCTGCTCCTTGCCGCTCTCCAGCGCCTCCTCGCGGCGTTCCTTCGCGAACCACTGCCGAATCTTGGCCTTGGCACGCGGGGACACCACGAAGTTCTGCCAGTCGCGGCTCGGTCCCGCGTTCTGCGCCTTCGAGGTGAACACCTCGACGACCTCGCCATTCTCCAGCTGGCGTTCCAGCGCGACGAGCCTGCCGTTCACCCGCGCGCCGATGCACTTGTGCCCGACCTCGGTGTGCACCGCGTACGCGAAATCGACCGGCGTCGACTTCTGCGGCAGCGTGATCACATCGCCCTTCGGGGTGAACACGAAGATCTCCGGCGACTTCAGGTCGAAGCGCAGCGACTCCAGGAACTCGGCCGGGTCTGCGGCCTCCCGCTGCCAGTCGAGCAGCTGGCGCATCCACGCCATGTCGTCGACCTCGGTGGAGTCGTTGGAGTGCTTACCGCGCGTCTCCTTGTAGCGCCAGTGCGCGGCAATGCCGAACTCGGCGGTGCGGTGCATGTCCTGAGTGCGGATCTGCACTTCCAGCGGCTTGCCGTCCGGTCCGACCACCGTAGTGTGCAGCGACTGGTAGACGCCGTAGCGCGGCTGGGCGATGTAGTCCTTGAACCGGCCCGCCATCGGCTGCCACAGCGAGTGCACGACGCCGACCGCGGCATAGCAGTCGCGGACCTCGTCGCACAGGATGCGGATGCCGACCAGGTCGTGGATGTCGTCGAAATCCTTACCCTTGACGATCATCTTCTGGTAGATCGACCAGTAGTGCTTGGGCCTGCCCTCGACGATCGCATTGATCCGGGAGGCGGCCAGGGTGTTGACGATTTCCGCGCGCACCCGCGCCAGGTAGGTGTCACGCGAGGGTGCCCGGTCGGCGACCAGTCGCACGATCTCGTCGTACTTCTTCGGGTGCAGGATGGCGAATGCGAGGTCCTCCAGCTCCCACTTGACCGTGGCCATGCCGAGGCGATGCGCCAGCGGCGCGATCACCTCCAGAGTTTCCTTCGCCTTCTTCGCCTGCTTCTCCGGTGGCAGGAAACGCATGGTGCGCATGTTGTGCAGCCGATCGGCCACCTTGATCACCAGCACGCGCGGATCCCGCGCCATCGCGATGATCATCTTGCGGATCGTCTCGGCCTCCGCCGCAGCGCCGAGATTGACCTTGTCCAGCTTGGTGACACCGTCCACCAGATGCGCGACCTCGGCACCGAAATCCGTCGTCAGCTGCTCGAGGGAATACCCGGTGTCCTCGACGGTGTCGTGCAACAGCGCCGCGACCAGCGTGGTCGTGTCCATGCCGAGCTCGGCCAGAATATTGGCGACCGCGAGCGGATGGGTGATGTACGGATCGCCGGACTTGCGGAACTGATGCGCGTGCCGCTCGTCGGCGACATCGAACGCGCGCTGCAGCAGCGTGAGGTTCGCCTTCGGATACAGCTCCCGATGCACGCTGGCCAATGGCTCGAGCACCGGCTTGACCGCCGCGATACCGCGCTGGCCGGTCATCCGCCGCGCCAACCGCGCGCGAACCCGCCGGGACGCCGATGTGGGCACCGCCGCCGACGTTCCCGGCTGCCGCGCGGGAGCCGAATTACCGGCCGCAGGCTGTGCCGCGGGAGTGGTCGATGTTGCCTTTCCCCCTGGGGCGGCCGAGGCACCATTCGCGGGCGAGGCCACCGCCGATTGCTCGACATTCGCCTCGCCTAGATGCTGAGTCATGCCACCACCTCTCCACGCCGCGGTCGGACCACCCTATCCGACCGCTGCAACCGCCCTCATCAACTCTAGTCCCGCCTCGACTCGTCCGTCCGATTCACGATTAGCGGAGACAGTTTTCGTGTCACCTGCGGGGGACCCGGGCTCGATTCCACCGGGTAGCCGTGTTCGCAAAGTCAGCTGTGTGGGTGGCGCGGAATACCGACCGGAACCTCGCAGCCTCCGCGGTGACGATCCGACCGGTACAACGGCTGAACCACCCGCGGATAATCCCAGCGTAGGTGACGCAAGCACAGCGGCAAGAGCCCGTTGCGCGCCTCGATCGCACCGCACGCCGGCGTCGATACCGTCCACACCGAGGTCCGACTGCTGGTGGCATCGAGGGACACCGACATCGCGGTGAGTGGCGGCGGCTGGGTAATCAGGACGTGAGCCGCCTCGTGGGCTAGCTGTACTGACCATGGACGTTGGTGACGGCGTGGCGAGCTGACATGGCGAAGACCTCCGAGTGAAGTGCGAGCTGTCTAGGAACGCATTCACCTGTCGGAGGTCTTCGTGTCTCACCGTAATGCCCCGCTCACGGAGTTGGGCCGGTTGCGTCTTGCTCGTTGTGTCGTCGATGAAGGTTGGCCGCTCCGCCGGGCGGCCGAACGGTTCCAGGTCTCGGCCACCACCGCGTCGAGGTGGGCGGGTCGCTATCGCCTGCAGGGCCCGGCGGGCATGGTCGATCGGTCCTCGCGACCACATCACAGCCCGCGCCGGACACCGACTCGCACCGAACGCCGCATCATCAAAGTTCGTGTGCTGCGCCGATGGGGACCGGCCCGCATCGCCTACCTACTGGGCTTGCATCCCTCGACGGTGCACCGGGTCCTGACCCGCTACCGGCTGGCACGGCTGCGCTGGCTCGACCGCGCCACCAGCCAACCGGTACGCCGCTATGAACACGATGCCCCGGGCGATCTGATCCACATCGACGTCAAGAAACTCGGCAAGATCCCCGACGGCGGTGGCTGGCGCAAGCTCGGCCGTTCCGCTGGCAACCGAAATTCCCAGGCGCACAAGCTAACCAGGGTCAACAATGTTCACGGCAACCCGATGCACGGCTACCACTACCTGCACACTGCCCTCGATGATCATTCCCGGCTGGCCTATACCGAACTCCTCGGTGACGAGCGCAAGGAAACCGCCGCCGCGTTCTGGGCACGCGCCAACGCCTGGTTCACCGCCAACGGCATCATCACCCGAAAGGTGTTGACCGACAACGGGTCCTGCTACCGATCCCGCACCTTCGCCGAGGCCCTAGGGCCGGTGGTCCACAAACGCACCCGTCCCTACCGGCCCCAAACCAACGGCAAGGTCGAACGCTTCCACCGCACCCTGGCCGACGAGTGGGCCTATGCGCGGCTCTACCGCAGCGATGTTGAACGATGCGCAGCCTTCACCACCTGGCTCCACACCTACAATCACCACCGCGGCCACACCGCACTCGCAGGCCACCCGCCCGCTAGCCGCGTTACTAACCTCTCAGGTCAGTACAGCTAGCGCACTCCTTGCGGCGCGACGACCTCGACGATCCGACATCACCGCGCGGGTGGGCGAGCATGGAGTGCCCGTCGGAGCCAGGGTCGGGTGGCGCGCCGAGCAGGTCGAGCACAGTGGGGGTGATGTCGACCAGCGAGTAGCGGGCGTTGGCGGCACCCGCGGGGAAATCGGGACCGCGGGCAATCACGAAATTCGTTGTCTCGTCGGCTGATTGGCCGCCGTGACCACCCTCCGGTAGGTGCCCGTGATCGGCGGTGACCAAGATCGTCCACGACTCGGCCGGATTCGCCCGCATCCGCGCGTCGACGGCGGCGGCGATTCGGCCGACCAGCACATCGATGCGAGTCACGGCGTTGAGGTATTCCTGTGACGCACCCCCGTGGCGATGGCCCGCCCGATCGACCTGATCGAGGTGAGTGAAGAGGAAATCGGGTCCGAAGCGGGTAACGGCGGTGACAACTGCATCGGTGGTAGCGACGTCGACGGTGGATTCGTCAGCGTCGTTCGGCACGGGTTGGGTGGAAATGACCACGTCGGCGCGCGGGTTGCCGCTCGCGGCCATGGTGGCAATCTGATCCCAGGTGGCAATCGAATGGGTTTTCAATGCGGGGTCGGCGCGCCCGAGTTGCGTGAACACGGTCGGATACTTCGCGAACGGCGTGGCATCGAATTGGTTGTCCCTGATGCCGTGCTTGCGGTCCCACACACCGGTCAACACGGTGGCCCACGAGGGGCCGGAGATGGTGATGTGCGGCGCTATGGACGTTCGGCTCAGCGACCCTTCTGCGCTGAGCTGCAACAGATTCGGCGCCTGCACCTGCTGAATCTTCTTGTACATCAACCCGTCGAGCCCGATCAGCACGACTTTGCGCACGCGGCCATCGGCCCGCGCGGTTCCGGCCGGCGCGGCGACGGGCAGCGCCGCGACCGCCGCGGCGGCAACCGCACCCGACAGCAACCGCCTACGGCTCACGGCGCCGCCCCACGGACGCCGACCTGCACCGTGCTCGGGGGGCAGCGGTCCCCCGATGTCGCGTCGGGCACCCGCACGCTGCGGACATTCGGCTCCACAATGCCCCGGAAGCGCCGCGGCCACGACCGGCTCGACGACCGCGCCCCACCGATGCCCGTGACCGTCGGCTGCCGACGACACTGGGTCCATGGCCCGCTCGCTGGGTTCCCTCACAGTTCGAACCATGCGGGCCCGCGCGGCCTTTCGGAAGGCCGCCGCGCCACTGTTCATAGACGTTTCATCGGTCACGCCACCGCGCGTTGCCTCGCTGAACGACCGCTGAACATTCCAGAGCCGACAGCTATTCAACCTGTTCACAGTGGTTAACCCGCACGAGGTGTGCGGGATACCGATTGACACCCGGCTGGTCATGTGGCTGGCTGACGGACATGCAGTACAGCGGAAATCGCAGCATCCGAGTCGCGGCTGTCGCAGACCTGCACATGCGCGACTCGGTGGTCGGGGTGTTCCGTCCCGACTTCACCCGCCTGGCCGAGCACGCGGACGTGCTGTTGCTCGCCGGCGACCTCACCGAGGGCGGCACAGTGCGCGAAGCCGATCTGCTCTGCGCCGAAATCGCGGCTCTCCCCGTACCTGTCGTCGCGGTGCTCGGCAACCACGACCACGACCACAAGCTGGGCTACCGAATCGCCGCGATGCTCACCGCCGCCGGCATTCACCTGCTCGACGGCGACGCCGTCACTCTCGATCTGGCGGGCTCCCGACTCGGCATCGCCGGAGTGATGGGCGGCAGCGGCGGATTCCCCCGCTACCCCGGCACACCCGACGAAGGCACCCTCGAACACCAGGCCCGCATGCGCCGCGGCCCCCTCGACGCGCTCCGCCTACACCAGGCACTCGACACCCTCACCTGCGAAACCCGAATCGCTCTCATGCATTTCGCCCCCGTCACCGACACACTGGTCGGCGAGCCACGAAAGATCTACCCAGGCCTCGGCTGCCACGATCTGGCCGAAGCCGTCGACGCGGGACGCGCCACCCTGGCAATCCACGGCCATGCGCACGGCGGCACCGAATTCGGCCGCACCGCGGGCGGTGTCCCGGTCCGCAACGTCTCTTATCCCGTTATCGGCCGCAGCTACGTCGTCTACGACGTAGGGCTGACGTAGCGGCCGATTCCCGCAACCGACCTGACGGGCAACAGCGCGCCGGTCGAGTATCCCAGCGAGGCGAGTCCAACGGCTACCAGCGTGGCCCGGCCGGTAGGTTCTCGCCATGACCGTCGCCAAGTCGCTGCTGTTGTTCGCTCTCGCCGCGCTTGCCGAAATCGGCGGCGCCTGGCTCGTCTGGCAGGGTTGGCGGGAACACCGCGGCGTCCTTTGGATTGCGGCAGGCGTCCTCGCCCTCGGCGCATACGGTTTCGTGGCAACCTTCCAGCCGGACCCTAATTTCGGCCGCATCCTCGCCGCATACGGCGGCGTCTTCGTCGCAGGCTCTCTCGTCTGGGGCATGGTCGTCGACAAATTCCACCCCGACCGTTGGGATTACGTGGGCGCAACCAGCTGCCTGATCGGCGTGGCGATCATCATGTACGCACCGCGCGGCTAGCCAGCCGAAACCCTCCGAGCCGCAACCCCTTCCGCGTCCTTGCCGTCCGTAGGGCGCCACTTGCAGAAAAGCCCTGAAATTGCCCTGGTGACTCACATGAATAGATGCGCATATCCAAGTATCACAATGCGATTCCAGCATCGCTCTACACGGCTACACCAATACCCGATCCCGCAGCCACCGAATACCACCCCCGAACGGTCCGCGTAACGAGCGGCACGTGGCTGCGGCAGAACGTGGGTGGGCCACTCCACCATGTGCCGGTCAGGCGGGCGTCTCCAGGCGGGCTGGGTTACTCGGTCGGCGTGAACGCCCAGACGGCGGCGGGGCGGCCGGTGGCTTTGACGCGGCGGCGTTCGGTGGTGCGGTAGAGGCCGGGGAGGGCGGCGAGGGTGCGGTTCAGGTTTGCCGGGTCCGGCTTGGCGCCCTGCAGGGTGGTACTGAGTTCAACGGCGCGGGTGGCGGGGAACTCATCACCCGTCAGGGCGCGGGTGAAGGGAATGTCCTTCCAGAGCAGGCGGGCGAGCAAGCCCTGTGCGGCGTCGACGATCCGATTGTGGTCGAAGGCGAGCTGGGGCACGGCGTCGAATGACACCCACTGCGCCGGACCCTCGTGTGGGCCGACAACTGCCCACATCGCGATCGACAAGGTCGGGCCGCGTGGGTCGCGATTCGGCTCGTCGAAGGTGACCAACTGCCCCACCGCACCGATCGCGGCCTCGGGCACACCCAACTTGGCATGCACCGCCCGCCGCGCTGCCCCAACCAACCGCTCCCCCCGCCCCAGCAACACCCCAGGCAATGCCAACTCCCCGGTGAACGGCTCGAGCTCGCGCGGCGCAACCCCGATCGTGACCCCCGCGTCCGCACCCCAGAATCGCAACGCCACCACATCCACCGAAACCACAGATTGCTCCACGTCGACCTATCCTGCCCCAGCCTGCGCACTCGACCACGATGCAGGGCCCGCCCGACGAACGGGACACCCGAGCGCACGCTTCACGACCATTGCCAGCACCGTGGACCCCGCGCCGCACGGTCGCAATGCGTCGGCATTCATGCGACCGGCGACATTGCGAGCGGTGGCGTCGAGTGGAGTGCGCCGTAATGGATCCGGCGTGCCGCTGCCGACGGAGCTGCGCATTGTCTCGGCCACGATCACCGCGTCGAACCAGCAGAGGTCTCCCGTGCCCGCATCGCACGCAGCGGCATCCGATCGGTGCGATCGGGGCCGTCGGCAGTGAGCACGACGGGGGTGCCGAGTTGGTGTTCGAGCCAGGGCACCGGATCGCTCGGCATGGCGGTCAGTTCCGGGATCGCGGTGGTCAGGAGGTCGGTTAGGTGCCGCTGATGGTCGAGATCCTGCCAGGTACCCGGCGCGAGGTGGTCGACGATGCCGGTGGAGGTTGTGTATCCGGTTGCGGCATAGCGCGTTCCCGGCGCATCCAGGTGGGTGACGGCCAGCCCATCGATACCACCGGATGCCGCGATGGCGTAGCGGAGCAGGATCGGGTCGAAATGGCCGAGCCGGAAGGGGCCCTGGTAGGGGCCGGTCGTGTTGTGTGGCTCGGGGATCGCGAGGGTGGTGTCCGCCGTCGGCAGCGGGCCCGCACCGTGTCGGGTCAGATAGGTGCGCGTCACGCCGAGCACGTAGCCCTCGGCGCCGATGCCTGCGAGCATGGCGCGGGCATTGCGTGGTTCGACGGTCGACCACGTGGTGTGGGGGTGGAAGCCGCGCCACTCGTCGAGCAGGATGCCTTGGGCACCTTCGAAGACCAAGCGCCCCTGCCGCGCAAAGTGTGCGAGGTGGGCGCCGTCGACGATCCGCACCGCGGCGGCGAACTCCCGATACATGTCGAGAAGGTCGGCTATCGGCTCGAACCGGTGTTCGCTCGGCGCGATCAGCGGCCCGTAGTGCGCGGCCAGCGCCTGCAGCTTGTCGCGAAGTAGACTGGGGCGCAAGCAATCCGACACCGTCGGCGCGTTGTGTCCGAGCGCATACGAGGCCGTCTCCCCGATGCCACGTCCACACGAACCGTGCCGCGAGAGCCCCCGCGCGTCCTCACGAGCACGGTTGGCGGCGATGTGGATGGGCGTCGTGAGCAGTGCCCGCCCGTCCACGAACAGCATCGAGAGCGGGTCCGGCACACCGAGCGCCGCCAACCGCCGTGCCTCCCCCGCCAGCGCGATCGGCTCGACGAGCATGTGCCGCGACAGCAGGGTCGGCACACCCGCGAACGTCCCGGACCCGAACTGCGCGAAGGTGTGATGCCGTCCTTCGGCCACCACGTTGTGCGCCGCCTGCGCCCCACCGTTGAATCGCACCACCGCCGCCACACCCAACTCTGCCTCCGGCGAACACAACCAGTCGACCGTCGCCCCCTTGCCCGCATCGCCGAACCCGAGGTCGACCACAATGATGTGCCCATGAGACATGTTGCACCCCTTCATGATTCGTCCGGTCGATCACCGAGCGGCGGCAACCTGTGCGCACGCGACGGCCCTGCCGGCGATGCCGGGCCCTGCGGCGCAGCAGGCCGCGGCGGCGATGATCCGCTCGAATCGGCTGCCTCAGCCACGTCCGCCGGGCAGGGCTCGGATACCAGGACTATTGGTGCCGAGCACTTTTCCCACGGAAGCCGCTTCGCCAGTCGAGCCCACGTCTCGCAGGTCCGCCAGACCGGTGGGCAGGTCGACGCGATCTTCTTCCAGGCCGATGGTGAGTGCGATAAGTTCGCAGACGGCACGGGGGTCGTCGAGTTTCAGGAAGTTCTGGCCGAGTAGGTCGCGCCAGTGGTCGGCGATTTCCGGGTCGTCGAAGTAGCTGGATTGGTTCGGCAGGATGTAGTAGACGTGCCAGCGTTCGGCGAGATCACGGTAGATGGATTCCACCGAAATATCTCGGCGCACATGGTCGCCGATCACTTCGCGAGTATGCCTGCTCGCCAGCTTCGGTTTGTTGAGCTCGTCGCCGATCAGAAAAAGGTAGCCGCGTTTTCGCCGCTTCTCCCAGGCATCGGTAACGACGTGGGTTGCCATGAAATATGCTGCCAGTTCGTAGCTTTCGGATTTCTGCCCACCGCCGCCGCCTTCCAGGAACACCGCGCGCAGCTGCTCGTCCATCCGATTGTCCGATTCGAACTGGCCGATCTGCAGCGGAACCCGATCACTGTCGGCGTCACCGATGGCGCCGAACAGTAGTTGCGGATCCTCCGCATAGCCTTTGCGCTGCAATAGCCCGTGCAGTTTGCCGAGCTTGTCCTGCATGATGATCGGGACCTGCCCCATCGACCCGGTGACGTCGAATAATATCGCGATAGGCAGCGAGTTTCCGTGCTCGGTCGAATCCCGGCATTCCCGCACGTCGACCCCGAGTGGATCGAGGTCGGGGTGCGCGCTCCACCTCGTGGACGGTTCGGCGCGCATGGCCGCGGTATATCCGAAATCGTCGAGCCCCCGGCCGGCGCGGTAGGTCTTCGCCGCACGGTAGGCGGTGTCGTCCCAATGTCCGTATCCCATGTCGTTCACGTCCTCTCACGAGCTTGTTTTAGTGTATTCGACCAAAACAATTGTCGTCAAGAGTTGTTCTTTCCGAGATGCCCGAAAACCGTTAATGCCCAACAGCTCTAAGGTGATTCAGGCTTAGGCGGTGGGTAGCCTGTTGCACCCCACCTCGACTACGGACGTTCACCCGCCGGATGGAACATCGCGGAACGGGATGGCGAGTGCGGCGCTGTACTCCCCCTCGACTTGCGCCCGGGCGGCCATGGTGGGGATCGCCGACTCCCGTGACCCGATGGTCGTGCGCGGACGGGTCGGCACCGGCAAGACAACCTTTGCGCTACGTTTCGCCCATCAGCTGACCGCCGAATTTCCCGACTGCCAGCTCTTCGCCGATATGTCCGCCCGCCACGCCGACGATACGGCGCCACGAGAAGTCATTACCGGCTTCCTGCACGCGCTGGGCGTACCGCGCGACCAGGTCCCCGACGACGATATGCACATCGTCGCTCAGGACCGGCCCCTGCAATCGGCGGACGCCCACCTGATGGGCGGAGCCCCTGGCTTCAAGCTCTGCCTCGGTCTCGTGCGGTAGCCCGTCGCCGCAACCGCTCGAGTGTTAGGGAGCGTCGACGCGATCGGGGTAGAACGCGATGTGGTCCTTGATCTCGGCGACGGCCGGGTACGGCGACTCATAGGCCCATCCCGCGTCGATGCTCTGTGCACCGTCGACCGAAACGGTGAAGTAGCTCGCGTCGCCCTTGTAGGGGCAATACGTGGCGGTGTCGGTGCGCTCCAGCACCGATTCCTCGGCGTCGGCCAACGGCAGGTAATAGACCGGCGGGTAGGACGCTTCCTGCAGAACCAGTGCGTTCTGCGTGTCGATGACCACCTGACCGTGCACTCGAACGACAATGCGCTCCGGGTGTGGCGTGACGGTGATCGGATGATCCGGGCCCGGCTGCAGAACAGGTCTCGTCATGGTTACTCCAACCGACCGCGCCGATCGTTCTATTCCGGCTCCGCGGCGGCGGGTTCAAATGGCTCGAGGCTCACGCTTCATGGCCTCGCGGGCGAGCGCGCCGTCGCGCTGTTCCTCGAATTCGAGGACGTGCGGCGGTTAGAGGATCAGCTGGGTACAGCGGAACAGCGCCATGGTCTTACCTGCGCCGTCGCTGACCACGGCATCCCAGACCTGGGTGCGACGGCCGCCGTGCACGAGCGTTGCCTCGGTGCGGATCAGACCCGCGCGCGCGGTGGCCAGAAAGTTGGATTTCAGCTCGATGGTGGTGAATCTGTCGGCGCGGTCGGGCAGGCTGAGGCGGGCGCCGAGGCCGCAGGCGGTGTCGGCGAGCGCCACGACGGTGGCCGCGTGCAGGTAGCCGTTGGGGGCCATGAGCTCCTCCTTGACCTCCATTTCTGCGGTCACTCGGGCAGCGTCGGCGGTGAGCACGCGTACGCCGAGCAGTCCCGGCAGTCGGCCCTGCAGTAATGCGGTGAGCTGGGCGGCGGCGTCGCCGTCGGTGATGTTCGGGGTTGCGCGGTGTAGTCCGACCGGGGCATCGGCCATGGGGTCAACCTTCGGTGTCGAGGAGCTCGGCGCGCAGGTCGCGACGCATCGGCTTACCGACCGAGTTGCGCGGCAGTTCGGTGGCGAGCACGAGGCGTTCGGGAAATGTGACCGAGGCCACCGCCACAGCGCGGAGATGCTCGGCCAGTTCCTGCCGTGTCACCGCCGATCCTGACGCGGGAACCACCACAGCGCAACACTTTTCGCCCATCACCTCATCCGGGTACCCGATCGCGACATCGGCGACCCGACGGATGGACGCTGAGCGGCTTCGTCGTGGCAGCGGATCCTCAACGGGGCGAATAGCGCAGGGAACGCCACGTTTCGATCGCCCAGTTCATCTCCGCGTCGGGAACGCTGATGGTGACCAGGAGCAGTTCGCCGTTGCGGTGGCTGGCGATGCCTTGGACACCGGCTTCGTCGGTGTCACTGGAGGGCAACCACCAGCCGTCGCCGGGCCCGCCGAGCACCGGCTCGCCGCGGTGCCCTTCGGTCGCATTCGCGCCGTATTGCAGCATGGCCGCGGGCGGTGGACCGGTCTTTTCGTCGTCCACCCGGAGCACCGTGATGTCGATCTGGCGCTCGCCGTCCCACGCCCACCAGCGGTCACCATCCCACCCGTAGGTGAAATCGCCGGGGATGCGCAAACTCCAACCAGGCAGCAGCGAGGTGAACACCGGCCGGCGCCGATACCCGGGACGTGCGCCGAAATCGTGGCTGGCGCGTTCAGCCAGGTCCGCGGGCGCGTCGTCGACAACCGGTTCCAGCGTGCCGAGCAGTCCGCGCAGCTCGTGCCAGGCCGCCCAGGGCAATTCGAGTGCGTAGTCGAGCCGACTCGCCTCGGCGAGCAGTGTGTCGGCCTGACGCAATGCCGGTGCGTCGTCTTCGTCGGTGGGAACCCGCCAGCGCACGTCGTTCCACATGATGCCGAGTGCGGTGTCACGGAAGGTTCGCGCCGTCCAGCCGTCCTCCCACCAAGGGAAGAATCGAACGGCGGCGGCTTCGTCGCCATCGGCGACAGCGCGGAACCAGTCGACGTCACGGGGTCCGAGCCAGGTCGCGGCCAGGCCCTCGTAGTCGAATTGGTCACTGCCGAGAGACAATCCGAGCGACACCACATTGCCTTCGGTCGGCACCTGGCTGAGCACGGTGTGCGCGAGCGTTCGAATCCACGTCAAATAGTCCCGTTCGACCTCCGCGCGGTTATCCGCAAGCCCGAGCGGATCATCGGTCCCCTCGTCCCAGACGATGTCGAACTCCCTGCCCATTTCGTGCAGGACCGCGGCGACGTGCCGGTGATAGCCGGGCCCGGCCGGCGCACATCCCGCGGTCACCACCACCTGACCGTGGGCCGCCCGCAGATCGACCGGCTCGGCCGCGGGATGTAGCACGGCAAGCAACTGGTCGCCGGATACCTCGACCGGATTGCGGAACGGTGCCGACGTCGAGGTCCAATCGATCCGCGCCCCCGCGGGCCCGGTCCGCAACCACCGCTCGACCCGTTGCAGAAAATCTTCAGTGGGCCCGCGGCACACCCCCGCGACATTCAGCTCGATTCCCATGGATACATCCTTGTGTCCGCGGTCCAACGCCGAAAGTCGGGGCAGCACACCCGGGTTCCGCCACCACCGATCAGCCAGGGCGTGAGCGGGACATGGCGGCCGCAGAGGTCAGGTCGGAACACCGTCATGTCCGGCTCGACGTGGCGGCGGCTGGAGATAGTCGCCGATGAGCATGGTGCCTGGGGCGCGGTGGGCGCCGGGGCCTTTGAGCCAGTGGACGTTGTCGGCGGTCAGGGGGGTATGACAGTTGGTGCAGGTGACGACGCCGGAGGTGGTTCGGCCGCAGTCGTCGTGCACGACCAGGGCAGGAGGACCTTCAGACGCGAGCCATTTGTCGCCCCAGGTGATGAGCATCGTCAGGACCGGATAGAGGTCGCGCCCCTGATCGGTGAGCACGTACTCGTAGCGGACCGGATTCGATTGGTATGCGCGGGTTTCGACGATACCGTGCTGCTGGAGGGTTTCCAGGCGGGCGGTAAGGACGTTGGTGGCGATGCCGAGGTCGCGGCGGATGTCTTCGAATCGGTTCAGGCCGACGAACAGGTCGCGCAGGATCAGCGGCGTCCACCGCTCGCCGACCACGTCGAGGGTGCGCGCGATCGAGCAGACGATGTCGGACATAGCAGCCTTGGGCACCCGACCATTCTAGTCCATTGCTTTTTGCAAGCGACTGGGGAAGGATTCGCCTCGACCGACACCACGCACGAGAGGCGATCGAGGCCATGACAAACGCAGTGCCCCAGTTCCGCAAAGCGACCGAGTCCGCCGACATCGACGCGCTGATGGAAACCCTCGCACCCGACGCCGAGCTGGCCTCCCCGATCTCCGGGCGACTGGTGTTCCGCGGGCAGGACGATCTTCGGATCCTGCTGACCGCGGTGTACCGCGGCATCTCCGCGATGCAGTGGACCGATCAGATCGGCGACGGGGCGCACCGAGTCCTGTTGGGAGAGGCATCCATCGGACCGTTCCGAATGACCGAGGCGATGGTCATCGAGCTCGACAAGGACGGCCGCATCCGCAAGCTGAACCCGCACATCCGCCCGTGGCCCGCCCTCACCTTCCTCGCGGTCAGGCTGGGCCCCCGGCTCATCCGACACCCCGGCGTCATGCGGCGAGCCGCCGGAGCGCGGCCGCACACCCCTTGATGCGCGACACCCGCAGGGCACTGCGGGTGCACGACACCGAGGAATGTGCGGCGCTGCGCGACCGCGCCCCACGCCGCCGCATCAGCCGACCGGAGTCTCGACCAGGCCGTCGGTGGTGAGTTCCACCCGACGGGTCACTCCGATGTCGTCGAGGAACCGCGGGTCGTGGCTCACCACGATCAGCGCGCCCTCGAAACTCGCGAGCGCCTGGGCCAGATGCTCCAGGCTCGGCAGGTCGAGATTGTTGGTCGGCTCGTCGAGCAGCAACAGCTTCGGCGCCGGGTCGGCCAGCAGCAGCATTGCCAGCGCGGCACGCAAGCGTTCACCACCGGACAGTGCCGAGGCGGCGACATCGGCGTCGGTACCCCGGAACAGGAACCGCGCCAACTGTGCCCGGATCTGCTCCGCCGACGCGTGCGGTGCCGCCGCCACCACGTTCTCGAACACCGAACACGGCTCGTCGAAGACGTCGAGACGTTGCGGCAGCATCCGCCACGCGACCTTCGGCGATTCCTCGACGATCCGGTGCAGCAACGTGGTTTTGCCGACGCCGTTACGGCCGGTGAGCGCGATACGCTCAGGGCCGGTCACCCGCAACGTCACCTTCGGTCCACACGCCAGCCGGACCCCGTCGAGCTCGATCACGTCCTGGCCCGGATACAACCGGGTGTCGGGCAGATCGACACGGATCTCCCGGTCGTCGCGCAACAACTCCTGCGCCTGCTGGAGCTGTTCCTTTGCGGTATCGACCTTTTCGATGTGGTTGTTGCGCAGTTTGCCCGCCGACACCTGCGCCTGCCGCTTCCGCTCGTTCATCACGATTTTCGGTTCGCGCTTGGTGTCCCACATTTTCTGCCCGTAGCGCAGTCGTCGATCCAGTTTGATGCGCGCCTCCACAAGTTCGCGTGCCTGCTTGCGCACATCGCTGCGCGCATCGCGGATCACCGCCCGCGCGGCCTGCTGCTCGGCCTCGATGATCCGCTCGTACTCGCTGAAATTTCCTCCGAACAACCGCAATTCGCCCTGCCGCAGCTCGACGATCGAGGTCATCCGGTCCAGCAGCTCACGATCGTGGCTCACGGTGAGCACTGTGCCGGAGAACTGGGCGACCACGGCATAAAGCCGCTGCCTGGCAACATGATCCAGGTTGTTCGTCGGTTCGTCCAACAACAGCACATCGGGCTCGCGCAGCAGCTGCGCCACCAATCCCAGCAGTACCGTCTCGCCGCCGGACAGGGTTTCCAGTCGGCGATCGAGCTGCTCTGTCGAGTCGGCCAGATAGTGCAGACCGAGCCGGCCGAGCAGCGCGACGGCGCTCTCCTCGACGTCCCACTGGCCGCCGACGATGTCGAAGTCGGCGTCAGCTGCCGTGCCGGATTCGATGCGGTGCAAGGCTTTTCGCGTATCCGCGATGCCGAGCACTTCGTCCACCCGCAGCCCGTCGCCGAGTCCGAGATCCTGCCGCAGATAGCCCAGGCGACCCGAAACCGTAATCGAGCCACGCGCCGGCGGCAGTGCACCGGCGATCAGCCGCAACAGTGTCGATTTGCCGACGCCGTTGCTGCCGACCAGACCGAGGTGGCCGGGACCGAGCACAGCGTCGAGCCCATCGAAGACCGGAGTCCCGTCGGGCCACGAGAAAGTGAGATCGGAAATAGAAAGATTGGTCATGTGCCTACCCCAGAGGTTGCAACGGAATGCGACGCGCGAGACGCGGGCCGCCCGAGTGGCTACCTCATGAGAGCAACGGCATGACTCCGATCAACGGGAACAAGACCCGTCCAGAGTAAGCAAACCGCACCGATCGCGCCAGTGATATTTCGATCACATCATCTCCGCAGGTCTGCGGGCTGCGCGACCTTCCACGAGCCCCGCGCACGCCGTCAGCCGAGTGCCGGATCGTTTCCGGGCGCACCTGTTCACCCCGCCCGCGCCTGTTCGACGGTCGGCTCCTCGGAGCGGTATTGCGCGGCAGCATGGCTGCGGCCGGGCGCCCAAGGAAACCGCGCACCATCAGCTGGAAGGCTGATGATGCGCGGCATTCCCCGGGCTGCGCCGGAGCAACGTCCTGACGGATTCTTTCGAAGTGACTAGATGCGAACCACCGAGGTCAACGGGTAGTCGCCCTGCCGCTCGCGCCCGCCGAGGAAGCCGAGCTCGAGGACTACCGCGGCGGCAACGACTTCGGCGCCCGCCTCGGCGAAGAGGGCCGCGGCGGCTGCGAGGGTGCCGCCGGTGGCCAGGACATCGTCGAGGAGCAGCACGCGGCGGCCCTTCAGATCGATGCCGTCGGCGGGGATCTCCAGGGCCGCGGTGCCATATTCGAGACTGTATTCGCGGGTGATCACGGGCGGGGGCAGCTTGCCCGCCTTGCGGACCGCGAGGACGCCGGTGCCGAGAGTGGCCGCGACGCCCGCGCCGATAATGAAGCCGCGAGCATCGACGCCGGCGACCAGGTCGGCCTGCGGTGCACAATCCGCGAGGCAGTCGATGACGGCGCGGAAGCCCTCAGGATCGGCAAAAACGGGGCTGAGATCAGCAAAACGAACACCAGGAGTAGGGAAATCGTCGCGCCACCGGGTAAGACGCTCTACCAGCTCGGCGGCCTTTGTTGTCCGCTCGGTTGCCAGGTCGTCTGATTCGACCGCCGCGTGCTTGCTCATCGACACCTCTCCATGGTCCATCACCCACAACACCTTGTCACCGCTTCAACACCCAGCGGTCCATGTTCCAGCCGGTCCCGCCCTGCGTGGGGCCGGCGATGCCGTTCTGCAGACCGTTGCCGAAGGCGATGATGCGGGGATTGGCGAACAAGGGGACGCTCGGCATCTCCGACCACAGCAGGTTTTCGGCCTCGGTCAGCAGATTCAGCGTTGTGGTCGAGTTATCGTCGGCCGCAAGCTGATCGGTGATCGCATCGTATCGCCCGTTACCGAAGCGACCGAAATTGAGCCCGCTACCTGTGCGCAACGCGCTGGTCGCGGCGATCCCGGCCAGTGATCCGGCCGGACCCGACGCCGACGCGGTGCTCGCGAGGACGGCGTCGACCTTGCCCTCGGTGAGCTGAGCGGGGGTGAAATCGGCCGCGCCCGCGTCGAGGACGGTGAGGCCGGCGGGTTTGCACGCCTCGGCGATCATCGCGACGGTCTGTGCACGACGCTCATCGGGCTGCAGGTAACCGATGCGAACGGTGGGCTTGCCTGCGCCGGAGGAGGCCAGCGCCGCGGTGGCGGCGGGGACGTCGGTGCCGCGATACTTCTCGGCCGCACCGGTGACCGCTGGGTAGTACAGCGAGTCCTGCTGCACGATGCGGGAATTCAGCGGTGCGGTGCCGAGACCGCTCTTCGGCGCGTCCTTCGCCTTGCCGAGTTTGTCGAACAGTGCCTGCCTCGGCACACACAGGGCGAACGCACGGCGCGCATCCACCGAACCGAACACTCCCCCGGTCCCGAGCACCAACTGCTCGACACTGCGGCCCGGCACGGTGCGTACCGAAAAACCGTCCAGGTTAAGATCTTTCACCGATCCAGCGCCGACATCGACAACGCCGACAGCATTGTCGGCAACCTTGGCCCGCACATCGACGGTCTTGGGCCACACCACGATCCGCCCGGTCTCGGGCTTGTTGCCCCACCAGCGCTCGTTCGCGATGAGCACCAAACCGTCTTTGGCGGAATAGGATTCGATCCGGTAGGGCCCCGACGACGGGAAGCGGGACAGATCGAGACTGCCCGAACTCATGGCCCAGCCGTTGTTCCAGAAGTCGGCCAGCCGTTGGATCGCGCCGGGATCACCGGTTTGCAAGGCCGACACCACATTCGGCACATTGGCCACCCGCGCCGCGACGTGTGCGGGCATCAGCTCGCCTGCGGTGAACAGGGTGCGCCACGGCAGGAAATGCCGGTCGGGCCGGAACACCACGGTGGCGTCCTTGGAGCCGGGCTGACAGTCCACCCGCTCGATGTCGGCGTACCCGGCGCTGTTGGCTGCGTCGAACAGTGGCGCGGGGCCGCGGTCACCGGGTTTGGTGAACCGACCGCTGCGCGCGGCCCAGGCCAGCACCAGGTCGTCACACGAGGTGGGCACGCCATCGGAGTACACACCATCCGGGTTGAGCCGGTACTGCACGGTCTGGGCCTCGCCGGGAACCTCTTTCGCGGTGCCCGCGTCGGTGTCGGCGACCTGCTGACCGTCCGGTCCGGTGTAGAAGAACCCCGTCAGCACCCGCCCGAACACGGCCGCCGAGCCGCTGCTCGCACCGAGCGTGCTGCCACCGTTGTAGCTGGCGATCACGGCATCGACGGCGTAGCCGATGGACGGCACCTGGTTCTGACCGGAGCACCCGGCGACCATCCCGGCCGCCAGGGTGCCCGCAGCCACCGATCCGATCAGACGCGCCAGTGACTGCTTGCGCATGGAAGGAAACCCCTGCCTGTAGGTCAGTGCCTCTTCTTGTACCGTTTTCCGCTCGGCCGTGCGCCGGGCCGCGGAGCATCGCCCGGTTCCCGCGCCCGTCGCGGCGCTTCGGAGTAGTCCCGGCCGGTCGCGGCCACCGCGCGCCGCTCGGCCTCGGCGCCCGCACGGGCCGCGGCCACGCCGGACCGCCGGTTCTGCACCTTCTTGGTGTGCGCCGCGACCGGACCCCAGCGTTCCTTGATCGACACCAGCAGCGGGGTGGCGAAGAAGATCGAGGAGTAGGTGCCGACCAGCAGACCGACCAGCTGCACGAGCGCCAGGTCCTTGAGCGTGCCGACGCCGAGCATCCACACCGCGATCACCATCAGGCCGACGATCGGCAGAATACCGATCAGCGCGGTGTTGATCGAACGCATCAGCGTCTGGTTCACCGCGAGGTTGGCCTGCTCGCCGTAGGTCCGACGGTTCAAATGCAGGATGCCCCTGGTGTTCTCCTCGACCTTGTCGAAGACGACGACCGAGTCGTACAGCGAGAAGCCGAGAATGGTGAGAATGCCGATCACGGTGGCCGGCGTAACCTCCAGGCCGACGATCGAGTAGACGCCCGCCGTCACCGAGACATCGAAGCCCAATGCGGCAAGGGCGGCGATCGCCATGTCCCGCTCGAACCGGATGGTGATGTAGATGGCGACCAGCACGAGGAACACCGCGAGTGCGATGAGGGCCTTGCGGGTGATCTGGCTGCCCCAGGTTTCGCTGACGTCGGAGGTGCTGATCGCGGCGCGGCTCGGATTCCCGTCCCGGTCCTTGGGCTGGAACTTACTGAACAGCGCGTTGTTCAGCGCTTCCACTTGATTCTTGTCGAGCGCCTCGGAGCGGATCAACATGGTGGACGACGCGCCCGTGCCCACCGTCTGTACCGACACCGGGTCGGTACCGATGGCGCCGCGGTAGACGTCCTCCACCTGGCTGGTGGTCGCGTTACCCGCCGGGAACTGGATCCGCGAGCCGCCCTCGAAATCGATGCCGAGGGTGAAACCGCGAAAAACGATGCTGCCCAACGAGATCAGCACGATGGCCGCAGTGATGAGGTACCACATCCGGCGCTTGCCGATGACGTCGATGGCGCCGGTGCCGGTGTAGAGCCGGTTGAGGAAGCTGTGCTTGGGCTGTGCGGCGTACCGCACGTCATCGGTTTCGGGATCGTCCTCATGCAGCGAGGGCGTGATCTGGCTGTTGGTCATCGCGTCCTCACGCTTTCCCCGAGTGCGGCATCGGCCGCCTTGCGCTCACGAGCGACCTGCTGGATCGCACCGAGACCATTCACCGACGGGCTCGACCAGAAGGCCGTCCTGGAGGCCAGCAACACCAGCGGCGCCGTCACCAGGAACACCACCACCACGTCGAGCACGGTGGTGAGACCGAGGGTGAACGCGAAGCCGCGCACCTGGCCGACGGCCAGCGCGTAGAGCACCGCCGCCGCGATGAAGCTCACCGCGTTGCCGGACAGGACCGTCCGGCGGGCGCGCTGCCAGCCGCGTGGCACGGCCGAGCGGAAACTGCGGCCCTCACGCATCTCGTCCTTGATGCGTTCGAAGAACACCACGAACGAGTCGGCGGTCATGCCGATACCGATGATCAGGCCGGCGATGCCGGCAAGGTCGAGGGTGAAGCCGATCCACCGCCCGAGCAGGACCATGATGCCGTATACGGCGAGACCGGAGGCGACCAGCGACAAGCCGGTCAGGAAACCGAGCATCCGATAGTAGGCCAGGCAGTAGAGCAGGACCACGACAAGACCGACCGCGCCCGCGAGCAGACCCGCCTTCAACGAGGAAAGGCCCAGCGTCGCCGAGACGGTTTCGGCTTCCGAGATCTGGAACGACAGCGGCAGCGAACCGTACTTCAGCGTGTTCGCGAGTTCCTTCGCACTGGTGGCGTTGAAATTGCCGCTGATGGTGGTGCGGCCGCCCTGCTGCGGTCCCGCCTGCACGACGGGCGCGCTGACGACCTTCGAGTCGAGGACGAATGCGACTCGCTTGTAGAGGTATTCGCCGGTAAGCGTGGCCCAAGCGTCACTGCCGCCGGACTTGAACTCGAGGTTGACCTCGTGCCGCGCCTGCTGCTGGTTGAGCCCCGAGCTCGCGTTCTTGATCTCCTGGCCGTCGATGCGGCTCTTGTCGAGCAGCAACACCTCGGTGCCGTCGGTGGAGCAGGCGACCAGCGGCAGGTTCGGATCGTCATTGCCTGCCAGCGGGTCGGGCTTGCTGCAATCCAGCGCGGCCATCGCGGCCTTCTGGACGGTCGGGTCGGTGCTCTGCCGCACAGCCTTGGCCGTGGCGATTTCTTTCTGTGCCTGTTCCTGCGGGGAACCGGGCGGCGCAGGCGGCTCGGTCGGCGCCTGCGCGGGGAACACCCGCTGCTGCGGCGCGGGCTCCGGCGACACCTCTACCGGTGTTTCCGGTGCGGGGCTCAACGGCGTCGCGTCGGGCAACGGCACAGGCTGTTGCGGCACACCCCGACTCGCCACCGATTCGGCTGACAGCACCGGCCGGATGTAGAGCTTGGCGGTGGTCGCCAGCGCGCGCGCCTGCTGACCGTCGTCACCCGGCACCGTGATGACGATGTTGTCACCGTCGATCACGACCTCGGAGCCACCGACGCCGAGTCCGTTGACCCGGTTCTCGATGATCTCCTGCGCCTTCCGCAGGCTGTCCTGGCTCGGCTTACTGCCGTCGGGGGTGCGCGCGGTCAGCGTGACCCGGGTGCCACCCTGTAGGTCGATGCCGAGCTTGGGGGTCGGGTCTTTGTCACCGGTGAAGAACACCAACGCATAGATCACGGCCAGCAGCGCGGCGTAGACGCCGAGCAGCCGGAGCGGATGCGCCGATCCTTGGGAAGGTGGCACAGTACGTCATCTCCTAGGCGGTAAGTCGAGGTGGAACGGACGGGCACGCACCAGCGGCGCCGGGTACCCGGGAGTGGGGCCCGGCAGCATCCGGCGCGCGGGCTCACCGATAACCGGTCGGGCCGGTCAGTCCTTGGTCAGCCGGGTCTCGGTCTGTTCCGCGGATTCTTCGACGGCACCGTCGACGGCCTCGTCGGTCACGGTCTCGTCCGTGGCCTCATCCGTGGTCTCGTCCTCGGTGCGCACCTCACGGATGGCCAGGCGCAGCCACGTGGTGACAACCTCTTCGGCAATCTCGAGGTCGACGGTGGAGTCGTCGAGATCGACCACTGTGCCGTACAGCCCCGACGTGGTGGTGACCTGATCGCCGACTTTCAGGCTGCCCTGCATATCGGTGACCTTCTGTGCCTCGCGCTTCTGGCGGCGAGACATCAGGTACATCGACACGAACAGGCCTACCAGCACTAGCGGAAACAGAAGTTCCATCGTCGAAGTCAGTCCCTAGTCTGTGGGTGGGTGTGGACAGGTATCTCAACAGTCTGCCAGCTCGCGTCACCACTGCCACACCGGCACACCCTTGACGTCCCGATTCGCGCTCCGGCGGGCAATTCGGCGCGCCGCTGCGCGGTTGCCGGGCGGCGGCGACGAACCAGTCGGCATCAAACTTCTCAGTGAAGGCGTCACCGGCGGCGTGAGCATGGGCGGACGGGTCACCCGCTACGCCCTTACGGCGATGGGACGCGACGGGGACGAGCATCAGACCGAGACTTATCTGTCCTGGGACGCACCGCACAACGGTGCGTGGATTCCGCTGATCCTGCAGCAACAGCAGCCGGTCCGGCTCGGCGGCGCCAACGGTCGAGACGACGGCGGTCTGCTCGGCCTGACACCGGGCGAGGTCGTCTTCGACAAGAAGTTCCTCGGCGGCCTGGTCGGCGGCGCGACGGCGCGTTTCCAGCCGGACCACGACACCGAACAGCCGGTCGGCGGGATGCACCTGGGATTGACCACGCGCACATCGACGACCACCGCGGTCGCGCCGTTCGACGGCGCCCCCGGCGGCACCCTCGACTCCTTCGGCCAGATCGCCACCGCGCTCGGCATCGAGTTGGAAGAGTTCAAGCGCTGGAGCTGCTTCGTACCGTCGGGCAGCGCGGTCGCACTGAAATTCGATCCGACCACCTGGCCCGTCGAGCTCGACAAGGACCGGCGTGAGGTGACATAGGAACAGACCGCTCTCACCGAGTTCTGTTGCAACGACACCAATTCGGAGCACTCCGCGGTAACGCCGGTACTCACGGAATGGATTCTGCGCAAGATCGCCAAGTAGCGATTCGGACGGGCCCGCGGCCGACATCTCGACCGCGGGCACGCCCAAGGGTCGTTCTTAGGCGGACTTGCCGTAGGTGTAGTCGTCGAGCGGAAAGCTGACTGCCTCACGGTGGGCGTTGATGGTGCTGGTCGGGCGCAGTAGCGCGGCCTCGCCGTGCTGGTTGAAGTAGTAGCTGCGCGCGGTCGAGCAATCGCCGCCGTAGAACACCGAGGAGCCGAGCTTGTCTGTCACTCGATTCAGGAAGTGTGCGTTGGCCTGCTCGGTCACCTCGAAGGTTGTCTCACCACGACGGAAGGTCTCCTTCAGCAGCCTGCCCATGTGCTTCATCTGAGCCTCGATGGTGGTGAAGTACGACAGGCCGCTGTAGGAGTACGGGCTGTTGAGGCTGATGAAGTTCGGGAACTTGGGCACGGTGATGCCCTCGTAGGCCTGGAAACGGTTGTCACGCCAGAACTTTCCGAGGTCGACGCCATCGCGGCCGATGATCTCGATGGCCGGGAAGTTCACATCCCACAGATTGAAGCCGGTGGCAAGGATCAGGGTGTCGATCTCGGTCTTGCGCCCGTCGGCGGTCACGATGCCGTCGGCCTCGACGTGGTCGATCGAGTTGGTCTCGAGGCGCACGTTCGGCCGGTTGAACGTTTTGAAGTACAGGTTGGAGAAAGTCGGGCGCTTGCAGCCGAAGTCGTAGTGCGGTGTCAGCTTCTTGCGCGTTTCCTTGTCGCGCACCTGCGCACGCAGGTGCGCCTTAGCGAGCAGGCCCGCGGCCTTGTTCAGTGGCTTGGCCTGCTTGAAATGCAGCACACCGACTACCATCAGCGCCTCGAGCATGCCGGTGTTCACCAGCCGGGCCGCCTTCTGAGTGGCGGGTACTCGGGCGAACAGCTTCTGCACCGGGCCGGGGATCGCGGTGTCGACCTTCGGCACCACCCAGATCGGGGTGCGCTGGAAAACGGTGAGCTCCGCGACCTTCTCGGCCGCCTCCGGCACCAGCTGCACGGCGGTCGCGCCGGTGCCGATGATCGCGGCCTTGCGACCGGCGAGGTCGAAGTCGTCCTCCCACGCGGTGGTGTGGATGATCTTGCCCGCGAAGGAGTCGATGCCGGGGAACGGCGGGGTGTAGGGCTGGGATAGGAACCCGGTGGCAGTGAGAAGGTAACGGCCGGTGATGGTTTCACCACCCGCGACGGACACCACCCAGTACTGGTGCTCCTCGTCCCAGCGTGCGCCGTCGACGACGGTGCCGAAACGCATCCGGCGGCGCAGGCCGTACTTGTCGGCGACGAACTCGGCGTACTTCTTGAGCTCCTGGCCGGGCGCGAACAGGCGCGTCCAGTAGGGATTGGGCTCGAACGAGTACGAGTAGGTCACCGAGGCGATGTCGACCGCGAGACCCGGATAGTGATTGACGTGCCAGGTGCCGCCGAGGTCGTCTTCGCGTTCCAGGATGACGAAATTGCTCAGACCGAGCCGGTCGAGCTCGATGCTCGCACCCATTCCGCCGAAACCTGCACCGACAACGACCGCATCGAACTGAGGCGCCACGTCGAACCTCCTGCTGAGTGAACCATTCCCGCAGGGAATGTGAATCAATCCTCACGGAATGACACATCATTCCGTTTGTGAACACAGTATCATCGTGAGGGTGACGAAGCCATCCACGCGTGCTGAGCGACGCAAAGCCGAACTGCGCCAGGACATCATCGACACTGCCTTCGTCTGTTTCGCGGAGAAGGGCTATCACGGCACCGGAATCGCGGACATCGCCGGCGTCCTCGGCATCGGGCACGGCACCTTCTACCGCTACTTCAGCAATAAGCGCGACATCATCGATCACGTCATCGACGACCTCGCCGGGCGCATCGTGGCGGCCCTCGGCACCGAGAACGCCCCGGACGCCGCGACCTCGCTCGACGACTACCGCGCTCAACTCGATCGCATCGGCGTAGCACTCCACCACATCCTCGTCGAGGACCGCAGGGTGGCCCAGCTGCTGCTCTTCCACGCGACCGGCATCGACGACGAACTCACCGCCCGGCTCTACGGCCTGCTCGACATGGCCGACGCATTGACCGCCGGCTACCTCTCGCACGGCGTCGAACTCGGGTACCTGCGGGCCGATCTGGACACCACCAACACCGCAAAGGCCGTCACCGGCATGCTCATCGCAGGCATCGTGCACGGATTGCGCAGCCCCGACCCCGCTGCCGTCGACGGGCTCAACGAGGCGATCCGCAGACTACTCATCGATGGTGTCCGCAAAGACTGATCGCGGTCGCCACACTGTAGATGCGGTGTGGCGCAAAGACACTCGGCCGCCATCGGTCATCCGCAGGCAGCTGGCCGAATTTCACTGGATACGAGCACGATTTCGGAGGCTAGGGTGAACACTGATCGACGGTGTCCATATGGGGGTCGCACGTGTTCGCAAGAGACCGCGGAGTACGAAGAAGTGGTATTCGACCAGAGCAGGGCAATGACCCTGACAGAATGTCGCGCGTGACCCCCGAGGACGTGAGCCGGACCCATTTCCCCATGCCACCGGTCGGACACCGCGGCTATCACGCCGATGAGGTCGACGCCTTCCTGGAGCTCGTCGCCGCTACGCTCGACGGACGCGGCACCCTCACCGCCGACGACATCCGGCACGTGGCCTTCGACGCACCCCGGTTCGGCGGGCGCGGCTACCAAGCCGACGAGGTCGACGAATTCCTCGATCAGATTCGGATAGAGCTGGAATTCCGGCAGCTCGGCACCCGGCCGGTACCCGCGTCCGGCAACGGCTCCGGGCCACTGCTGACACCCGACGACATCCACCGGGTGCGATTCACCCAGGCGCCCATCGGTCGCCGCGGCTACGACACCGACGAGGTCGACGCGTTCCTCGACCTCGTCGCCGCGACCCTCGCCCACGGCGGACCCAGCGGCCTCACCGTCACCGATGTGCGTGCGGTGCGGTTCACCGAGGCCAGGCTCAGCACCCGCGGGTACGAGCACGGCGAGGTGGACGCATTCCTCGACCTCGTCGTCACCGCACTCGAGCACGCGGCACACCACCACCGCTGAACATTTACCCGCCGCGCCGGGTCGTGGGGCGTATGACGCTGCGCCACAAGGTCAGTCGACGGCATCCGAGGTAGGTTGTGGTTCGCGGCCGCGGACTTCGATCGAGCCGAAGACCAGGTCCGGTGGCGGGACCAGACCCAAGTGCTCCCATGCCGCGGCAGTGGCGACACGGCCTCGCGGCGTGCGGGCGACCATGCCCGCGCGGACGAGAAACGGCTCGCAGACCTCCTCGACGGTGGCCGCTTCCTCCCCTACCGCGACGGCCAGCGTCGACACACCGACCGGACCACCGCCGAAGCTGCGGACCAACGCGGCGAGCACCGCGCGGTCCAGGCGATCGAGGCCGAGCACGTCGACGTCGTAGACCTCGAGTGCCGCCTGCGCGATCGGCAGGGTGATCAGACCGTCGGCGCGCACCTCGGCGTAGTCGCGGACGCGGCGCAACAGCCGATTCGCGATGCGGGGCGTACCGCGCGAACGGCCAGCGATTTCGGCGGCCGCTTCGGGTTCGATGGTGACGCCGAGGATGTGCGCCGAGCGCAGCAGAATGCGCAGCAGCTCGCCGGGCTCGTAGAAGTCCATGTGGCCGGTGAAGCCGAAGCGGTCACGCAGCGGGCCGGTGAGTGCACCCGACCGGGTGGTGGCGCCGACCAAGGTGAAGGGGGCGATATCGAGTGGGATCGAGGTCGCGCCGGGGCCCTTGCCGACCACCACGTCGACACGGAAATCCTCCATGGCCAGGTACAGCATTTCCTCGGCGGGCCGCGCGATGCGGTGGATCTCGTCGATGAACAGCACATCGCCTTCGACCAGGTTGCTGAGCATGGCGGCGAGGTCGCCCGCCCGTTCCAGCGCGGGGCCGGAAGTGATGCGCAGTGCGGTACCCAGTTCGCCCGCGATGATCATCGCCATGCTGGTCTTGCCGAGGCCGGGCGGACCGGACAGCAGCACGTGATCGGGGGTGCCGCCGCGCTGTTTGGCGCCGCGCAGCACCAGCGCGAGCTGTTCACGCACGCGCGGCTGGCCGATGAAATCGTCGAGCGACTTCGGGCGCAGGCTGGCCTCGATCTCACCGTCGGACCTGAGATAGCTTGCGGTGACCTGGGATTCGTCATCCATATGGGATTCGACGTCGTCGTAGTCCATGCCCCGCTACCGGTTCTTGCCGAGCGAGGCGAGGGCCGCGCGCAGCGCGAGGGCGGTGTCGGCGGCGGGCTGTTCGGCCAGCACCGCGTCGACCGCCTGCTCGGCCTGCTTGAGTGGGAAGCCGAGCCCGGTCAGCGCCTCGACAACCTGCTCACGTACCGGTGTGAGCACCGGCGTCGGGGTAGCCCCGGGCGGACCCGCCTGCACCGGAACGAGATTCACCTTGTCGCGCAATTCGACGACCATGCGTTCGGCGCCGCGTTTGCCGATGCCGGGAACGCGGGTCAGTGCGGCGACATTGCTCTCCGCGAGCGCCTTGCGCAGCGCCTCCGGTTCGAGTACGGCCAGCACCGCCATGGCAAGCCGGGGGCCGACTCCGGACACCGTCTGCAAGAGCCCGAACAGGTCACGGGATTCGGTATCGGCGAAACCGAACAGCGTCATCGAGTCCTCGCGCACGATCATCGCGGTGTACAGCCGGGATTCCTCGCCACGAGCCAGCGTGGACAACGTCGCCGGGGTGACGTTGAGCCGGTAGCCGACGCCCGCCGCCTCGATCACCACATGGTCGAGGGCAATCTCCAGCACCTCACCGCGTACCGACGCGATCACCTGCGTACCGCCTTCCGTTGTTCAGCAAGCTTTTCCGCGTACCGCCGCTGCACCTGTGCCGCCTGCGCCTCGGCCTTGGCCATCCGATCCAGCAGCGGCGCGCGCCAGCAGTGGCAGATCGCCAAGGCCAGCGCATCGGCCGCGTCCGCGGGTTTCGGCGCAACCTGGAGGCCGAGAATACGCGTCACCATCGCCGTCACCTGAGCCTTGTCCGCCGTGCCGTTGCCGGTGACGGCGGCCTTCACCTCACTGGGCGTATGGAAGGCCACGGGTATCCCCCTGCGGGCCGCCGCAAGCGCGATCACACCGCCCGCCTGTGCGGTGCCCATTGCAGTACGCACATTGTGCTGCGCGAACACCCGCTCGATCGCCACCGCCTCGGGTTTGTGGGTGTCCATCCAGAGTTCGGCCGCATCCGCGACGCCGAGCAGGCGGTGTGCCAAATCCAGGTCCGGCGGCGTCCGCACCACATCGACGGCCAGTGCGGTCACCTTCCGACCGAGCCCGCCCTCCACGATGCTGAGGCCGCACCGGGTGAGCCCCGGATCGACACCCATCACCCGCACGAAACACCCCTTCGACAGACACGAACAGTTGTTCGAAGTCTAGAGGACATCGCACGCTGCCTGCGACAGCGACACGGGTGCAGGGAAATCGGGAGAAGCGAGTCAGGGCGCCACCGGCGCGAGGCCGAGCAGCGCCGGTTCGGTGGCACGCGAGGCCCATTCGTGCGCGGGGTTCGCCACCAGGCGACGCGCCTGGAGGTCGAGCAGTCCGCTGACGAAGGTGATGGTCGCCGACAATGCACCGTCGGATCGGGTGAAAGTGTGCTCGACGCGGTAGGTCTTGCCAGCGCCCCAAACCCACGAGCACGACACGTCCACCGAATCGCCCGCACGCAGTTCGCGGTGGTACTTGATCACCGTCTCGAGGTTGACCGGGCCGAGGCCCGAGCTCAGCAGGTCTTCGACGGATATCCCGGCCGCCTGCACGCAGGCGAACCGCGCGTGGTCGGCGAACTGCTGGTAGGCGGAGCCGGTGACATGCTGCTGGAGGTCCAGATCGGACACGCGGACGTCGATCCGAACCCGAAACGGTTCGTGGGTAATCGTCACGGCACCACCATGGCAGAGGCCACCGACACGTTTCGGCCGCCAGACCGCACTCGGCCGGTCCGATGGCCGAGCTACCGCGCCGCGACCTGTGCGGCGAACGCCGCGTACGCACGCTCGTCGAACAGGACGAACCACACCTCGCGCACAGCGGTGACCGCCGCGGACACGGTCTCGACGGCGATCCGGGCGCCGTCGGACAGCGGCCAACCGAAGATACCGGTGGAGATGGCCGGGAACGCGACCGTGCCCGCACCCAATTCATCGGCCACCCGCAACGATTCGCGATAGCAGGAGGCCAGCAGATCCGAGCGGTCCTCGGTCGCCGACCACACCGGACCGACCGTGTGGATCACCCAGCGCGCCGGCAGTCGACCTGCCGTCGTCGCCACCGCCTGCCCAGTGCGCAGGCCCTTGCCGTAGTGCGACGCGCGCAGCTTGCGACACGCATCGAGAATCTCGGACCCGCCCTTGCGGTGGATCGCGCCGTCGACTCCGCCACCGCCGAGCAACGACGAATTCGCGGCGTTGACCACGGCGTCCACCGTTTGCTCGGTGATGTCTCCCCGCACGAGTTGCAACGTGACCATGACCGAATTCTGCCATCGCAGCGGCACGCCGACGGTCGGCGTTTCCTGGAATCGTCTGATTCGGTCTGGCTATGCCCCTACGATCCGAAGATGAGCAACTCTGTTAAGGCAGTCCTCGAGGGCGGGCCGGAGGACTTGCCGGCCCGCATCGTTCCCATCACACCACCGGGGATCGAGCTCAAGGTCGCGTTCAAGGGCGGCTACGAGCATTTCAAGGTCACCGCCAGGCATAAAGACACATCCGAGGGCAGCCTGCCCGTCTACGAGTGGACGGTGCGCACCGAGATCGCGCAGTGAGCCCCGCGCGGTCACAGTGTCACCGGAGCGGATTCACAGCTTGTCTCGAGCAATGACCTCGACAATGCTGTAGGTGCCCGTCCTTCGAGCTCCCCTCGCCGCGCCGGCCAACCCTGTGCCGCCACCGCCGCAACTTCCATCTGCGGATCTGAACCCCGACTACCAGAACACCTTTCATCACGGACTATCGGTGTTGCACGGTTGGCTGCCATCGACCATCGAGTTGGTGGCAGTCGCCGTGCTCATCGCGGCCGTCGGATGGCGTACGCGCCGTTGGCGTCTCGTCGGCGTACCCGTGTGCGTGGCGTCGGGTATCGCAGGCGCGGTCGCCGCAAGAGCCTATGTCAACGACCAGGGGCTGGCGTCGGATCCGGCCCCGCTGCTGCTGTGGGTGTGTGTCGGCGCGACCGGCGCGGCGATCGCCGTGGCGGTGCTCGGCTGGCGTAGCGCACGATGGTGGCGACGTGGGATGTCGATTCTCGCGATTCCGCTGGCACTGCTGAGCACGGGCATCGTGCTCGATCAATGGGTCGGCTACTACCCGACCGTGCAATCCGCGTGGAGCGCGCTCACCGCCGGCCCGCTGCCACAGCAGACCGATCTCGACGCGCTGCCCGCGCTGCGCGGCACCAACCTCAGCAGCGGCAAGATCGTGCCGGTCCGGATCCCCGACGCGGGCAGTGGTTTTCCGCATCGCACCGAATACGTGTATCTGCCGCCCGCCTGGTTCGCCGGGCCGACTCCACCCGCGCTGCCCGTGGTGATGATGATCGGCGGCGAATTCAACACCCCCGCCGACTGGGTTCGCAGCGGCCAGATCATGCCCGCCGTCGACAAGTTCACCGCGGCCAACAGTGGCCGCGCGCCGATCCTCGTCTTCGTCGATTCCAGCGGCAGTTTCAACAACGACACCGAGTGCGTGAACGGCCCGCGCGGCGATGCGGCCGATCACCTCACCCATGCTGTGCCCGGCTATGTCGAGTCCAGATTCGGCGCATCGGCGGATCCAGCGCAATGGGCGGTGGTCGGCTGGTCAATGGGCGGCACCTGCGCGGTCGATCTGGCTGTGATGCATCCGGAGCTCATGCGCACCTTCGTCGATATCGCGGGCGACATCGGTCCGGCCTCGGGCACCAGGGAGCAGACCATCGCCCGCCTCTTCGGCGGCGATGCCGACCAATGGGCGGCCTTCGACCCGCTGACCGTGATGGCCGAACACGGCCCGTATACCGGCACCGCCGGACTCTTCGACGATCTGACCCCGCCGCCGCACGCCAGGACGGGTGGACATCCCCGGCCACCCGCCGACGACTCTTCGGCCGGCCTGGGCGGCCACGACGGTGTGCCCGACACCGGCGAGGTCGGCGCGGCCGAGCAGCTGTGCAAGCAGGGCCGCGAGGTCGGCATCGACTGCACGATCCACACCACTCAGGGCGGGCACACCTGGCAATTCGCCTCGGCGGCCTTCACCGCATCGTTCCCGTGGATCGTCGCCCGCGTCGGTCTTCCGGTACCCGATGCCCTGTGAACTATCGGATCACCCCATAAGCGCGCACCACCCCTACCCCTGAGTGCTCGAGGTCGGTCGCGGCGCATGGTCGGGGCACCTGAGCGGCATCCGAGGGAGATGCGGTTGCGGGTCGATTGCTACGGGGTCGGGGCGACGTCTCGAGTGGGGTCGGGGCGGAAAGTGCGGCGGTAGGTTCGGGGGGAGACGCCTATTGCTTCGTGGAGGTGTTGGCGTAGGGAGCCGCCGGTGGCGAAGCCGACTTCGCCTGCGATCCGATCGATCGGGAGGTCGGTGGATTCCAGGAGGTCCCGGGCTCGGAAGACGCGCTGCTGGATGAGCCAGCGGCCGGGGCTCATGCCGACCTCGTCGCGGAAGCGGCGAGCGAAGGTGCGCTTGCTCATACGGGCGTGGGCGGCGAGATCGTCCATGGTCAAGGGCAATCCGAGGTTTTCCAGCGCCCAATGGCGGGCGGCCGCGGTGCCGGTGGAGGCCGACGGCGGCACCGGCTGTTCGATGTATTGGGCTTGGCCGCCGTCGCGCCAGGGCGGGATGACACAGCGGCGGGCTACCCGGTTGGCGACTTCGCTGCCGTGGTCGCGGCGCACCAGGTGCAGGCAGATGTCGATGCCCGCTGCCGCGCCCGCCGAGGTGAGGACGTCGCCGTCGTCGACGTACAACACGTCCGGGTCGAGATGCACCTTCGGAAAGGTGCGGCGGAACAGGTCGGCTTGATTCCAATGCGTCGTGGCGGGCCTGCCGTCCAATAACCCGGCGGCCGCGGCGACGAACGCACCGGTGCAGATGGACACGATTCTGGCGCCCGGTCGAATCCGCGCGAGCGCGTCCGACACGGTGGGCGGCAGCTCGCCATCGAGGGTCATCGCAATGTCGCACGCCGGGATGACCACGGTGTCCGCGGTGGCCAACGCACTGCTGTCGAGTTCGACGGCAATCGCGAAATCGGAGCGGGTCGCCACCGGCCTCCCGTCGATCGAGCAGGTCATGACCTCGTACCGGTCCGGGGCGGTACCGAACACCCGGCTCGGAATTCCCAGCTCGAAGGGATACACGCCGTCGAGCGCCAATACGACCACGCGGTGCCGGACCGAATCATCACGCACCGAAGCATCCGCCACCATGGCACGATCATATCGAATTATGGCAATCGTGCCATTTTCTCGATTGGTTGCGGCAGGCAATGTCGAGTGCATGAGTGAAGACAAGACAATGCGTGCGATCAGCCAGGACGTTCTCGGCGGGCCCGAGGTTCTCATAGAGGCGCAACTGCCACGTCCGGTGCCCGGGCCCGGCGAGATTCTGGTTCGCGTGCGTGCGGCGGGACTCAACCCGACCGACTGGCGACACCGCGCAGTGCCCGGTCTGTTCCTCGCGGAGCCGCCGTTCGTACTCGGCTGGGACGTATCCGGCGACGTGGTCGCAACCGGCATCGGGGTGACGCTCTTCGCGCCTGGCGACGAGGTCTTCGGCATGCTCCCCTACCCGTACGGTCACGGCGCGCTCGCCGAGTACACGACCGGACCGGCACGCGCCTTCGCACGGAAACCGACTGGGCTGGACCATATTCGAGCCGCCGCGATCCCGCTCGCCGCCCTCACCGCCTGGCAGGCACTTGTCGATACCGCGGACCTCACCGCCGGACAGCGCGTCCTGATCCATGCCGCCGCGGGCGGCGTCGGACACTTCGCCGTCCAAATCGCCAAGGCCCGTGGCGCATACGTGATCGGCACCGCGAGCGCGGCCAATCACGAATTCCTGAGCGCTCTCGGCGTCGACGAGGCGATCGATTACCGGACAACAGATTTCGCCGAGGCAGCCCGCGATGTGGACGTGGTGCTCGACTCGATCGACGACGAGAACAGCCTCCGCTCCCTGCACACCCTGCGCCCCGGCGGCCTGCTGATCTCCCTGCGTGCCTTCGGCCCTGCCGATTTGGCGGCCGAGGCCGACATGTTGGGCGTACGCGCAGTCCGCATGCTGGTGGAAGACGACCACGCCGGCATGACCGCGCTCGCACAACTCGCCGAAACCGGCGCGCTGCGACCGACAATCGCCGGGACCTTCCCACTGGCAGACGCCGCAAAGGCGCACGCACTCGGCGACACCGGCCGCACCGTAGGCAAGTTGGTGCTGACGGTGCCGTAGCGTAACCGGACCGCAGGCACAGTCATGGCCGAATGCGTAACCGATAGGACTCGAGTGCTTGCCCTACCGCCGGGCGAGAACCCGGTCGGACGATCGGCCGGCACAAATGCGACCGACATGTCGGGGGCGACTACATTCCCGGCCCGGCGATAGAAGGCCAGCACATGCTTCGGGGCGGCCCGCACATTTGCGGACCGCCCCGAGTACGGCGGCTACTGCCGGCCGTGCAGCACTGCGAAAATCGGACTACTCGTCGTCGAGTTCCGCGAGGACCTCGTCGGACAGGTCGACGTTGGTGTAGACGTTCTGCACGTCATCGCTATCTTCGAGCGCGTCGACCAGCTTGAACACCTTGCGCGCACCATCCGCGTCGACCGCGACCGACACCGACGGCTGGAAGCCCGATTCGGCAGAGTCGTAATCGATTCCGGCAGACTGCAGCGCGGAGCGCACGGCGATCAGGTCGGACGGGTCGCTGATGATCTCGAAGGTGTCACCGAGGTCGTTGACCTCCTCCGCACCCGCGTCGAGCACAGCCATGAGAACGTCGTCCTCGGACAGGCCGTTCTTCTCCAGCGTGACGACACCCTTGCGGTGGAACAGGTACGAGACCGAACCCGGGTCGGCCATATTGCCGCCGTTGCGGGTCATCGCGACACGCACCTCGCCCGCGGCGCGGTTGCGGTTGTCGGTGAGGCACTCGATCAGCACCGCGACACCGTTGGGTCCGTAGCCCTCGTACGTGATCGTCTGCCAGTCGGCGCCACCGGCTTCTTCGCCGCCGCCGCGCTTACGGGCACGCTCGATGTTGTCGTTGGGCACTGACGACTTCTTCGCCTTTTGAATGGCGTCGAAAAGCGTCGGATTACCGGCCGGGTCACTGCCACCTGTGCGGGCCGCCACCTCGATGTTCTTGATCAGCTTGGCGAAGAGCTTGCCACGCTTCGCATCGATCCCAGCCTTCTTGTGCTTGGTGGTGGCCCATTTGGAGTGGCCGCTCATTCCCTACTTCCTCCAGGTCGACTGCACGTCTGATTGTGCGCACGGTACCCGTTCCGGCCGGGTAGACAACTCCCCCAGCCTACTCGGCCTGTCGCCACGCCTGCTCCAGGCTCACATCGGGGCGGGATTCGCACCACGCATGAGCCCGGCTCGAGCTACGGCTACGCCTCGCGCACCAGGTCCACGAACATCCGGTGCACCCGCAGGTCGCCGGTGACCTCGGGGTGGAACGACGTCGCGAGGACCTTCCCCTGCCGCACCGCGACGATACGTCCGGCGAACGGACCGCTCGGCACCGTGGCAAGCACCTCGACGCCCTCGCCTGCACGCTCTACCCACGGCGCCCGGATGAACACCGCGCGGATCGGGCCCTCGTCGAGGCCCGCGAAATCCAGATCGGTCTCGAACGAGTCGACCTGACGACCGAAAGCATTGCGACGCACCGTCATATCAATACCCGACAGGTGCTTGGCATCGGGTCGGGTGTCGAGCACCTCGGAGCCGAGCAGGATCATCCCGGCGCAGGAACCGAAGGCGGGCATGCCCGCACGCAGCCGGGCGCGCAGCGGTTCCAACAGCTCGAACACCTCGAGCAGCTTGCTGATAGTGGTCGACTCACCGCCCGGCAGCACCAGTGCGTCGACGGCGGCGAGCTCGGATTCGCGGCGCACCAGAACAGGTTCCGCACCGCACAGTGCGAGCGCCGCGACATGTTCGCGCACGTCACCCTGCAGCGCGAGCACGCCGATGGTCGGCCGGGAAGGGACCTGCTGCGCGCCTGCGGCCGGCGAGGCTACCGAGGATGCGTTCACGATCGAGAGCTTACGAGCCACCGCGGTGTGGCCCTGCTCACGGTCGCCTTCAAGGTTCCGTCAACGCGGGTCCGCATGACCAGCAACAGGCCGACACTCGCACTGTGATTGCTGTCTTGCCGCGCCGGACGCCAGAGCCGCGCGGAGATGCGGGTGCCACCCCGAACCGGCGCGGGTTGACCGTTTCGACCGGATTGGCGGGCCTGTCCCTCGACGCCATGGCGTCGGTGTCCTACGGTCCGGAAGCGATCGTGCTGGTACTTGCGACCGCCGGTGGTGCCGGACTGAGCTCAGGCCCGGTGGTGGTGCCGGTCGGCCACGTCGAGCAGTTCGGTCAGTGTTCCCGCAGGGTGCGGATCAAACCTTCCTGCACGACCGCGGCGACCAGTTGGCCTTCGCGGTTGAAGATCTTGCCGCCGGTCAGCGCACGGCCGAAGCCCGCCGACGGCGAAGACTGGTCATAGAGCAGCCAATCGTCGGCGCGGAACGGGCGCAGGAACCACATGGCGTGATCGAGCGACGCGTTCTGGGTCTCTTCGTCGGGGTGGATGACCTTGGAGGAGCCCAGCAGCGTCATATCGCTCATGTAGGCGAGCGTGCAGACGTGGAACAGCGGGTCGTCGGGCAGCGGATGCCGGTAGCGGAACCACACCTGCTGTTGGGACACCACGCCGTCGCGGCGGGCCACGCTGTCCTGCGGCACCGTGCGGATATCCCAGTGCTCCCACTCCCGCATCGCCCACAGCCGCTCCGGGCTCATGGTGGTGCTGGCATCGGGCAGGTCGTCGGGCGGCTGCACGGCAAGCATCTCGTCCTGATGCTCCGGCCCCTCGTCGCCGACGTGGAACGATGCCGACATCGTGAATATTGCCGCGCCATCCTGGACGCCGGTGACCCGGCGGGTGCAGAAGGACCGGCCGTCACGAATCCGCTCGACCAGGTACACCGTCGGCTGATCCGGATTGCCAGGCCGCAGGAAGTACCCGTGCAGCGAATGCACCTGATACCGCGGCTCCACCGTGCGTACCGCCGACACCAAAGCCTGGCCGGCAACCTGTCCGCCGAATGTGCGCGGAAGCTGGGTCTTCGTGGAAGCACCACGGAAGATGTCCCGCTCGAGCCGCTCGATTTCCAGCGCCTCTTCGATTGTCGCCATGCGCTGACATTAACCCGCCGCCGCCCACCGCTCCCGCCCGGCTGGGCGGTCGCTCCTGCCGGGCCGACCGCTCGCTGCTGCGCAACCCGGGCGCGCCGACCGACCTGACCGGCCGGTTCTGCCGGACACATAATCAGCCGCTCGGCACTGAACGAGAAACCAGGCGGCGACCACATGCGGCACCGCTGCACCATCGGTCGGTCGGCCGCGACCGCCGGATCCTGGTTTGTTGTGATTGACGGGTGCCACAGTTCGCAGCGATCACCCGAGACAGCCTCGTCGAGCTGGTGACCCACCGTATCCTCGAACTGCCCGGCCGCCAGGTAATCGCGGTCGACGGAGCCGATGCCGCCGAACCGGTCCCGCTCGCAGACCTCATCGCCGCCGCCCTGCGCGCCACCGGCCGCGCCGCCTACGTAGTCTCCCTCCACGACTACGTCCGCCCGGCGTCGCTGCGCATGGAGTACGGCCGTGACGACGAACTGTCCTATCGCACAGCATGGTTCGACTACGAAGCCCTCCGCCGCGAGGTCGTCGATGCCCTCCACGACACCGCCCGCTGGCTGCCCGCCCTCTGGAACGAAAACACCGACCGCTCGGCCCGCGCAGCCATCCGCCCCGCAGCCCCCGACACCGTCGTCCTCATCGCGGGCCCCATGCTCCTGGGCCGCACCCTCCCTTTCGACCTGACCCTCCGCCTCGATATGTCCGAACCAGCCCTGCGCCGCAACACCCCATCCGACCACCAATGGACCATCCCAGCCTTACTCCATCACCATCACGAAAACCCCGACCCCCCAACCTTCTTCATCCGCTGGGACCACCCCCACCGCCCGGCACTCCGTACCGAACCACCCCGATAGGCATCCACACCACAGCGGTCACCGCACGAACGGGACATGGTGGCAAACTTTCTCGCGATATGCCGCAGCCATATCCCGTTCGACAGCGGACAGCACCGTGGCAGAGCTGCGCAGACCGCAACCCCGCCGATAGCTTCGCGCTAGGCGCGTCGAGTGGCACATGGCCAAGGCGGCTGTGGTGTGTCGCCGCAACCGTGTGCCACTCGCCGTCGCCGAGGTAGCGCCCGACCTCGCTCAGTCGAGCCCGCGGAGCCTGGTGGAACTTTGTAGCCTGTGCCACAACCAGTTTCCCTGCTGGAAGCCGGCCGCGAATGGTGCGGCCCGCTCGCCAGACTTGATAGCTCCGCGTTATGCGCGGGAGTCGGATATTGCGAATATCGCTGTGCCACGTCGCGCAACCCACTCGCCACTCACCGTCGCCGGGGCAACGCCAGACCTCGCGTCATCGAGCCAGCGAGTCCGTGATGAAAGCCCTTATCGCCTGCGCCACAGCCACATTCCCTGTTGCAGGCCCGGCCGGGAGGCCGGCGCTCGATCGAGCCGACCCGATAGCTGCACACTATGCGCAGGAGTTATCGCTTTCGCTGTGTGTCATCGTGACCATACCGCTGGCCGTCGCCGAGACATAGCGCCACTTCGCGTAGTTGAGGCGGCCCGGTGTGCAGGGCCTTATCCCTTGTGCCACAGCGTAATCAACCTCTGGCGATGGCGCATGGTGGAGAGCGTTCGCGGTCTTCACCACGACGATGTGCCACTCGTTGTGGACTAGGTGAGGCGGTGGCCGCCGTCTATGTGGAGGACGGTGCCGGTGATGAAAGGGTTGTGCATAAGGGTGAGCATTGCTTGGGCGATGTCGTCGGGGTGGCCGATTCGGCCGACGGGGAGGCGGGCGGCCATTTGCTGGTGGCGTTCGGTTTTGGCGGGGCCTGCGATGGTGTCCCAGATGGGGGTGTCCACCCAGCCGGGCGAGACGACATTGACGCGGATGGGGCCCATTTCGACAGCGAGTGCGTAGGCGAGGGAGGCGAGAGCGCCGTTGACGGCCGCGACGATGGAGGCGCCGGGGGCCGGGCGGTAGGCGGCGACGCCGGAGGTGAAGGTAAGGGAGCCGCCGGCCGCGATGCGGGCGTGTTTGGCGACGAGGGTGGGGCCGATCACCTTGGCTTCTACGAAGTTTCGGCCGATCTCGGCATCGAAAGAACCAATGGGCTGGTATGCGCCGTTGGCGTCGGCTGCGGTGGTCACCACGTGGTCGACCGGACCGGCCTCGGTGAACAATCGCTCGAGGTCGCTCTCGCGGGTGATGTCGGTGACGACCGAACGCACTGTGCCTGGGCCTTCGGGCAGAGCGCGTTCGGCGGCGGCGAGCCGGGCCGCCGATCTGCCCGCGATGGTGACTTCGGCACCCCGGCCGATCAGCGCGGCCGCCAGCGCGAGTCCCATGCCGGAGCTGCCGCCGACGATGACGACGCGTTCGGGGATTGTCGTGGTTTGTGTCATGACTCCACCCGACCATCGGCAGCACCGAGTGTCCATGTCGCGCTCTCGAATTCGCGTTAGATCAGGACTAATACCGCAGATCCCGGCCGCGGCCGGTGGTTCGAGAGCTGCTAGCCGCAGGCCACCGACTGCTGGCCGAAGCTGGTCAGCATGGTGCAGGCCCACGTCTTCTGCACTTTCCACTTGCCGTCCTCCGCGACGAACGGAACGTCGACAATGTTCTCCTGGCCGTTGACGATGAACTTCGCCTTGGCGTTGACGCTGTCACCGAAAGCGGTCACGTCGGTGACCACGATCTGCGCGTTCGCGGCCCTGGCGGCCTCGGCCAAGCGACCGGGCAGTTCGGGGTCGGCCTGTGCGCCCTGCACCAGTTCGAGCTTGTCGGCATTCGGTAAGGCGGGATCCAGTGCCCGTGTCAACGCCGTGTTCAGGTCGGCGGCGCTGGGGATCAGCGGAAGATTCGAGCTAGCTGCCACGGAGGTCGACGTGCGGGTCGTCTTCGGCGGATCCTTCGGATCATCGCTGCCACATGCGGTCAGGCTCAGCATTGCCGCGATCGCCACGGCGCCGATCGTGATGTGTCCGGTCTTACGAAGCTTCAACTGCTCGTCCTTTGCGTTCGATGGGTCGCGTGTCACCCGACACTGATGCGGCACGAACGCCCGCGTGGGGGCAGACGGGCATCGAATCCCTAAGCTATCCAACAACTCTGTGGTGGTGGTAAGACAATGATGTGGTCCACCGAAGGCTCCGGAATGCGCCTCAGCCCGAGCCGGTGAGCGGCCGCCGAGACAGCGCGTCGACCAGCACCCGCACCGCCGGGTTCCTGCTGGCCGAACGCCATGCGGCGGCATACGTGACCATCAGCGGTGCGCCGCGCATCCGACGCCACACGAGGCCGGGAAGGTCGGCAGGGCGTGCCGAGCTCAAGCCGATTGCATCTGGACGCAACGGGAGAACGGCCAGCATCTGAGCGTGTCCCATAGCGCTGTCACTGAGGCGAACCTCGGCACCGCGCTCACGGAGCTCGCGCAACAGCGCATCGTGGAGGCCGGTGGCGGAATCGCGTGCGAAAAGAATCAGCTCCTGGCCGGTGAGGTCCGACGGCTCGATCTCCTCGGCGACGGCGAGCGGGTGGGCCGACGACATCAGGACACCGAGTTCCTCGCGCGCGACCGGTTCCTGGTCGAAGCGGTCCGGCAAAGTCACCGGTGCGCGGACGAGCGCGAGGTCGACCTCGTCTGCGTCGAGCAGCCGGACCTGGTCGGCGGTGGTGCCACCGGTGAGCACCATCCGGGTGCCGGGCAGTCGGGCGCCGAGCAACTCCTCGATGCGCGCCGGAATCCACGGCGGCACTCCGTTCAACAGCCCGAACCGCAGGATCGTCGCACCAGCGTTCGCCACGCGCCTGGTTTCCCGGATCGCCTCGTCCACCGAGCCCAACACGTCCTTGCCGGTCCGGAACAACACCGCACCGGCAGGGGTCAGCGCGACCAGCGGCTCCCTGGTGAGCAACGGCCCACCCATCTCCCGCTCCAACACCCGGATCTGCTGACTCAAGGTAGGCGTCGATATGAACAATCGCTCCGCGGCCCGCCGAAAATGCAGTTCCTCCGCCAACACCACGAAGTACCGCAGTTGCCGCAACTCCACACCCAGACGTTACTCGGCCATCGCCCGGCTCGACGAGCCGAAAAGCCGGTCACCGCGAGCACCAACTGCTGCTATGAGCACACTGAGGCCGACCGGAACGCGCGATCAACTCGGCACCATCGGCGACGAGCTACGAATAACCATCGGCCACACGAGAACCCGACCCTCGGCCACAACCTCCCTGGTGCGAGATGAGCGGCACGGGGGAAGGACCGCCCGGAAACGGAAAGACCGCGCTACATCACAAGGTGCCGGCTATACACACGAGCGGGGACTCCGCTGAGTCCCCGCTCGTGGTGGAAGAATCGTGAGACCGCGCTGAGCGGAAGTCACCAACCGCGCTCGGCGAGCCGGTGGTCGACCGGCAGCTCCTCGACATTGATGCCGACCATGGCCTCACCGAGGCCGCGCGAGACTTTCGCCAGCACGTCGGGGTCGTCGTAGAAGGTGGTGGCCTTCACGATGGCGGCCGCGCGCTCGGCCGGGTTGCCGGACTTGAAGATGCCGGAGCCGACGAAGACGCCCTCGGCACCGAGCTGCATCATCATGGCGGCGTCGGCAGGGGTGGCGATGCCGCCCGCGGTGAACAGCACGACCGGCAGCTTGCCGGTCTGGGCGACCTCCCGGACCAGCTCGTAGGGGGCCTGCAACTCCTTGGCTGCGACGAACAGCTCGTCCTCGGGAAGCGAAGACAGCCTGCGGAGTTCACCGCGAATCTTGCGCATATGGGTGGTGGCGTTCGAGACGTCACCGGTGCCCGCCTCACCCTTCGAGCGAATCATGGCCGCGCCCTCGGTAATTCGGCGCAGCGCCTCACCCAGGTTGGTGGCGCCACAGACGAACGGAACGGTGAAGTTCCACTTGTCGATGTGGTTGGCGTAGTCGGCGGGGGTCAGCACCTCGGACTCGTCGATGTAGTCGACGCCGAGGCTCTGCAGGATCTGTGCCTCCACGAAGTGCCCGATACGGGCCTTGGCCATCACCGGGATGGAGACGGCGGAGATGATGCCGTCGATCATGTCCGGATCGCTCATGCGGGATACGCCGCCCTGGGCGCGGATGTCGGCCGGAACTCGCTCGAGCGCCATCACCGCGACCGCACCGGCGTCCTCGGCGATCTTGGCCTGCTCGGGGGTGACGACGTCCATGATCACCCCGCCCTTGAGCATCTCGGCCATCCCGCGCTTCACGCGGGCGGTGCCGATGGTGTTGGTGGTCTCGGGCGTGGTCACGGCAAACTCCTGGGTCATGTGCGCCAATCGGGTCGCATGGATGGAACGCCACTGATTCTAGGCGGGCCCATCAGGCCACTTGATAGCCAGTTGAGCACCACTGGCCTTGCCCACGACCAGGAGGTCTCACCTCGAACCGGCTGGACTGGACCGATACCTCAGGGGCGTGAACACGGATTCGCCGGGCCGACGAGAAGTTTCGTCGACCCGGCGAATTCCGAGCTCATGATCAGATCGGGTTGACGACCAGCAACTGCGCCCAATACTCCGCGGCGGTGGGGCCGATCAACGGCAAGAGGAAATCGAACAACAGGTAGGACATCTACTACTTACCTCCACGCACCAATGTTTCATCCCACCTCGGTGGGATCGCGACACCGGGTTTCCGAGTGCCTTCCGATAAGCACTACCCCGGCCGCGCCAATCCAGTCGCGACGCTATCACGATCGTGAAATACATCACAGGGCAATGTGATCGGCAGCGCACCGCTGCCGCGGCGTAGCCGGACGCTAGCGAATCGAACGGACCTCGGGATCGGTGCCGGTCGAAACGACTTTCGCGGCCTCGGTCAGCAGTTGGTCCAGGTGGTACGGGTACACCGTTTCGCCGGACTGGTCCAGCGCGATGATGTCCGCGGCCGTGCACCACTTGTTGGCGGTGATGCAGCGGCGCTCCACCGCAGTCATGTTCCCCGGCTGCGGTTCGTAGGCGCCGACGCGGAGTGCGAAGAACAGCTCTTCGGCACGGATCAGGTCGCCGTCGAACGGGAACACCGCGACGCGTCGCCAGATCGGCCCGCGCAGGCTGTCCGGATCGGCCCGGTGACCGGTCTCCTCCCACAGTTCGCGGATCGCCGCGGCACGCAGGGTCTCCCCCGGATCGACACCGCCGCCGACGGTGAACCAGAACGAAATATCCGGCGTCTTGGGGTCGTGACCGCGCATCAACAGCACGCGATCGTCGTCATCGAGCAGCACCACCCGCGCCGAAGTGCGAATGGTGTCCACGTCGAGTCCGGTCGACGCGGCGGGAGTGGCGCGCTCGGTGATCTCGAAGTAGGTCGGCAGCGGGGCGGTGCCGCCGAGGTGCAGGATGCGGACCGGTCGCCGGGTGCGCAGGGCAAGGGTGTCACGGACCGCGTCGTTGTGGAACCTGCGAGCGATCAGCACCCGAGCTTCGGCATCGGCGAGTTCGGCCACCTGCTGCGGGCGCAGCTGGGTGATGTCGATCGCGGAAAGTGCGGCCGAGAGCTGGTTTTCGACGGTTTCACGGTCGGCTCGGCTTGCTCGTTCCGCGCGATCGGCCAGCATAGCCAGGAGTTTGGCCCGATCGGCCGATGCCGGGTCCGACGTCGGACCCGCGATCGCAATCGCGACCGACCTCGCGACCACCGCCCGCCGGGCCAGCGCCGAATCCAGCGCATGCCAGGACTGGTCGGAACGCACGTGCAACCGGTCGAGCCGGTTGGCCGTCGAGTAGGCCCAGATGCCGATCGCGAAAAACACCGCCGCGATCAGCGCGAGTACGAGGACCGTTGTCGCGGAGAAAGTGATCATCCCGCGGCCCGCACTCGGACGTCGCCGACGGTCACGGTCTCGTAGACCCGCAGGATCTGTTCGGCGACCACCGGCCAGTCGTACTCGCCGACGATCTGAGTCGCGCTCTGCACCAGCGCATTCCGGCGGGCATCGTCGGTGAGCAGTCCATCGATCGTGGTGGCGAGCCGAGCCGAATCACCCACCGGCACGAGCACGCCCGCGGATCCGTCGCGCAGCACCCGGCGGAAGGCGTCCAATTCGCTTGCCACCACGGCAGTTCCAGCGGCCATCGCCTCGATCAGGATGATGCCGAAGCTCTCGCCGCCGAGATTGGGCGCGCAGTACACATCCGCGCTGCGCATCGCCGAGGCCTTGTCTTCGTCGGAGACCTGACCGAGAAAACGCAAATGGTCGGCCAGCGGACCTGCCTCGCGGCGCAGCCGCTCCTCGTCACCGCGCCCGACAATGAGAATCTGCAGGTCAGGATGCTTGCTCACCAACGACGGCAACGCGCCGAGCAGTACCTCCATCCCCTTGCGTGGCTCGTCGTAGCGGCCCAGAAACAGCACCGTTCCGCCCGTCCGCGGATAGCCGGGCAGCATCGGCGCCCGTGCGAAAGCAGGCACGTCGACGCCGTTCGGGATTTCCACCGCGTCGGACCCGAGCGCCTCGACCTGCCAGCGGCGCGCCAGTTCGGAGACCGCGATCCGACCACTGATCTTCTCGTGATACGGCCGAAGCACGCCCTGGAAGGTGCTGAGCACCAATGATTTCGTCGTCGAGGTGTGGAAGGTGGCGACGATCGGGCCCTCGGCGATCTTCAGCGCGAGCATCGACAGGCTCGGCGCATTGGGCTCGTGGATGTGCAATACGTCGAAGTCGTTGCCGTCGATCCAACGGCGAATCCTGGTGTAGGCCATGGGGCCGAAGGACAGTCGCGCCACCGACCCGTTGTAAGGGATCGCGACCGCGCGACCGGCCGAGACCACGAAGTCGGGCAGAGGTGTATCTTCCGAGGCAGGAGCGAGCACGCTGACTTTGTGACCGCGTTCGATGAACACCCGCGCCAGTTCCACGACATGCGCCTGCACCCCGCCGGGAACGTCGAAGGAATAGGGGCAGACCATGCCGATTTTCATGGTGTGTCACCTCCCCTGCCGTGGTTCTGGAACGCGGCCTGCGCAGCGGCAATCCTGGCGCGTCGCTCCGGCGAAAGGTCGTTCTCCCATTGTGGCTGCAACATGTGCCAGTCGGCGGGATGCTCGGCGATGTTCGCTGCGAACCGATCGGCCAATGCCTGTGTCGCCGCCGCAATACCGCCCGAAACATCCAGTGGAGCTTCGGTTTTCATGCCCCAACCCTCGCGACCGTCGGCATCGACGGTGAACCACAGGTGCACCGGGATCAACGCCGCACCGGTCTCGATAGCCAGTTTCGCCGCACCGGCAGGCATCCAGGTGGTCTCCCCGAAGAAGGTCACCGGGACACCACGGCCGGTGAGGTCGCGCTCCCCCATCAGACAGACCGCTTTGTTCTCGTGCAGCCGCGCCGCCAGTTCGACAAACGGCGGCTGCTGGCCACCGGTCAGCGGAAACACCTCGAAGCCGAGGCTTTCCCGATAGGCGACGAAGCGTTCGAACAACGATTCCGGCTTCAGCCGTTCCGCGACAGTCGCCAGACCACCGTGGTTCTGCACCAGCCAGACCCCCGCCATGTCCCAGTTCCCCGAATGTGGCAGCACCAGGACCGCGCCGCGCCCCTGCGCCAGCGCCGCTTCCAGATTCTGCACCCCGTCCACGGTCAGCTGCGCACCGAGCGCCGCATGGTCCATCGACGGCAGCCGGAAGGCCTCGCGCCAGTACCTGGCGTAGGAGCGCATGCTCGCCCTGAGCAGCTCGTCGGGCACCTGCTCGGGCGCGACGCCAGTGACCCGGGCGAGGTTGCGCCGCAACTGGTCCGGACCGCCCTTGCGCGTCGCCCGGTCGGCGCCCCAATCGAACAACCTGCGCGCGGTCGAATCCGGCAGTGCGCGCACCAGCCGCCACCCTGCCGCATACCCCGCGGCGCCGATCCGTTCCCCGATACTCACAACCACCCCTGTATTGCTCCGAGACCTGCGATTGTGCGACCGAACGTCATGCCGCGGTTGATCATGCCGGTTCCTGGGATTCCGCGGCGGGACGGGCAGGCGGGATCACGTCCCGTGCGCCCGGCGAGTTGCGCACCGCCAAGATCCGCTGGAACACGGTCACGATGCTGAGCACCGCGAGAATCCACATCGCCACGTGCACAGCCCAGGTCAGCCATTCGATGCCCCAGTAACCGCCGATACCGGTGAGTCCGGCACCGACCAGCACGATGATCAGCCGATCCGGCCGCTCGATGAGCCCGCCGTCCGCGGAAAGCCCGCTCGCCTCGGCGCGCGCCTTCGCATACGAGATCACTTGCGAGGTCACCAGCACCACCAGCGTCACCACGAACAGCGGCTTGCTGTCCTCGTGGTACACCGCCCACCAGGCCAGCCCGGCGAAGATCGCGCCGTCGGCGACCCGATCGCAGGTGGCGTCCAGTACCGCACCGTATTTCGTGCCGCCACCGCGCGCACGGGCCATGGCGCCGTCGAGCATGTCGAACATGACGAACAGCCAGATCACCATGGTTCCCCAGAACAGATGTCCGGTCGGGAACAGGGTGACCGCGGCCGCGATCGAGGCGACCGTGCCGATCACGGTCACCGCGTCGGGCGTGAGCCCGGTCTTCACAAGCGCCTTACCCAGCGGCGCGGTCGCTTTGGAGAACGTCTCGCGGCCGAAGAAGCTCAGCACTTACTCGACCTCTTTCCACGCTTCGGTGAGCAGGGCCCATGTGTCCCGCAGCAACTGGGGCATCACCTTCACCCCGCCGACGATGGTGATGAAATTCGCGTCCCCGCCCCAGCGCGGCACGATGTGCAGGTGCAGATGGTCGGCAAGCGAACCACCCGCCACTCCACCGAGATTCAGGCCGACATTGAAACCGTGCGGCCGCGAGACCTGCTTCATTACCCGGATCGCCTGCTGGGTGAATGCCATGAGCTCGGCGCTCTCCGCGGGCGTGAGGTCCTCGAGGTCGGCCACCTTGCGGTAGGGCACCACCATCATGTGCCCGGGGTTGTACGGATACAGGTTGAGCACCGCGTAGACCACTTCGCCGCGTGCGATGACAAGACCGTCCTCATCCGACATCTTCGGGATATCGGTAAACGGGTGTCCGGTAGCGTCTTTGGGGGTCGTCGCGGCGGCCTCCGCGATGTAGGACATCCGATACGGCGTCCAGATCCGCTGCAACCGGTCCGGTTCGCCGGCCCCGGTGTCCACGATGCTCCCCTGCTCGGTCGGTTCGGCGAGCCCATCCGGCACCGTACGCTCGCTCATGCCGGGTCCTTCTCCGTCAGTACCTCGAAGCCCTCGGCAGTCGGTGAAGCGTTCTCCCGGTTGGCGATCCACGCCTCGATGGTGGCCACCGCGTCGGCGACCGGCACCCCGTTGACCTGGGTGCCGTCGCGGAACCGGAAGCTCACCGCGCCCGCGGTCACATCGCGCTCGCCCGCCAGCAGCATGAACGGAATCTTCTGCGCGGTGTTGTTGAAGATCTTCTTCTGCATCCGGTCGTCGCTGCGGTCGACCTGTGCCCGGATACCGGCGTCCTGCAGCTGCTCGATCACTTGATCCAGGTGCGGCGCAAAGGCTTCCGCCACCGGGATGCCGACAACCTGCACCGGCGACAACCAGGCGGGGAAGGCGCCCGCGTAATGCTCGGTGAGGACACCGAAGAAGCGCTCGATCGAACCGAACAGCGCGCGATGGATCATCACCGGCCGCTGCTTGGTCCCGTCGGAGGCGGTGTATTCGAGGTTGAACCGCTCCGGCAGGTTGAAGTCGAGCTGGATGGTCGACATCTGCCAGGTGCGCCCGAGCGCGTCCTTGGCCTGCACGGAAATCTTGGGCCCGTAGAAGGCCGCGCCGCCGGGATCGGGCACCAGATCCAGCCCGGAGGCCGAGGCCACCTTGGACAGGGTTTCGGTCGCCTCTTCCCAGATCTCTTCGGAGCCGACGAACTTCTTCGGATCCTTGGTCGAGAGCTCCAGGTAGAAGTCGTCGAGGCCGTAATCCTTCAGCAGATCGAGCACGAATTGCAGGGTATTGGTCAGCTCGGCGTGCATCTGCTCTTTGGTGCAGTAGATGTGCGCGTCGTCCTGGGTCATGCCGCGGACCCTGGTGAGGCCGTGTACGACACCGGACTTCTCGTAGCGGTACACCGAACCGAATTCGAACAGCCGCAGCGGCAGTTCGCGGTACGAGCGGCCGCGGGCCCGGAAGATCAGGTTGTGCATCGGGCAGTTCATCGGCTTGACGTAGTAGTCCTGGCCGGGCTTGCGAACGGTGCCGTCTTCGTTGTATTCGGCGTCCAGATGCATGGCGGGGAACATGCCGTCGCGGTACCAGTCGAGGTGCCCGGAGACCTCGAACAGATGCCCCTTGGTGATGTGCGGGGTGTTGACGAATTCGTAGCCCGCGGCCACGTGGCGACGGCGCGAATACTCCTCGAGCTCCTTGCGGATGATGCCGCCTTTGGGGTGGAACACCGGCAGTCCGGAGCCGAGCTCGTCGGGGAAGCTGAACAGGTCCAGCTCCAGACCGAGCTTGCGGTGGTCACGGCGCTCCGCCTCCGCGACCAGGTGCATGTGCTCGTCGAGGGCTTCCTGCGACTCCCATGCGGTGCCGTAGATGCGTTGCAGGTCCTCGCGGCTCTGATCGCCGCGCCAGTAGGCGGCGGAACTGCGGGTCAGCTTGAACGCGGGGATGAACTTGGTGGTCGGGATGTGCGGGCCACGGCACAGGTCGCCCCACACCTTCTCACCGGTGCGCGGATCGAGGTTGTCGTAGATGGTCAGCTCTTTGCCGCCGACCTCCATGACCTCCGGATCGTCGATGCCCGACTTATCGCTGATCAGCTCGAGCTTGAACGGCTCCTTGGCGAGCTCGACGCGCGCCTCGTCGATCTCGACCACCCGACGTGAAAAGCGCTGCGCGCCTTTCACGATCTTCTTCATCCTGGATTCCAGCTTGGCCAGATCCTCGGGGGTGAACGGCTTGTCGACCTGAAAGTCGTAGTAGAAGCCGTCCTTGATGAAGGGGCCGATACCGAGCTTGGCGCCGGGGAACTCCTGCTGCACCGCCTGGGCGAGCACGTGCGCGGCGGAATGCCGGATGACGCTGCGGCCGTCTTCGGTATTGGCGGCGACCGGCTCCACCTCGACGTCGGTATCCGGAATCCAGGACAGATCCTTGAGGCCCTCGGCGTCGCGGACGACGACGATGGTGTCGGGACCCTTGGTCGGCAGGCCCGCTTCGCGCACCGCGGCGCCCGCCGTCGTCCCGGCCGGCACCCGGACGAGGGCGACAGGGCTGATAGGGGCTGAGGTGGTCACGGCAGCGGACTCCTTGGCTTTTGGTGGCGGGCTTGTTCCCGCGTTTCATCAGCCGGACACAAATTTGCTCCGGCGCGACCATGCTAGCTAGCCCGGCTCCCGGCGTCTTCCGCCGGTCGTTGGGCGCGTCAATACTCGCATTGCGGGCCGACGGTCGCGCAGTTGCCGAATCGTGGGCTCCCCCGTCTTCCGTAACTCTTGCCGGACGTCAGTGCCACGACAGCGGACCGGCGATCGCGTGTCCCATCGGCGTCTGGACGTGCCCGGTGAGTTACGCAGGTACCCACTGGTCGCCTTTGCGAAGGCGACAACGCGTCAGCTCTCCGCGGCCAGCTTCTCCAGGAGGGCTTTGCGCTCGGCAGCGGGGCGTTTGGGGCAGCTGGTACACATTTCGCACCCGGGCACCTCGAAGACCAGGCAGCAGGAGATGCGGCGCACGAAGGTGCGCCCACCGATCTCGACGAAGCGGGGCGTCGGCAGCTTGTCACCGATCTCGGCGGCCAGACGCGTGCCTGCCGCGGGCGCACCGGCGTCCAGTGCCCGGTTGCCGATCGCGTCGGCCACGATCGCCCAGAGCGACGGCACGCCCGCGCCCGACACCTCGGCGACCGGGGCGATCACGTCGGCAAGGGTCTCCCGCAGAGCCGCGCCGCATCCGACAGTATCTGTGCCGGGGCCGGCGACCTCGATGTGCTCGACCCCACCATCGGGTCGGACCTCGCAGGCGATCCGGTCCAGTACCGGCGCAGCCGCGGTTTCCTCGTGCGCGTAGGCGCGCGCGATCTTTTCGACCAGGGCGGAGGCCACCATGCACCACCACAGGGTGCCCGCGATGCGCAGCGAGGTGGTACCCCAGGACTGGCCCATCTCCGTGATTCGCGCGGTGAGCCAGTCCGGTTGGGTGAGTGTCCGCCCTGGAACGGTGTTCACCGAGTGAGGGGACTGTGCAACCACTGCCATTCGACTCCGATCCAGCCGCCGACCAACCCGAATGTTCCCAATATCCATAGTGTCGCGACGACCAGCGCAAAGGTAGCCGCCGCCGCGAACACCTGCAGAGCCATACCTCGGCTGGAGTACCAGGCCATACCCTGCCGGTACTTCCCGTGCAGCCAACCCAGCGCCCGGTGCGCCCACGCGAATTCGGTCGCCAGGATGCCGAGGCCGGCGAAAACGATCGCCCAGCCGGGACCGGGATAGGGAATCGCCAGGATGCCGAGCACCAGCACCGCGACGCCGATCACCGCGACCCCGATCCGGTAGGCGAGGTTCAGAGTAGGTCGCCCGGCCAGTCCGTTACGGAAGGCGCGCCAGCGGGTCGGTTCGGTCGCTGAATACGGTTCGAGCTCGATGGTCACCCCGCCAGCCTACGAGCCATCCGGCGGTACCCGATTCGGCTCCAGCACTGGTTCGAGATGTTCGACATCTCAGACCAGCTCGGGTGTGCTGCGCTGCCCGGCATCATCGATCTCGACGAGCCCGTGAATGGTGATCCCGACGACGCGCGCGCTGGCGATGTCGAAGAACAGGCCCGACACCGTCACACCGCGCTGGGCGATGGCCGCCTGCACCGCCGGATGCCGGTGCAGAGTCTCCAACTGGACCGCCACGTTCACCATGCCGAGCTGGTCGACAGCACCGAACCCGGCCGCCTCGGCCGCCGCCGCGACCGGGTGCCCGAAGCGGAAGCGTTCGAGGCTCGGGTCGGCGTGCGCCAGCCAGGGCCCGATCCCCGGGCCGGTATCGGTTCCGGAATACAACGCCTTCATCGCGCCGCACGAGGAGTGGCCGCAGACCACGACAGAGCGCACATCGAGCTCCTGCAGCGCGAAGATCAACGCGGCCTCTACCGACGCGTCACCGGATACCGGAACCAGGTTGCCCACATTGCGGACGGTGAACATGTCGCCGGGACCGCTGCTGGTGATGATGTTGGGCACGATCCGCGAGTCCGAGCAGGTGAGGAAGAACGAATGCGGATCCTGTGAGTCGTGCAGGTCATCCAGGTGCGGGCGCACCACATGCGCATGGCTACGGTGGTATGCCGCGACGCCCGAGGTGACCGAATCGATGTTCTTGTCGTCGCTACGCCATGGACCGAGAATCTCGTCCATGGCCGCCCGACCGAAGCCGCGCGCGGGCGGGCCCGCCGTTACCGCGGCCATGCGCGCACTACCGATCTCCACGAATTCGACAGTGCCGCCGCTGCTTTCCTGCTGGCGCACCCATTCCTCGATGGCTTCGAAGGCGGCGTGATCGAGGAAGTCCACGGTCATCTCGACGGTGACGTCGGCACCGGCGGGCACCTTCGCCAACTCCGTGGACAGCTTCGGCAAGGCCAGAAAGGTGCAGGAACCGTCGATGGTGACCAGCCACCGCTGCGAACCCGGGACCTGCATAGCGGCGACGGCCACTCGTACCACGCGCCACAGCAGCAGGCCGAAGGCCAGCGCCAGACCGATGATCACGCCTTCCAGCAGGTTCAGGAACACGACGGCGACCACGGTGACCGTGTAGACCAGCAGATCACCGGTGCGCCGGGCGAGCTTGATGTGGGCCAGCTTCACCAGTTGGACGCCGATCACGATCAGCAGACCCGCCAGCGCGGCCTTCGGAATCTGCTGCACGAGTCCGGCCAGCGCGACCGAGAACAGCAGAATCCAGAATCCGTGCAGCACCGCAGAGGCCCGGCTGCGCGCGCCCGCCTGCGCATTGGTGGCACTGCGGACGATCACACCGGTGATCGGTAGACCACCGAGCAGACCGGAGACCACGTTCGCGGAGCCCTGGCCGATGAGTTCCCGGTCGAAATTGGTGCGCTGACCGGTGTGCATCTTGTCGACGGCCACCGCCGAAAGCAGGCTCTCGACGCTGGCGATGAGTGCGATGGTCAGCACCATGATCGCCACCGCGGACCAATCACCGCTCGGCAGGCTCGGCAGCTCGATCGCGTCGAACAGTGAGCCGCTCAACACAATTCGCTCGGCACCTGTGGGCAATACCAAGGAAAGGACGGTGCCGACGAACACCGCGACCAGCGGTCCGGGAATGGCACGCACCCGAGCGGGAACATGACGCCATCCGAGCATGATCGCGATGACCACCATGCCGATGAAGGCACCGCCGCCGTGCAGGTTCATCAACTGACCGGGCAGCTCCACGATGTTCTTCCACGCCGAGCTGTGGGAGGAACCACCGAGCAGCACATGGATCTGCTGCAGTGCGATGGTGATGCCGATGCCGGCAAGCATTGCGTGCACCACAACGGGCGCGACCGCGAGCGCCGCACGCGCGATGCGACTGAGCCCGAAGAGGATCTGCAACAGACCGGCCGCCACCACGATGAAACAGGTGACGCGCCAACCGAATTCACTGATCGACTCGGCGACGACCACGGTGAGACCGGCGGCAGGGCCGCTCACCTGGAGCACGGAACCGCCGACTGTGCCGGCGACGACACCGCCGATAACGGCAGCGATGAGCCCGGCGGCCACCGGCGCGCCGGAGGCGAGGGCGATGCCTAGCGACAGCGGTAGAGCGACCAGAAATACAACGATCGACGCAGGCACGTCGTGGCGTAGGACAGACGCCAAGCGGCCGGATCGCGATCCAGAATCATCCCCCGATTCAGTGGGCGGTGACAGCGGTGTGGCTACATCGTTCTCGACGGCCATTGACTCTCCTTCGCCGAACTCGGCAAGTGCCGAGGTCGGTTGACGATCAACATGTCCAGCAGGGCATAAGACCGCGAACCGGCATCTCGCGGTGAAGCAGTTCCCGACCCGGCAACGGGTCGAGATGTAAATCCCAACAAGGGTATTGGTAAAGACTTAGCAAAGCCTGAGAAGTAGTCCCGCGATGCCCCGACTCCATGCTCGAACCACACCGTGACGTTCCGCACAACTGCCCCGGCCGACCGGAAAAGGTCGGCCGACACCGCCACCGCTACACAGGTTCCGCGGCGACACGGCTACCCGCATCGTCGAACTCGGCGATCCCGTCGACAGTGACCTCGATGAGGCGCGCTGTGGCTATGTCGAAAAACAGCCCCGACACCGCGACACCGCGTTCCTCGATCCCATAACGCACCGCAGGGTGCGCGTACAGTCGCTCCAATTGCAGCGCGACATTCACCATGCCGAGCTGATCCACCTGGCCGAAACCGACGAGGGCCGCGGCGGCGGCCACCGGATGCCCGAGACGAAACCGGTCCAGGCTCGGTCGCGCATGCGCGAGCCAATCGCCCAGCCCTGGCCCTGTCTGCACCTCGTGGTGCAGGGCCTCCATCGCGCCGCAGCCGGAATGCCCGCACACCACCACAGCACGCACGTCCAGCTTCTCCAGCGCGTAGATCAGCGCTGCCTCCACCGAGACATCGCTGCTGCCCGCCGGGACCAGATTGCCGACGTTCCGGACGGTGAACAGATCACCGGGACCGCTGTTGGTGATGACGTTGGGCACGATACGAGCATCGGCGCAGGTCAGAAAGAAGGAATCGGCGTCGGGACGGTTACGTAATCCATCCAGATGCGGGCGCATGAGATGGGCGTGGCCACGGTGGTAGGCCGTGATGCCCGCGGCGATCGGATCCTCCCGGTTGCCGGTGCGCCGCCACGGCCCGATCACCTCGTCGATGACCTGCCTGGAACGGCCGCGTTCCGGCGGACCTGCCTCCGCCCTTGCCATCCGCGCGCTCCCGATTTCGACGAATTCGACTATCCCGCCGTCGGATTCACGCTTAGCCGCCCAGTCGGTGATCAGTTGACATGAGGCATGGTCGAGGAAGTCGACGGTCATCTCGATGGTGACCTCGGCACCTGCGGGCACCTTGGCCAGTTCGGCGGTGAGTTTCGGTAGCGCAAGGAAGGTGCAGGTGCCGTCGATGGTCACCACCCAGCGCCGGGCACCGGTCACGGGTTCGGCGATGATCGTCACCCGGACCACCCGCCACAACAACAGCGCGAACGACAGCAGCAGGCCGATCACCATGCCCTGCAACAGATTCAGGAACACCACGCCTAGCACTGTCGCCACATAGACATACAGCTCGCCGGTGCGGCGGGCCAGCCGGATGTGTGCCAATTTCACCAGTTGCACGCCGATCAGGATGAGCAGCCCGGCCAGCGCCGCCTTGGGGATCTGCTGGACAAGCCCCGCCAGCGCGACCGCGAACAACAGGATCCAGACACCGTGCAGCACGGTCGCGGCCCTGGTCTGCGCCCCCGCATGGGCATTGGTGATGCTGCGGACGATCACCGCGGCGACGGGTAACCCACCGAGCAGGCCGGACACCATGTTCGCCGAACCCTGTCCGATGAGTTCACGATCGAAGTTCGTCGGCTTGTCCGGACGCGACTTGTCCACCGCGACGGCCGACAACAGGCTCTCCACGCTGGCGATCAGCGCGATCGTCACCATCGTCACCGCGATGGCCGACCAGCTGCCGGACGGAATCGCAGGCAAGCCGATCGAATCGAGCAGGGACCCGTTCAACACGATGCGCTCGACATGCGTCGGCAGCACCAGCGACAGAACCGTCGCGACGACGACCGCGACCAGTGGGCCCGGCACCACACGCACCGGGCGCGGCACGGCCTTCCATGCGATGAGAATCGCGATGACAACCACACCGATGGCCAGGTCACCGCGATGCACCGACATCAGCTGTTGCGGCAGGGCCGCGAGGCTGGCAAACGACGAACTCAGCGAGTTGCCGCCGAGTAGCACATGCACCTGCTGCAGCGCGATGATCACGCCGATGCCCGCCAGCATCGCGTGCACCACCACCGGCGCGATCGCCAGTGCACCGCGCGCGACCCGGCTCACACCGAACAGAATCTGCAGCACACCCGCGCCCACAGTGATGAAACATGTTGCTGCCCAGCCGAATTGATGCACACTCTCGGCGACGATAACGGTGAGACTCGCGGTCGGCCCGCTCACCTGCACCGCCGAGCCGCCGAGTAGCCCGGCGACAACGCCGCCGACGACGGCCGCGATGAGGCCCGCGGCGACGGGCGCGCCGGAGGCCACTGCGATACCCAGCGAAAGTGGCAGTGCGACAAGGAAAACCACGACCGAAGCGGGCAAGTCATGGCGGCCGATGGCGGCGAGACGTTCGGGAATACCTGCGCGCGGCGGCGACGTCCGTGGTGCGGGATCGGTGTCGGTGGACATAATTCTCCTTCGCCGAATCGGCAGCAGCCGATCCGGTTCATCGGTCGAACATGTACTGGCATCGAAAGCGAGCGGCGGGCGAAGCTGTTGCTTCGTGGAGCAGCGACCCGATGATGCGAAGGTCGGGGAAATAGTAAAGACTTCGCAAAGCGTATGGAAAGCTTTTGAAGGCAACCCGCACAAATTGCTATCAAACTGTGACCTTGATCACAGTCGAGCAATCTAGGGTTCGCTGGCCGGAACGCCGGCGGTACGTCAGCCGAGTCGATGGATGATGCCGACCGAGTCGAGGTCGTCACGGCCGGTGAAGGCGGGCGGGATTGCAACGGGGTCTGCAGAACGGCGATGGCTTCGTCGAACAGCATCAGCTCGTGTGCCCGGCGTCGTAACCGAGGTCGACGTCGCTCGAGGTGAGGTCGGCACCGGTGGTGCTGGCGTTGCCGGGCCACCGGTCGCCGAGGAGTCCCTGACCCCGGTCGACCGCACGGTCCGGTCGATCAGCGATTGGTCGCGGGGCGTTCGGGCCGCGCGATGCGTACCCGCTGGTCGTTGGGCGCATTCTCGATGTCGTCGAGTTGCGCAATGATTGTGCTGCGCAGGTCGTCGTAGTCTTCGAACCAGTAGTCGGTGAACAACGTGTAGCCCGTCCACATCAGGTTGGCGCACACGCGGGCAGGCACACTGCCGGTTTGGGCGCCCATGCCGACCAGCGCCACCGATTCGATGCTGCCCGGCGCTTCGTTGTTCTGCCGGTGGATCGCCTGGAACCCGGCGGCACACGCCAAGGCCACATTCAGGGTCTCACTGACGTTCTGTACGGACGTTTCCATTGTCGGCGTCGAGATCAAGAACTTCGGGTCGGTCGCCCCGGACGGAACGCACACCGCGCTTCCCACCGGAAGCCTTCCCGCGAACTGATCACGGATCGCCCGCTGCACTCGCAGTTGAATCCCCGCCCCGAGGTGCCGCTTGATGACCGCATCGACCCCTCCGTCCATCCGGCCCCGGGAGTTGGTCGGGGTGACCCAGGCATCGACATGCTCGTCAAGGATTGAGCCCCTGCGGATCTCGATTTCGGGGTTGTCGGCAAAGGCCGCCCGCCACGCCTCCACAACGTGCGGGTTGATGTCGGTCAGCACCACCCGCAGCGGCGCCTGCACACGGTTCATGGTCATGGTCAACTCCAATCTGGATGCGGTTCTCCCACCCGTTCACGACGCTACCGCGACCCACCGACATGTCCTCTGTCAGAGGAGATTTCATGAAATATAGTGCCGATGGTGAGCATGAATGATCCACTGGCCCTTGCTGAATTGTTCAAAGGCGGCGGTGAGCCGTGGCTGCCACTGCTGAAGCCGGTCATCGAGGCACGGCCGGACGCGGCAACATTTATGGGCCCGGGCCGCAGCCCGCGCATCGTCCCCGTCCGGGAACTGACCTTCCAGGCGCTCAAGCCCAATCCACCACACAAGTGGAAGGTCGTCGTCTTCGGCCAGAACCCATACCCGCGGCCGGAGAGCGCCACTGGCATCGCCATGTTCGACAACACCTTCCACGACTGGAAAAACAGCCAGTTCGGACGGGTCGTCAGCATCCGCTGCATCATCAAAGCAGCGGCGATGTGGAAGTACGGCATCCCGAAGAAGACTCCGATTGCCGACATTCGCGCACTCTTGCACGAGCAGGACGCCGTGCAGCCTCCGGAGTGGTTCCAGGCGATGCTCACCCAGGGTGTACTGCTGCTCAACGCAGCGCTCACCGCCAGTAGCGACGGAGCGCTGGGAACCGATCAGCACACAGCGTTCTGGCGTCCCGTTGCCGAGCGGATCGTCGAAGAGATCCTCAGGGCCAAGCAGAACGCCGACGAGGCCGACCGTGGTGTTGTCTTCGCCTGGTGGGGGACCCACGCGCGCAGTCTGAAAAAGGTCGTCCTGCAACTCCAGAAGAAGTACCCCCAGGTCGAAGTCCGGCACGTAGACCACGCCAACCCTGCCGCGCAGGGTGACATCTTTTGCAACGGTGACCATTTCGCAACGGTGAACGCGGCCCTCGCAGCGCTGGGCGCCGACGAGATCGACTGGTTGCCGAGCACAGGGTGGAACAAGCTTGCAACGGAAGCCGACGGGACCGACCACGACATCGCCGAGCGTATGGGCGCGTTCATCGCGTCGACCATGGAGCTGCACCAGCTTTACCTCGAACGGCTCGCGAGCGTCAAGGACGAGGGACTCGTCCTTGACGCGATCACCGGCGTATTCGACACCCCGCTCATGGACTTCCACGACGCCATCGCCCCGATCGCCAAGCTGCTGTCCGGTCTCGATCGGCACGCCGCGCTGTCGCACGAGTTCGGCAAGAGGCGGGCGGACCAGACGGCCGGGAGACTCTCCGCCAACGCGATTGCCGCCCTCCACATTTACACCTGCGAGTCCGCGTTCTATCGGGAGATCAACGCCGTCCTGCGCGCCCCGGACCGCACGAAACTCGCCCCGTACCTCCCGTACCTGCGACTGCTGTTCTCGGCGGTGTCACGGCTTCCCACACGTAGCGAGCCGTTGTGGCGCGGGGTATCACTGGACCTGCGTGCGCAGTACCCACTAGGTCGGACCGTGACGTGGTGGGGAGTGTCCTCCTGCACGTCCGAGCCCAACGTGGCACAGGCATTCCTCGGTAGTCGTGGCAAGCGAACGCTCTTCGAGGTACACCCCACTCGGGCCGTGAGCATCCGGAGTTTCTCCGCGTTCACCGACGAAGAGGAATTCATCCTCTTGCCGGGCACGCAGCTCGACGTCACGGAGGTCAAGGCCGAGCGCGGCGGGTTGTGCATCGTGAAGTTGACCGAATCAGAGGAGCAACCCCTCGTGTCCTGAGCATTGAGCTGCATCGAATGGCCGGATGATCCTCAAAAGAAGCCGAAGGGGCCTATTCTCACCAGCGAGCGGACGCTGGTGAGAATGAGCCTTTTTCGGTGGTCCCAGTTGGTTTCGAACCAGCGACTTTCCGCGTGTGAGGCGGACGACTAAGAGCGTGTCTCATGTCGTTTTCAGCGTGCCGGAATCGGTTGTGCAGCATGACTTCTGGCCGTGGTCGACGAGTCGTCGAAGCGTCTGGTGCCGGACGAGTTGTGGGAGCTGGTGGCGCCGTTGCTGCCCGAGTTCGAGGCGCGTCGCCAGGGCGGGGGCACTGCCCCGACCGATGAGCGGGCGGTGTTCACCGCCGTGGTGTACGTGCTGACCAGCGGTTGTGTGTGGCGTTTGTTGCCGCCGTGGTTCAGGGTCACCGTGCCGACCGCGCATCGTCGGTTCACCGTGTGGACCAAGGCTGGGCTGTGGCGGCGCCTACACCGCGCGGTCCTCGACGAACTCGGCAGCCACGGCTTGATCGACTGGTCCCGCGCGGTATGCGACGGGGCGTCGGTGCGAGCCCAAAAAAGGGGGATCGATGACCCGCCCGAACCCGGTCGACCGCGGCAAGACCGGCTCCAAGATCCATGTGCTGTCCGACCGTCGCGGGCTGCCGCTGTCGGTCGCGGTGTCGGCGGCCAACACCAACGACGCCAACGCACTCAAACCGCTCGTGCGGGCCATCCCCGCAGTCCGTTCGCGTCGCGGGCCACGGCGACGCAAACCCGGAAAACTCCATGCCGACAAGGCATATGACCACGTCGAACTGCGCCGATGGGTGCGCGAGCGGGGCATCGGGGTCCGCATCACCCGCAAGGGCATCGAATCCAGCCACAAGCTGGGCCAACATCGATGGGTGATCGAACGAACCATCGCCTGGCTGTTCAGCTACCACCGACTCTCGATCCGATACGACCGCTACGCCAACCATTTCTGCGCCTTCCTCACCCTGGCCGCAGCATTGACCTGCTACAAGAAGCTGGCGAAAGCTCAAGCGACGACATGGGACACGTTCTTAGAGGGTGCCTCGCGGCACAATTTGCAGTCCGTTGACGAAGGTGTCGAAATCGGGTTGGTACGTGTCCCGATCGGCGGCCGGGGTCTGGGCGGACATCGTGACCGGGTACCTCATTTCGCCTACATCGTAAGCGAATCCAAGGAAGTCGTTGTAAAGATCGCCATCGGAGGTGGGGGAAATCCCGGTGGTCCTGTGGGCGTCCAGACCGCACACTGAGATGATCTCAGATCCCAACTTTCGCCATCCGTCGCCCATGCTGACCCCCATCAAGGATGAGGTCCCGCGGGCGGGGAGTACGCCGAGGGTGACGGTCGCATTGCCCTTACGTAAGCCGATACGTAACACCGAACCGCCGCCTTCTTCTACTGACGTCTCCTGCCAGCCCGGCAGTTGCGGAACCTGGATAGTGAACGGCACATCAGGGCGCTGTTCGGTGGCGAAGACGGTCCCGGGTTGGGGCGCTGGCGTTGCAGGCTGGGCGAGTGGGTGAATCCGACTCCGGCCCGCCGCATGCGGTCACACTCGTTGCCACGATGGCTAGAACCAGATGCCGAATCTTGATCAGGGTTCGCCAGCCTATCCAGCCGAACCCTCGGGGCCACACTCACCTGCTACAAGAAGCTCGCGAAAAGCAACCACATGAGACATGCTCTAAGGTTTGCATTTCACCGGAAAATTTCCATCGAACGATAGGCCATTCGGGGAGTTGCCGACTTCAAACATCGGCATGCCTCATACAAGGGCGGGTATCAGACCGAATAGCCCGCCGAACCCCATGGCAGTTTCGATCATAAAAAGTAATTGCAATCATCAACAATCAACCCCAGCAGTCGAAAGCAACCAAGGTGCTCGTCGAGTTGATCTGACCAGCACCGGAGCCTCCGAGCACGTCGAGTCCAACAACCTATTCCCAGCCGTGGCGGCCCCGCAGACCGGACGGTACGCTCTCGATCCGAAGAAGCACCGCAACGCCTTCTGACCTGGTCGATGTGCACATCATCGAATTTTTGGACGGTAGAGGACTAGCGGGTGGGACTCCCGAATCCAGCGGGCTGTGCACGCCGGATAGCTTCGGCGGAGCGAATAATTTGGGAGAGTGTCAATGGCCTCGGAACCGACGACGGCCGTTATCGGCTCGGGCATATCCGGACTGGCGGCTGCTTACCTGATGCGGCGAGTTTCGCGAGTCACGTTATATGAGGCTGATTCTCGGCTGGGCGGACATGCTCATACCCATTCGATTGTTTCGACCGATGGTTCGGTACGGCATCTGGACACTGGGTTCATCGTATACAACGTGGCGCACTACCCGCTCTTCACGCGACTCCTGCACGAGCTAGGGGTCCGCAGTGTCGCATCGGAGATGTCGATGAGCGTGCTCTGTGACGGTTGCGGACTGAAATACTCTGCGGGGAGCGGACTTCGCACGTTGCCGCAGGAACTCCAGTCCGCGAACGCGGATTTGCTCGTAGAGATGCTGGAATTCAACCGTGTCTGTGAAAAGATCCTCGCCACACCCGAAGATCACGGGGTCACCTTGCACAAGATGCTGGCCGACCATGGGTTCTCCGACTATTTCGCACATCATGTTGTGCTGCCGCTGGTATCCATTGTGTGGTCCTGCGATCCGCGGACCGCGGGGCTGTATCCGGTGGCTGCGTTGCTGGCCTTCCTGAACAACCACGGCATGTTGCGCGGCAGTGCGGCGACGCGCTGGCGCACACTGAGCTCACGGTCCGCGGACTACGTGTCTCGGATAGCCACGGCCCTCGATGAGGTCCTTACCGAGACGCCGGTCCGGTCGGTGCGCCGCGATGTCGATGGGATCGCCGTCACCGATGCTGCCGGCGGAACACGCCGTTTCGATCGCGTCATCCTCGCCGTTCACCCGGGGGAAGCGCTTGCGCTGCTTGCCGATCCGACACCTGTCGAGCTCAGCGTCCTCGGCGCGCTGCCATATGTGCGGAATCGGGCGCTGCTGCACACCGATGCGTCAGTGCTGCCGCAGGCCGCCGAGCATCGCTCGTCATGGAACTATCGGCAGAATACCTGTCATCCCAACCCGGACGGGATGCTCATGAGCTACTACCTGAACCGGCTCGAGAACATCGACTCGAATACCGACTATGTGGTAACGCTCGGACCGGAGGATGCCGTCGATCCGCGGAAAGTACTGGCCCGGATGGACTATGAGCATCCGGTGTACACACCGGAGAGCGATGCGGCCCGGCGCCGGCTGCCTGATCTCGCGTCACCGACTCTCGCGTACGCCGGGGCCTATCACGGCTGGGGTTTCCATGAGGACGGATGCCGCTCGGGCGTCGAGGCAGCACGCGGCTTCGGGGTCGGATGGTGACCGTCGATGACCATACAATCGCCCACACTGTTTCGTTGCCGCCTCATCCATATACGGCATCACCCATTCACCTATCGATTCACCCACACCCTCTACATGTGGCTCGTCGATGTCGACACACTGGCCGCGCCGGTGCGTCCGCTGGTGCGGTTCCATGCCGCCGACCATCTCGGCGACCCGACTCGCAGTATCCGGGAGAACGTCGAAACCTTCCTGTCCTGCAACGGGATCGACCTGGCGGGTGGCCGGATACTGATGCTCGCCCAACCGCGCAGCGCCGGATACGCGTTCGATCCGGTCAGTTTCTTCTTCTGCTATCGCGCGGACGATTCCCTGGCGATCGTGATCGCCGAGGTCCGCAACACGTTCGGGGAACGCCACTGCTACCTGCTCACCCCCGATGCCGCCGGGAAGGCGGATTTCCGCAAAGAGTTCTACGTCTCTCCATACTTTCCCGTCGATGGCCGGTATCGCACGCGGTTCGTACTGAACCCGGACAGCGTACGAATCGTGTTCGCATTGCATCGCGCCCTACGTAACCGTTCAGCTCCCGTCACTGCGCTGACCGCCACGCTGGTCGGGAAAAAGGTACGCATACCCGCGGTCATCGTGTCACCGCGGCTACTGCTGACGTCTTATCGCACTATCGCGCTGATCCATTGGCACGCGCGGCGGCTTCGTCGGCGGGGTCTCACATCCGCGCGCAGACTCCCGCATCAACCCCAACTTGGCGTCACCCCGATTCGGAGTTCTCATCGTGAATGACCACCACCTCTTGCTGAGCGGATCCACGCTCGATGAGGCGCTGCGCAATATCGTTACGGCGGCACCGCTTACCCGCCTCGTCTACCCGCAGCGCAACGGCGAGACCGCAGTCAAGGATCTGCTGGCCGATGCCGAGACCATCGCGCGATCGCTGATCACGGCCGGGGTGTGCCGGGGTGAGGTTGTCGGGTTGATCGGTTCGTCCGGTCCGGAACTGCTGGCCGGGCTCTTCGGGATCGTCATGGCGGGCGCCGCCGCCACCGTACTGCCGGAACCGCAGGGTCTGGGCGCCGATCACCGTCGATTGGATCGAATGTCGGCCATCGTCCAGGCTGCGCATATGCGGCATATGCTCGTCGACTCGCACACCGCGGAACTCTCCGACCATCTCGCTGACGCTTGCACCGGCCTGCGGCTCGTGCGCGCCGAGTCGCGGGCGGTGGCCGAGTTGCCCACTGTCGCACCGGAGGACATCGCGGTGGTGCAGTTCACGTCGGGCAGTACGGCGCAGCCGCGGGGAGTCACCCTCAGCCATCGGGCGGTCTTGGCGGGTCTGCGCGCAATCGCCATAAGTGGTGGTTTCGGTCAGAGTGACGTCTTCGTGCAGTGGGTTCCATACCACCATGACCTGGGACTGTTCGGACATCTGGCGCAGGTGCTCAATGGGATCGAGTCGCATGTGTTCGAGCCAACGGCCTTCCTGCGGCGTCCCGATGAGATGCTGCGTTACTTCTCCGCATGCCGGGGCACAGTGCTGACCGGACCGAATTTCTCTTATGACCTAATGCTGTGGGCAGCCACGCCGGAGCTGTTGCGCGACCTCGACCTGTCGTCATGGCGACTGGCATTCAACGGCGCTGAACCCGTGTCCGCCGCCACGGTCCGAGCCTTCACAGACGTCTTCGCCCGTGCTGGAGCGGCTCCCACAGTGATGTATCCGGTGTACGGCATGGCCGAAGCCACTCTGGCCGTCGCTTTCCCGCAGCCGGGCACCTTGCCGCGCATGGTCTGCGTCGACCGCGACGAGCTGAGTGCCACAGGGCAGGTCCGCGAGGTGCCCGAAAGCGACTCGCGCGCAAAGGTTGTGGTCTCGGTCGGCGCTCCGGTGCTCGGCGTCGAGGTGCGGCTGGTCGACGAGCACGGTGGCGTGCTCGGTCCCGGACGGCTCGGCGAACTCCAGATCTGTGGGGATGCTGTCACCGCCGGCTATCTCGACGACGCACCGGCCACGGCCGCCGTATTCGACGGTTCCTGGTTGCGCACCGGCGATCTGGCGTTCCGGCTCGGCGGCGACTATTTCATCGCGGGGCGGCGCAAAGAGATGATCATCGTCCACGGGCAGAACTACTTCCCTGACGACGCCGAAATCGTGGCAAGGACAGTGCCGGGCGTGCACCGCGGCCACTGCGTGGCCGTCGCCGAAAACGATGGGAGCGATGGCGAATTCCTTGGAGTGATCGCCGAAACCACGCTCGAAGGAGCGCCTCGGGCCGCGCTAGAGGACGAGATACGGCGACGGATTGTCACCGCCATCGGTATGCCACATGTTCGGGTACATACGGTGCCACCGCGCTGGCTGACCCGGACCACCAGCGGTAAGTGGCAGCGGTTGCATGCCGCCGCCCGGCTCGCCGATCAGGAGATAAAAGCACGAACAGGGGAAGAAGGCATGGAAACTACAGCCGTCGATCACGCGCTGACCGCGACCAACCGGCACTACGACCTGCCGCCGGAGGTGTTCGAGAGATTTCTCGGTCGGCGGATGAAATACACCTGCGGCATCTACGACAACGTCACCGAGAGTCTCGATGCGGCTCAGGACGCCAAGCTCCGTTTCATCGCCGAACGCCTCGCCCTACATGGCGGCGAGTCGGTGCTCGATATCGGAACGGGCTGGGGAGCCCTCGCCTTCTACCTCGTCGAGGAAGTCGACTGCACGGTCACCGCTGTGACGCCGTCGGCTGTGCAGGCCAGGTGGGTTCGCGAACGCGCCGCCGAACGCGGCCTGACCAACCGGCTGACGGTCCTCGAACAGTCCGTGTACGACCTCGATATTCCGTCCGGAACGTTCGACGCCACCGCACTCGTCGGAGTCATCGAACACCTGCCGGACCACAGGCGCGCCATCGACATCATGTCCAAGGCCATCCGGCGAGGTGGTCGAATGTACGTGTCGGCCAGTTGTTTTCGCAACGACGAACTGTTCGGTGAATACTCCGACCGACCGGGGAGCCGGCATGTCGCCGAGCAGATCTTCGGCTACGCCGTGCTGCGTCCACCGTCCGAACTGCTGGCCGCGATGGAGGATGCCGGGCTGAGCCTGGTCGGAGTCCGAGACCTGACCTGGCACTACCACAAGACAATTGACGACTGGCTGACCGGAATCCGCGGTGCCGCCGAAGCTATCGATGACGTACATCCCTGCCTGAGTAACGAACTCGTGCGCTACCTCGAGACCACGAACGCAGGGTGGGGCTACACCACCAAGCACTACGGGATCACCGCGATCCGGTCACGGCACGGGTCGACGGAGCTCCCACGATGACCGAGACCTGGCTGCCCAGCCTGACTCTCACCGAGGTCCGCAACGCTGTCGAACCCGTCGTGCAACGCGGTGCGGACAAACTGTGGAGCCTGCGGGACCTGGACTGGGACGAGGTACGTCCGGACCGGCTCACCGACGCCGACCGGTCGGTAGTCCGATTCATCACCTACATCGAGGACCACCTGCCTGGATATATGAACTGGCTGCTTCGGACCTTCCCGGTCGACGGCGCGGATCTATCGATCCCGATTGTTGCCGTGCACCGCGAATACTTCCGGTTCTTCGTCGCCTGGTCCTACGACGAGGAACGCCACGCCGCCGCGCTGACCCGATATCAGGAGGCCGCGGGTATCAACACCTCCGAGGCCCTGCGGCTGGAACTGGCCGAGGAAGGACGCAAACATTTCGACCTTCCCTATCCGGAGCCGCTCGAGGCATTCGCGTACACAATGCTTCAGGAAAAGGCGACCCAGCTGTTCTATCTGCGGTTCCGCGATGTCGTCACCGAACCGGTCCTGCGGGACCTGCTGCTGCGAATGGCCCGTGACGAAGCACGGCATTTCGCGCTCTACGCGCATCTGGTGGAGACCTATCTGCGACGCGATCCGGCTGCCGCCGCACCGCATCTCAAGCATGTGCTCCGCACATTCCGTATGCCACTGTCCGACACCCTCTCCAACTATCGCCGGTGGTCGTACTCCGTGGCCGAGACCGCCGGCTACGACCACACCGAGGCATACACCGCACTCGAACGGATGATCCGCCAGTTCGTGGACAGCCCCGGCGATGAGCTCGGCGAACTGCTCGATCTGACCAGAAGCCTGCGCACCCTCCCCTGAGAAGATAAGGAAAGCAACAGAAATGAACGAAGATACTCGGGCGGCCGTTCTCACCACCGTCCAAGACGTACTCCGTGAGAGCCTCCGGATGGGCGAAGAACCGATCGAGCCCGATGACCAGCTCGACCTGTTGCCAGGAGCCGATTCCGTGCGACTCATGCGCGTGGTCAGCCAGCTCGAACGCCACTTCGACATCGAACTGGACGACAAGGAGATCCGCGACGCCCGAACGGTCGCGGACCTCGCCGCTCTCGTGCGCACAGCCATGGATGGTTCCGCATGACCACGACGCCGGAGGTCGAGGCGGCGGCCATGGCAACCAATCTGCACTATGAACGGTCCGCTGAGGCGTTCGCCGCCTTTCTCGGCGCCGATGTCAAATACACCTGTGGTCTGTTCGCTACGGGTAACGAATCCTTGGATGAGGCGCAGCAGGCGAGCCTGGCGCTGATCGCCGCGTCGCTCCGGCTGCGCGGCGGTGAGCAGGTCCTGGATATCGGATGCGGGTGGGGCAGCCTCACCCTGTACCTGGCCCGTGAATTCGGTTGTCGTGTTGTGGGAGTCACCCCCTCGGCGGTGCAGGCGGAGTTCATTCGTACTCGTGCGCGCGCTGCCGGAGTGGCCGATCTGGTGGAAGTCGTCGTCGGGCCGTTCCAGTTGGCCGATCTGAACGATCGCCGGTTCGACGCCGTGGCGATGGTCGAGGTGGTCGAGCATTTGCCGGAGCACCGTGAACCCTTGCGCAAGGCCTACCGGCTGCTCAAACGTGACGGGCGGCTGTTCATTTCGGCGTTCTGCTATCGCAGCACCACGCATTTGGACGAGTTCGCTACCCGTCCTGCCAGTATGCATGCGCTAGGCCTGTTCGGATTCACCGCGATGGTGCCATTGTCGCAGCTCGTGGCCGAGATCTCGGATGCTGGGTTCAGCATCGCATCGGTTATCGACACCACCTCGCACTATGACCGGACAATGGACCACTGGCAGCAGCGAATCACGGCCAACCAGACGGCTATAGAGGCAGTCGAACCGGGTTTCGCCGCCGAACTGGACCGCTACTTCGACACGGCGCGAGCCAGCTGGGGCCACACATCCAAGCTCTACGCGGTGGGCGCTGTCCGGTCCCGTATGGGCACTCCCGAGTCATGGTGACATCGAAGGAGGTCTTTCTCTTTCCTGGCTATGGGCGCGCGCACGGCAAAACCGGTGAGCAGCTCATGGAGGACGCGATCGTCCGCTACCGCTGCGCGGTAGCGGATAGCCGTCCGTTCGCGCTACTGGGGCACAGTCTCGGTTTCCTCGCCGCGCTGGTCTGCGCTGGAGCGTTCACGGTCGACGACGGGCGCCGCATCATTCGTGCCCAGGAACAAGCCGTCAGCCGGTACGGGCAACCGGAAGGCGGCATGGTGACCCTGGAGCTGAACGAGACCGCTGCCGCGACGGTGGCGGCCGACGTGGGTGATCCCGGTCTGGCGGTGGCATGTATCAACGCACCCGATCGGACCGTGCTCTCGGGGCCGGTGGCAGCGTTGCGACAAGTTGCCGAGCACGCGAAGCAGCAGGATGTGGTTTGCGTTCGGCTCCCCATCGACGTTGCCTACCACAGCCCGATGCTGAACGACGTGGTTGCTCCCCTGCGCGCCGAACTGGATCGCATACCGCAGCATCGGTTGCACGCACCAGTTTATTCAGCCACCACGCACCAGTTCTGCTCCGACGATGACGATTTGCTGACCGCAATGGTCGAAGCGCTGGTCCTGCCGGTGCGATTCGAGGACGCCGTCCTGCGTATGGACAGCCTCGGAGCGGCCAGGTTCGTCGAATGCGGACCCGACCCCCTTCTCGTCAAGCTGGTGCGACTGTCCCTGCCGGGAGCGGAGCGCCTTCCGGTCCACCGAACAAATTCGGTCACGCCATGTTGGTATGTCCACCCGAGATAACGGTCACGACCCCGCAGTCTCGCGGGAATCTGCAGCGACGCGCAACCCGACGACCTGCGCGCGGCAGGCGCTGCCCTGTTCGGATGATTTGTTGAAATGCCCGCTCCCCGGCCGTTGGCAAGTTCTTGGCTCCCGTCGTCAGAAAACTGCTCGACAGCCTGGGCTCGAAGCCTTTCCCGCTCACAGCATTCGATCAAGCGTCCGGTACGGATCGAGTCACCCAGTACAGCGAGCCCGGCAATGTCGGCGGCTCGGCCGATCGTCGATACCATCCGCGCCGAGTGGGAGCACGGCCCCGCCGCCGCGCGACAGGCGTGGGCTCAACTGGAAGGCCCACCCGACGGCCGCGGGAGGTGCGCAATGAATCACGGCATCGACACCAGCCGCGAACCCCGCGATGAGCAGCTGCAGGACGGACCGTAGGTGAGGTCGCCAACTGGCCGGGATGCAGCGGCTGCTGAACACGGCGGCCTGGGACGCCGACGACGTCCGAGCCTATGCCGTCGAGCATTTGGGCGAGCCGGCCGGCGTGCTGGTCGTGGGGGAGACCGCATCCCTAAAGAGTGGGCACGAAATCCGCTGGGGTGCAACGTCAATACTCCGGAACCGCTGACCGGATCGAGATTGCCGGCTTGGCGTGTACTGCCTACACCCCCGGCCAGGGCGCACTCTCATCGATCGCGAACTGCATCTGCCGAAGTCGTGGACCGAAGACCGAGACCACTGCAGGCATCCGATGCCCGATGAGGTCGAATTCACTACCACGGAAGCTTGGGGTCTCGTGGTAGCCAGGTGATGCAGGCGCACGATCCGGTCGATCACCATGCCGGGAGTTTCGGTATGTAGGTCCGGACCGTTGTGGTGCTGCGGCACATGCGATTCGGTCCACCCATCGATCGCGTGGATAAGTTTTCCGCGGGCAAGGCCCGGATTTACCAGCTCGGCGTGGCGATCGTGCGTGGGCACGCAGATGTAGGAACGCCATCACCTCCGCCCACTCGGCGATCGGATGCCGCCGCGGCTGTCGTTGCTCGGTGGTGTCATGACCGTGGATGGCATCCAGTCCGGGGACGGTAGTGGATACATCGCTGCGTCCTTGTGTTCGAGGGCACCCGGCGCGGAGGGGTGCCTACTTTCGCCTCGACACGACACTGTCGCCCGATGTCGTCGAGACTGCATGCCACCCACCGGAGAGCATCAGATCCGGCTCACCGCACTCGAAGGGCGATGCGCCGCTCGGCTCGGCCGACAGCACTGATCACGCTCCAGCCGATAGCTTTCGGGCCTTGCCAGTGAACGATCGATCCCGGCCGATGCGAGGACGAACGCCGTGAGGTACTGCGTCAGGCCTCGGCTAGCACCTTCACATCGGTAGCTCACATACGTGCGCGTTGCCACGAGCGGCCAGCACATCGAGCAGAGACAGACGCGGCATCCACATCCCGGCCAGGTGCCCGCACAATGTGATGACGGTGTTTGCCTCTGCTCGGCGGCACTCATGGACCAGATCTATGAATGCCTGCGGCAATTTCGCAGCCTGCGGTGCCTGCTCTCGGAACACGGCCGCGAGCTCGTATCCGTGTTCGCGGGCGAACGTCAATAACCGTTGCTCGCAGGAGGTCGAGTCGCGACCGACCAGATCCAGGCGGATGTAACCATACGCCAACGGCAGAATCTCGTTCATTGCCCGCCACCTCTGCACTGATGGGGCATCATGCGCCGGACAGTCCGAATGCTGGCGGCCCGAACGCTGCCACGGTCCACGTGGTGACCATGTCGGCCGCGCAGGTCGCGAGCTATAACGAGATGGCTGGACGCCACCGATTCCGGAGGGCGGTGTGCCGACACAGACGGCTCGTTGTCCGCCCTGGACAGACACACACCATGCCGCCCCAACAACATCAGCTCGCCGAGTAGCACGCAGCACACCATGTCGTTTCAACCTTTCAACATCCGTATAGGTCGCCATCTGTCGGTTCGCGACACCGTTCCGACTCTGCGACTCGGTCGTTCGTTCGTTCGTTCGTTCGTTCGTTCGTTCGTTCGAGATCAGCATGATCGGCTCCGTAACTGTCCTCGCATCAGTAGCCGATACGTAGCCACCTACATCCGAGCATCGAGTTGGGATCCCTTCGCCACGCAGCCCACACCATCCGTATCGCACGCAATGTGCTCGGAACTCAGGCATTCGTGCTGAATTGAGCAGCTCCTGTCAGAGGCACGCCCGACTCCCTTGCACATGTCCGGGAGACACTCCCCGGCGATGACACCGCGAACGACTTTTACTGCGGCCTTCTTGCTCTGGGCGACCGTCGACGCGCGGAGGTAAAGGCGCGGTTCTCATCGGGGTCGTGGATGGCGATCACGCGCATCGCACGGTCCCGATCGTGCGCCTACAGTGCGACGACGAGGTCAACATGTACTCGATGGTGTTCGGCGATGCTCGCCGATTGCAGGCCGCCCCTGATCTATCCAGCCGACTCCATCGACCCCACCCGACTACCGAACCCGTAGCGATTCGACCCCACAGCCACATACACGTTCGGACCGGCTCAGGACATCCACGAAGATGGAACTGTGTCCTTCCTCGTCTGCGCCCGATGCGGCAAACGTCTGACCACACCCATCAACCTTGCAGCCCCCTCAGCCGATCGCGACACCCCGGGACAACCCTTCATGGCTCGAGGCGCCTACGCGGTGAGCTGGAACAAGGGCTTCATCCTGCATCCCGACGACGTCACCGGCGCAGCCCGCGATCCAGACCCCAACCGCTGGGTTGGCTGCTGCGGCCCCGACGGGACCCACGGCCCAAATCTCGTCTGCTCCGGCTGCCAAACCGAGATCGCCACCCGGGAATCAGACTGCTGGAAGCCCCACTTCGTCGCGACGATCCCGGACGAGACCACGCTGATCACCAGCGACAGCCATTGAACCTGTGCCGTTTAGGCGGCACCCGCATGAGTTCGCGGCAACATGTGTGCTTTCCCGAACGACGCGTTGGATGCTATAGCGACGCCGTTCTTCTCCTCCCGCTCGGTCAGAACCTGGAACAGGAGCATCCGCGAATTGCGAACGTCCGTTCTGCGTGGTCAGAAATATCGTCCATTTCGCATTTCAATAGACCATGTAGGTGACGGCGTATGGACATGTGCATCTGCAGTCCGGTGGATGGCCGGTTGTCAAGAAGTCGGCGACCACGCTGTGCGGGCTGGTCCGGCTAACGCGTGAGCGTCACCGACTGGTTTACGATTCTGAACTAGCCTTGATCCGTAGTCGACGATGACGTGCGCGACTTTACTTTCGTAGATTCCCGGCCGCGATCCGTTCACCGACACGAGCCAACAACGGCGCAGCATGCGCGATCGAACGCGTCACGTCGGGCTCCAGATCAGCAAGGCTATAGCAATCAGCGAACCCGGCCGCTTTTATCTGATGCGCGCTGAGAACTGACTGGCCGGCAACGGCAATCACCGGGGTACCGGTCTTGCGAGCCACAGCGCAAACCCCGATCGGGGCCTTGCCGTGAAGACTCTGGGCATCCAACGAACCCTCACCGGTGATTACGAGATCCGCGCCATCAAGGAGGGCCTCGAAGTCGATCAGTTCGAGCACAACCTCGATGCCGGAGCGTACCTGGGCGCGAAGGAGCGCCATGGCACCGAAGCCAGTCCCGCCCGCGGCGCCGGCGCCCGGCTCGAGTGCGAAGTCCGGTCCGAGCAGCCGAGCCCAGTTCGCCAGAGCGGATTCCAAGATTGCGCATTCCGATGGATTGGCGCCCTTCTGTGGTGCGTAAACGGCCGTGGCGCCGTTCGGCCCAAGCAGTGGATTGTCCACGTCGCTGGCAAGAGTGACCGATGCCTCGGCCAGTCGGGGATGAAGCCCGCTGGCATCAACTTGCACTACCTGCGCGAGAGCCGCTCCGCCATTGGGTAATTCCGCCCCTTCTGCATCGAGCAGCCGGACACCGAGGGCTCGCAGCATACCGGCACCACCATCGGTCGAGGCACTTCCACCCAACCCCAGCACCAACTCCCGCGCACCCCGATCCAGCGCATGCCGAATAACCATGCCCAGCCCGAATGTGCTCGCGCCGAGCGGGTCCAGCTGTTCGACAGGGAGTTTCGCCAGCCCGACTACTGCGGCCAGCTCGATCACCGCAGTCTCACCGCGGACGGCGTACACCGTGTCAATGGTTGCACCGGTCGCCCCGAGGGCCTGCGCCGGAACACCTTCCCAGCCCGCCGAAAGAAATGTTTCGACGGTTCCGTCTCCACCATCCGCCACCGGCACCTGCCGAATCTCGGCCTCCGGGATCATCCGTGCAATCCCGGTCGCCAGCGCCGCTGCCACCTCGGGCGCGGTCAGCGAACCCTTGAACTTGTCCGGGGCAATCACCACTCGGCGCGGGCCATCGTGCATCACCAACATATCGTCCAGCATGGCAGCAGTAACACCTCCGACGGTCTTCTGGGAGGGGACAGAACTCGATTGCTCTGCCTCCAGCCCTGCCAGCATTTGAAATCCGGAGAACACGAGCTTCTTTGGAGTGAACGGCGCGCATTCCTTGACGGCCGGCAGGGCTGATTGGGCGATCGCTGCAGCCGACCGACAGCGCGGATGCAAGCATCCGCGAACCTCGGCTCACCCACTACCGGATGATTCGGCCCACTGGCCAGCAGGTCGCAACACCAGACCTACCCGCGACCGGAGTCAGCGAACGAACGTTTGAAATCGGGGCATTCGACCAGCGGGTGATATGAGCAAGTCGCGGCGTGGCGGAGTCCGTTTCGCATGCGACTGAGAACGGCGATGTCCTCATCGAGTTGACGAGCCTTCTCGGCCATCTGTGTGCGCAGTTCGGCATCGCTGGGTGTAGCCACCAAGAATCGCGCGATCTGCGCGATCGTGAACCCCGCAGCACGTGCGCACGTTACCAGCGATAGGCGTTCGAGCACATCAGGACTGAAGGTGCGGCGCAAGCCATTACGCCCATGCGAGGCAATTAGGCCCCGCTTCTCGTAGAAGCGGAGCGCGGAGGGCGCCAACCCCGCTCGTTCCGCCACTTCGCCAATATCGAGCAACATTGTTCATGGACTCCTTGACTTGAACCGGACTTCAAGTCGGATCATAGGCGCATGACCGCTACAGAAGAAGACCCGATCTCCTTGCATCCCCAGGTCCAGGCCTACCTGGATCGGCTTGCCGGCTTCAATTTCGGCGAGCTGCACACCTTCACACCCGAGCAGGCTCGCGAAGGTCTGCGCAGGCAGATCCCCCTTTTGGGTGAGCCGGAGCCGGTTGCCCAGATCAATAACCGCACCATTCCTGGACCAATCGGCCCAATCCCGATCCGGATCTACACCCCGAGCGGTGACGCCCCTTTCCCCGTCTTGGTGTTCTTCCACGGTGGCGGCTTCATGCTGGGCAATCTCGACACCCACGACGGCCTGTCCCGCAGCCTGGCAAACGGAGCCGAATGCATCGTGGTGTCCGTCGACTACCCCTTGTCCCCGGAGCACAAGTTTCCGGCAGCGCCCGAGGCCTGCTTCGCCGCGACCAAGTGGGTTGCAGACAATGCCGCAAGCTTCGGCGGAGATGCTGACCGAATCGCGGTCGGCGGCGACAGCGCAGGTGGCAACCTGGCAACAGTCGTCGCGCAGATGGCACGCGACAACGGCGGGCCAGCTTTGACCTTCCAGCTCCTGATCTACCCCGACGTCGATTTCCGTAGAACGAATTTCACCATCCGCGAGTACGCCGGGAAGTACGGCAACGTCAGCCGGGACACTCAGCACTGGTTCATGGACAACTACCTCAACAACGAAGAAGAGAAGCTCGACCCGCGGGTCTCTCCCCTGCTTGCTCCCGACCTGTCCGGGCTGCCGGCAGCACTCATCGTTACCGCTCAAGCCGACGCGCTGCGGGACGAGGGCGAGCAGTACGGCCACAGGCTCGAAGCGGCCGGCGTGCCAGCGACCGTCAGCCGATACACCGGCATGATCCACGAGTTCGTCCGGCACCCCTTCGACGACAGCAAACAAGCCCGAATCGATGCTGCGGCAGCGCTCGAGAAGGCATTCACACAATGAAAGCCACCAGCTGACATCCGACGAACACCCGATACGGCTCCGGTCGCGCCAGACGGCCGGAGCCGTATCAACGCTAGACAGCTCGGGCTCTCTCCGCGGTGAACAACCCTGGCTTGACCGGTGGTGGCCACTCACATACTGCGGCCGAGCAATCCGCACGAACTGTCGCAGTGGTGGACCAGACGGTCGATCATGGCCGCGATCAGGCTCGCGCGTTCGCAGCGGGAGGAGAGCTTGATCAGCTCTGCCTGCAGTTTTCCGGCGGAGAGGGCCTCAGCCAGGTCGGCAACCCATTCGGCGGCGGTGCCGAACGCGACGCGGTGGCCGGCGTGGATGGACAGTCCGATCGACAGGTGGTCTTGTCGGTCCCGGGCGGACCGAGGAACACGACGTTCTCGCGGGCGGTGATGAAATCCAGGGTGCCCAGATGGATGATGGTGTCGCGCTCCAGGGAACGCTGGTGATCGAAGTCGAACTCCTCCAATGACTTCCGTGACGGGAACCGGGCGGCGCGGATGCGTCCCTTCACAGCCGTGAGCTTCGCGGGACGGATCGGCGATTTCGTCCAGCGATTACCTTCGGCGTCGACACGAAGCGCCATGCGACCAGCCCGCCGATGACCCTGGTGTGTGCCCCCAGGTCAGTGGGAGCCGATCCAGCTGGACTACACAACATTCATGTTCTTCTCGCCCAGGTGCCGTCGACACCGAGGCCGCGCGTTCAGGCCAAGTAGCGCACCAGACTCTCCACTACGCATGCGGGCCGCTGCCCACCTTCGAGGGAGATGACAACGGTGCGTTCGGCCTGAACACCACCGGCAATATCGGTTACCGAGGTGAGGATGACAGACCCGCGAAGCCGACCACCTACCGGTACCGGAGTGATGAATCGGACCTTACCGAGTCCGTAGTTGACAGCCATCCGGGCACAGCTCACTCGCATGACCTGCTGGGTCATCGGGGCGAGCAGAGCAAGAGTCAGGAACCCATGTGCAATGGCGCCACCGTACGGGCCATGCGTTGCGCGAGCCGGGTCCACATGAATCCACTGATGGTCCCCAGTCGCAGCGGCGAATCGGTCGATGCGCTCTTGGTCTACCGTGATCCAGTCGCTGACACCGATCTCTGTACCGACTGCGGAGCGTAAGTCATCGAATGTGGCGAATACCCTCATACGGACTGCGCCCGCCCGATCCTATGATGGGGGCTGATCTCCCGGTTGCCGGAGTCCGCTACCAGGTCTAGCGATACCAGATTCACATTCCATCCAAACTATCACCGCAAGTTGTTCAAGCAAATAATGAGTTGAATCTGTTCAATAGATCTAAGCATTCGATGACATGCTCGGCTCTCGTACGTGACGACCAAAATCAATCCAACACGTCAGGCTCCTGCTCGACGACGAGATCGCTGAGTACCTTGAAGCTGTGCTTCGCCATATTGGCGCTTCCGAATTGCCGGTGCGCAAGGCTGGCTTCTTCCGCCGTCATCACGCGCGGGCTTCCAGCAGCATCGGCCAACAACTGCATTTGGCAGGCGCGGTCCATCGCGATGAACCACCATGCCGCTTCTTCCACTGTGCGCCCTACCGTAAGCAGGCCGTGGTGTCGCAGTATCGCGGCACGGCGATCACTCAGCTTCTCCGCGATCCGCTGTGCCTCCTCCTTCTCCAGCACCAAGCCCTTGTACTCATCGAAAAGAACGTGGTCGCCATAGAAGGCACATGATTCCTGGACGATCGGATCCAGCAGCTTGTCCATCGCTGCGAACGCACGCCCGTGAATCGTGTGAGCGTGGACGACCGCCACAACATCAGCGCGAGCCCGGTGGATCGATGAGTGGATCCAGAAAGCCGCTTTATTGGTTCGCCGTCCACCTTCGACCACATGACCTTTTTCGTCGAGGAGCAGAAGATCACTGGCTCGCATACGTGAGAAGTGCAACCCGTATGGATTTACCCAGAAGCGGTCGGGGAACTCGGGATCCCTTACCGTTGCGTGCCCTGCTATCCCCTCGTCGAATCCGTAGCGAGCGAAGATACGAAAGGCAACGGCGAGTTGCTGCTTGCGATGCAGACGCAAGGCGGCGACAGACTCGCTCGATTCATTCAATGCGGGAAGGTCCAGCAGTTGGACATCGTCCCCTTCGACGTCGGCGACAGTCATCTCACTCATCCTCCTGATCGGGCTGATACCCCCAGCCTATCACCTTCCTGGCAAAATAAATTGCCTTTCAGGCAAGTTAGCCGGTAAGTTACAGACTCCCCCTGCTACACCGCCCACGATCTCACCTCACCACCTGAGAGACACGACAGTTTGCCTATCAGGTCGGTAGTGTGTGGGGCATGGAAGATAGCGCCGACATCGACAGCTGGGTTAGCCGCCGTCTGGCTAAATTTCGGAGCGACCGCCATATCACGCTCGCTCAGCTCGCTGATCAAACCGGCATTTCCGCGGCACACCTGTCCCGTTTGGAGGGCGGAACGCGGCAGCCCTCCATCGCCAGTTTGCTTCAAATTGCCCAGGCGTACGGGGTTTCTCTGAGCCACCTTGTCGAAGGGCCTGACGACAAGGAGTATCACCTGGTCCGGGCCGGGGCTGCGATGGAACATCAAGGGGAGGAAGGACTCTACGCGGTACTCAGCGGTCCCGATGCCGCCATCGCGGTCGTCCAGTTCGAGCTTCCAGGCGGCAATCGGACGACGCCCGCGACACATAGCGGCGAGGAATGGCTCCACATCGTGGCGGGCGAGATTCAACTCGACCTGGCCGACAAGGCTATCGCTTTGCAGGTCGGCGACTCCATACATTTCGACTCGGCTCGTACCCATAAACTGATCAATACCGGCCGCAGAAGCGCCACCGTGCTGATCGCGTCGACAGCGGCAGCGGTGCCTGTACACCACCCTGTCCCTGCGCACCGTCCGAGCAGTTAGCAACGCCGAAGAGACCCGGCAAGAAGACCCGCCGCCCTTGCTCGCTCGTCGATCAATACTGGCCGAGCACAAGGTTCTTGGGCCTCTCCCCTGCCACGTATCGAGTGATCTCCTCGGCCGCGATCGCATAGGCGCGATCGAAGTTGCCTCGGCTGCTGCCTCCGATGTGCGGTGTCAGTAACAGACCTGGCGCCGTCCAGAGCGGGTGATCCGATGGCAATGGCTCCGGGTCGGTCACGTCCAGCGCGGCGCACAACCGGCCAGAGCTCAGCTCGGCCAGCAACGCTTCGGTATCGACCACAGGCCCTCGTGCAGCGTTCACCAGAACCGCGCCGTCGGTCATCCGGGCGAGAAACTTCGCATCCACCATGCCCACGGTTTCTGCGGTTACGGGCACCATCAAAACCACGACGTCGCATTCGCCGAGTAACTCAGGCAACTCGGCTACACCACGCACGTGGCCCCGGGCGACTGTGCCGACAAGTGTGACTGTGGTGTCGAACACCTCCAGCCGTTGCTGCAGAGTCCTCCCCAAGTCACCTGCACCTATGACGAGAATCCGCTTTCCTTGCAAACCGTCCGTCCGATGATGCGCCCAGCGGCGATCGCGTTGCGCATCGACAAAATCCGTCAAGTCCCAATAGATCGTCAGCAGTACGCCCAAGACCCACTCAGCAACGCTGCCGCCGTGTGCTCCTCTGCCGTTGGACAACATCACGCCATCCGGCAGCCGACCGATCCAATCCTCGGCACCGGCAGTAAGTAGTTGCACCAGTCGCAGATTCGGTAAGTCATGCATCAAATCGATCATCTCGGCAGTGCGAGCCAGGAACCGCGGCACGAGCACCTCAGCGTCGCCAGCGCCGTCCGGCAGCGGTTCCCCGGGGTCGAAACGCAGCGCCCGCACTCCGGCGAGCTGCGAGAGTACGCGCCGCCCGTTCTCATCTGGAACCAGAACAGTCACCGACATGATCTACAGCGCCTTTCCTTACCGCGCAGACCTTCTACGCCTGGCAGTATCGTTCAATTTGCGCCAACAGCGTTGACGCCGAATATCACTGCTGGACTTCGCTGATGGCGCCCAGGGCTACCCGGGCTATTTCCAGCCGCCGCGGCCGCCTGCCAATCCAGGTCGTCCAGACCGGTCACGCCCTACTTTGCCGCGCGAACGACCTGGCGAATGATCTCTGCGACAGCCAACGGGTGGGTGACCTGTGGGACGTGAGCACCAGGGAGGGTCACGAGATCCTTTTCGAGTACTTCTGCAAGTCGCCGGGCGCCAACCACAAGGAATTCCGACGATTCGGTTCCGTGTGCAATGGTCAGGGGGACGGTCGGCTCGACGATATCCACGTTCAGCGTCGCCAAGCCCCGAAGGTCGATTCCCAAGAGAGTTTCAGCATTACCCAGCATGCGTTCGACCTGTGCGTCAGAGAGCTTGCTGTAGCCCTCCTCCCCATTCAGCAGCCGCAGCACTGCGTGCGCAGCACCGCGTAAGTCTCCATCAGCGACGTAGGGTCCCGCCGCCTCGCGCAATGGGGCGTTTGCCTGGGTCGGGTCCGGGAGCAGCGACGCCAGGAACGGTTCGTGAAGGATCGCGAGCCGGACCAGCTCGGGACGGCGCAGCACCAAAGTCAATCCGATGGCACCCCCCAGGCTGTTGGCGTACACCACCACCGGCCCGAGCCCCAACGACTCGATCAAGCCCGCGGCATCTGCCGCCTGCTCATCCATAGAAGTCGTCGTCCATCCTTCCGGGCGAGGACTCCGCGAATGGCCGCGGCGGTCATAGCTGATGACCGTGTGACTATCGGCGAGCATGGTGGCGACGGTCTCCCATGCACCCCCATCTCCGAATCCACCGGAGATGCAGAGAACGGGCGGTCCCTCACCGCGCAGCTCGTAGTAGATCTCGGCGCCGTTGACGGACGCCATGCCAGTCGAGGTAGCTACGTTGTTCATGACGACTTCTCTCTATCTAGTCTTTTCAGAGCCCTGCGGTCTGAAGACGCTGAAGTTCCCAGGGATCATGAGCGGAAATGAGAGTGACGTCGTCACTGTGGTCGCGAACCAGCTCGCGCAGCCGCGCTTGCGTGCCCAGCCGAAGGTCGTGATGGACCTCGGCGGTGGTCTGTATATGGTTGAGCACCGGGTGCGGATGGGGGTCCGCTTGCAATTCGCGGTGGTAGTAGTACGCGTCACCGCAGTGCAGGATCCAGTTTTCACCTGTGCGAACGGCAATACCGGCGTGACCGGCGGTATGGCCTCCGAGCGGAACCATCAGAATTTCGCTGGAGAGCCCCTGCGCCTGCTGAGCAGTGAAGCCGAACCACTCGTCATTCGATTCTGGAGCATAGGAAACCCAATTCGGTCCGTGCGTCCAATGTCCAGGCCGATACCGAAAGCTCGGTGCTTCCGCGAAGGCTGCCTCTATCTCGGCTTTCAGGACATGAACCTGTGCGTCGGGAAAGTCGGGCAGACCGCCGCAGTGGTCGATATCGAGGTGAGTGAGAAAGATATGTCGCACGTCCTTGGCAGAGAAACCCAGCTTTTCGACTTGCCTGATGGCAGTCTCTTCTTCGGACAACACCGGCTCGGCCACCGTCACCCACGCCGTTCCCAGCACTGTGTGTGGGTTGCGGATGTCCTCGAGTCCAAGTCCGGTCTCGACTAGCACCAGACCATCCGAGTCCGTCTCGACGAGAAGGCAGTGGTTCACCGCATGAGCGGTCTCCAGGCCTTCGTACGTGGGCTCAATCATGCGCACAGAGCCACAATTGAGGTGATGAATCTTCATCTCACTCCTTTCCGTCGACGGCTCGAGCCGCGACTTCCGCAATCTCAGTACTGACTGTCAGCACCCAGGAGACGTCGTGCTTGACCCGCGCAATGAGCAGCGCGCCCTGTAACGACGAGAGAATCAGGGCCGCAAGCCGATCGGCCGCTGAGCTCGAAACCGACTGTGAGCGCAAATAGCCGGCGAGGCCGTCCAACCAACGGGTATAGACGCTGTCGCAGGCGGTCCGGATTTGCGCACTGTCAGAGGCAGCCTCCAACGCCACAGTCGCAACCGGACAGCCTTCGCGAAACCCGGAGTCCTCGAGATTGCGGGCAAGCAAATCACACATCTGGATGATCGCCGTCCGCACGTCAGGAGCGCTCGCCAGCACGGCGCGCAGGTCCTCACCCAACCGGTCGCCGGCCAACGACACCGCTTCGGATGCCAGTTGCTCCTTACCTCCGGGGAAGTGGAAGTAGAGCGAGCCCTTGGGGGCACCACTCTGCGCAAGCACCTGGTTCAGCCCGGTCGCGTTGTAACCCTGCCGCTGGAACAAGCCGGCGGCCATGTCCAGGACCCGCTGCCTAGTGTCTTTCGCCATGCGCCGATCCTAACTAGACCAGTTTACATAATCAATAGACCGGTCTCTCTATTGTGCTCGCAACGCTCATATTCATCCCGCTGTCACCAGGTCCAACGACGTCAGGAATGCGCCGATCGATGCAAGAGACAGAGCCCACCCCTCCCATCCGGAGTTGTTACCACCGGTGCGGCCGTCATGCCGCCCGTCCGAGCTCAGTGCGCAACCGCGCCAAAACAAGACAGCCCCGAGGTCACCCGCGAACCACCGTGCCGGTTGGTCGGTATCACGACGTACAGGTGACCCCGGTCTCACACGCACCGAATTACGTACCTTCTGATCCGTGTCGGCGCTCGAATCAACAGCGAGCCGTCGCAGGCGTTGGCCGCGGGTCGCTCAGGCCGACAAACGGGCATCACTGGGCTAACCAGCGCGATCACAAAATGCGAGTCGTCCTGCAACGGTCGACTATTTGCCTTCGGCAACCTTCGCTCGACGCCGCGCTCGTTGCTTCCGGATCGCCGTGAACCGGTTCTCGAGCCCGTCGACAAAGGCGGTCAGCACCAAGTCGAAACTCTCCGCGTCGATTTCATCGGCTTTGGCTCGCAGCAGGTGCGCTTGCTCCAGGTGTGGGTAGCGGTCCCGATACACCTGCACATCATCGACGAAACCGCGAGAGAACGAGCCGATCGTCGAGCCCATCACTACATACCTGGTGGCAGCTCCGATCATGGTCGCCTGCCGCGGCGGCCATCCAGCTCGCACCAGGCCGCCGTGCACTGCGTCGGCAGCACGCAGGTTCTCCTCGCGCCGACCCGGACCGGAGGCCAGGTAAGGGACGAAGTTCGGATGCGCGACCAACGCCGCCCGGTACGAACGCGCCCATGACTCCAGCGCCGCCCGCCAGTCGTCGCCCTCGAACGCCGAGGTATCGACGCGGCTCATGATGCCACGAGCGACATCATCGAGCAGATCGTCTTTGGTCGGATAGTGGCCGTAGAGCGAAGCCGCTTGCACTCCCAACTCGGCCGCCAGCTTGCGCATCGACAGTTCGGGCAAACCGTCGCGGTCGATCATCTCCAGCGCCGTCGCTCGGATCCGTTCCCTACTCAGCAGCGGCACTCGGGGCCTGGCCATCGCACACCTCCACCCTCGACCGCCGACATCCAACAGAACCTATCACCCAATCTTGAAAACCAAACGCCGTTAGGATAACTTGACGACATAAACCTAACACTGTTTGGTTCAGGAGTGGAGCGATGGATCTCGAACTGGGCGATACGCACAGCGAGCTGCGCAAGCTAGCCAGGTCGTGGGTAGACAAGGAAGTCGTCCCCCACGCCACGGAATGGGACCGAGCCGAGGCGGTCGACCCCGCCATCGTCGGCAGGCTCGGCGCCATGGGATTCCTCGGCATCGGAGTCTCCGAGGAGTTCGGCGGATCCGACGGTGACGCGCTGGCGTACTGCGTGCTGCTGGAAGAGCTGGGACGCGGCGACTCCGCCGTACGCGGCATCGTGTCGGTGTCGCTCGGCCTGGTCGCCAAGTCCATCGCGACGTACGGCACCAGGGAGCAAAAGCAGCGCTTCCTGCCGCGGCTCTGCGCCGGCGAAGCATTGGGTTGCTTCGCCCTGACCGAGCCTGGTACGGGCTCCGATGCCGCGAACCTGACCACCAAAGCCGTGCGCGACGGCAACGACTGGGTGCTGTCTGGCTCGAAGATGTTCATCACCAACGGAACTCGCGCCGACGTAGCACTGGTCTTCGGACGCACCGGCGGACCAGGGCCCAAGGACGTCACAGCCTTCCTGGTGCCCACCGACTCCCCCGGGTTCACCGGCACTGAAATCAAGGGCAAACTCGGACTGCGCGGACAAGCAACCGCCGAGCTGACCTTCGACCAAGTCCGGGTGCCGGATTCGCTGAGACTCGGAGACGAAGGCACCGGATTCAAGATCGCGATGGCGGCGCTGGACAAAGGCCGGATGGGCGTCGCGGCCGGATGCGTCGGCCTCGCCCAGGCCTGCCTCGAAGCTGCGGTCCGTTACGCCAGCGAGCGCGAGCAGTTCGGCAAGCCGATCGCCTCGTATCAGCTCGTACAAGAACTGCTCGCGGATATCGCCGTCGAAGTCGACGCCGCGCGGCTGCTGACCTGGCGGGTCGCCGATCTCGTCGACCGCGGCAAACCCTTCGGCACCGAGGCCTCAATGGCCAAACTGTTCGCCAGCGAGGTCGCGGTCAAGGCGGCCAACAACGCCATCCAAGTCTTCGGCGGCTACGGCTACATCGACGAATACCCCGTGTCGAAGTACCTGCGGGATGCCCGCGTCCTCACGCTTTATGAAGGCACCAGCCAAATCCAGAAACTGCTCATCGGCCGCGCACTGACTGGCGTGAATGCCATTGTCTGACAAGGAGAATTGAATGAGTGCCCAGCTCAGGACCGCATTGGTCACCGGCTCGGCGCGCGGTATCGGCGCCGCCACCGCTGCACGATTGGCCGCCGACGGCGCCGCCGTTGCCGTCGTCGACCTCGACGAAACCGCCTGCCGAGCAACAGCTGACGCGATCACTGCCGCAGGCGGGAGGGCGGTCGGAATCGCATGCGACGTCACCGATGAGGAACAGGTCGAGGCCGCAGTCGAACGGGCGGTGACCGAATTCGGCTCGCTGGACATCCTCGTGAACAACGCCGGCGTACTGCGCGACAATCTGCTGTTCAAAATGTCGGTCGACGAGTGGGACACGGTCATGTCGGTCCATCTGCGCGGCGCCTTCCTGTGTAGCCGCGCTGCACAGAAGCTGATGGTCGCCCAGCGCTACGGCAAGATCGTCAACACATCGAGTGTGTCCGCCCTTGGCAACCGCGGACAAGCCAACTACGCCGCCGCCAAAGCTGGCATCCAAGGGTTGACCCGCACTCTCGCCATGGAACTCGGGCCGTACGGCATCAATGTCAACGCCGTCGCTCCCGGATTCATCGCCACCGACATGACGGGGCACACCGCCGCCCGCATCGGAGTCACCGCCGAGGAACTGCAGGCCAAGACCGCGGAAATCACGCCGTTGCGCCGGGTCGGGCAGCCGTCGGACATAGCGAGTGTCGTCGCGTTCCTTGCCTCCGATAATGCCGCATTCGTCACCGGCCAGACCATCTACGTCGACGGCGGCCGCCGTCTCTAATCTGCACGACCAGGAGATATCAATGCGCAGAACAGTTTTCGATGTCGATCACGAGGCGTTCCGGGAGACCATCCGGGCATTCGTCGAATCCGAGGTCGTACCGGTGTACGACAAGTGGTACGAGGACGGGATCGTGCCTCGTGACTTCTACCACAAGCTCGGCGAACTCGGCGTCTTCGGTATCGAGGTACCGAGCGAGTACGGCGGTGCGGACATCGAGTCGTTCAAATTCCAGGCCGTCATCACCGAGGAGCTCGCACGCGCAGCCGTGTCCTTCGGCGGCAGCGGAGTGCACGTTGCGCTGTGCCTTCCGTATCTGAAGACGCTGGCGACCGAGGAACAGAAACAACGCTGGTTGCCCGGATTCGTAGCCGGGGAAACCATGTTCGCCATTGCGATGACCGAACCCGGCACTGGTTCCGATCTCGCTGGAATGCGAACGACAGCGAAACTCGCCGACGACGGCACGCACTACGTGCTGAACGGCGCCAAGACCTTCATCACCGGCGGTGTGCACGCCGACCGCGTGATCGTGTGCGCTCGCACCGCTCCCCCACGCGACGATGACCGCCGCTCGGGCATCTCGCTTCTCGTGGTGGACACCACGTCACCCGGCTACAGCGTCGGGCGCAAGCTGGACAAGCTCGGTCTCAAGGTCTCCGACACCGCCGAGCTGACCTTTACCGATGTGAAGGTGCCCGTCGAGGATCTGCTGGGGGAAGAAAACAAGGGATTCTCCTACCTCGGCCAGAATCTTCCGCAGGAGCGGCTCAGCATCGCGGTAGGCGCCTACGCCCAGGCGAAGGCCGCGGTCGGCTTCGCCCAGCAATACACACAAGACCGCGCGGTCTTCGGCAAGACGGTCGCCAGTTTCCAAAACACGAAGTTCGAACTTGCGGCCTGCCAGGCCGAGGTCGACGCCGCCGAGGCAGTAGTCGATCGGGCATTGGAAGCCCATGACCTGGGCGAGCTTTCAGCTGCCGATGCTGCCTCGGCAAAACTGTTCTGCACCGAGGTCGCATCCCGCGTGATCGACCGATGCCTGCAGCTGCACGGTGGCTACGGCTATATCAACGAGTACCCGGTGGCCCGGCTCTATGCCGACAACCGCGTCAACCGTATCTATGGCGGCACCTCCGAGGTGATGAAGATGATCATCGCCAAGAACATGGGGCTGTAGATAACGATGAACACCGCCTATCTCGTTGCGGGAGTGCGCACCCCATTCGGCCGATACGGTGGCGCGCTGGCCTCGGTCCGGCCCGACGACCTGGCCGCTCATGTCATCGGCGAACTGACGCAACGTCTTCCGACGGTGGACTGGGCCGCAACCGATGATGTGATTCTCGGCTGCGCGAACCAGGCCGGCGAAGATAATCGCAATATCGCCCGCATGGCGGCACTGCTCGCGGGCCTGCCAGTCGAGATCCCGGGCAGCACCGTTAATCGGCTGTGTGGGTCCGGTCTCGACGCCGTCGCAGGTGCTGCCCGAGCCGTCCGGGCAGGCGATGCGGACCTGATCATTGCCGGCGGGGTGGAGAGCATGACCCGCGCGCCCTTCGTCATGCCGAAACCCGAGACTTCGTGGTCGCGTTCGAACGAAGTCTTCGACACTACACTCGGCTGGCGGCTCATAAACCCGCGGCTGCAGGAGCGCTACGGCACAGACTCCATGCCACAGACCGCGCAGAACGTGGCAGCAGAGTACGACATCAATCGTGGCGACCAGGACGCGTTCGCTCTTCGCTCCCAGGAGCGGGCAGCCGCGGCACAGCGCGGCGGCCGGTTGGCCCGCGAAATCGCGCCGATCACCGTCGCGCAACGTAGAGGTGACCCGATTGTCGCCGATACCGACGAACATCCACGGTCGACTTCCCTTGCCGCCCTGGCGAAGCTGCCGTCGGTGGTCACCGGCGGCAACATCACCGCAGGCAACTCCTCCGGTCTCAACGACGGCGCGGCCGCGGTGCTGATCGCCTCCGAGCGGGCGGTCGAACGGTACGGGCTCTCGCCGCTGGCCCGCGTCGATGCCGCGGTATCGATCGGTGTGCCCCCACGTGTCATGGGGATCGGCCCCTTCCCGGCAACCGAAAAGCTGCTCATGCGAACAAAACTCGGCATCGGCGACATCGATGTCCTCGAGGTCAACGAAGCCTTCGCGGCACAGTCGTTAGCGACGCTCCGGCAACTTGGTTTGCCTGACGACGCCGAGCACGTCAACCCCAACGGTGGCGCGATCGCCCTCGGCCACCCCCTCGGAGCCAGCGGCGCCCGGCTCGCCTTGACCGCGGCGCTCGAACTAGCCGACCGCGACGGCCGGCGCGCGATCGCGACCATGTGCATCGGCGTCGGCCAAGGCATCGCGGTATTGATAGAACGATAGGAATTCTCATGAATGCGACCCTGTCACTGGCGAGCATCCTTGCCGAGCAGGCTCGGCGGCGCCCTCACCACGTAGCGCTCATCGAGGGCGCGCGCCGTATCACTTTTGTGGAGTTGTGGGAGCAGGCACGTGCACAAGCCAACGCACTGATTGCGCTGGGAGTGCGGCCGGGCGACCGGGTCGGACTGATGGGACCGAACACTGCAGACTTTCCGCGCGCCTACTATGCAATCCTGGCCGCTGGAGCCGTTGTCGTCGCGGTGCACCCGCTGCTCACCGCAGAGGAAGCCGAATACGTGTTGCGCGACAGCGGAACACAGCTTTTGCTGTGTCATGAGCAGTTCGCGTCGGTGGGCCTGGAGGCGGCGCAACGGGCAGGAATCGACTGCCTCGACCCGAAGTCTCTTGCCGCCCAGCCGATTGCGGCGTTCATCTCACGCCGTCCGATGGACACTGCCGTGGTGTTCTACACCAGCGGGACCACAGGCCGACCGAAGGGCGCTGAGCTCAGCCACCTGAATATGGTGATGTGTGCAACCGTCAACGCATTCGACGCCAATGAAGTACGCCGCGACGACGTAGCGCTGGGCGCGCTGCCACTCTTCCACGTCTTCGGGCAGACAGTCTCGATGAATTCGACCTGGCGGGCGGGCGCCACGCTCGTGCTGCAACCCAGATTCACGGCCGCTGAAGCGATTTCACTGATGATCGCCGAGGGTGTCAACACATTCCACGGCGTACCCACCATGTACGTCGGACTGATCGAGGCAGCTCGGGAAGCACCGGCCCTTCCCAAGCTGCGGCTGTGTATCTCGGGCGGAGCGTCACTGCCACAGACCGTCCTGGACGCATTCGAGAACACCTTCGACGCCAGCGTGCTGGAAGGCTACGGGTTGTCGGAAACCTCCCCGACAGCCACGGTGAATCAGCCGCAACTCACACCGAAGGCCGGAACCGTCGGACATCCGGTCTGGGGCGTCGACGTGGAGATCGCCGACCCCGACGTACGCGACCGGATCGAGTTGCTACCCACCGGCACGATAGGCGAGGTAGTCATTCGCGGACACAACCTGTTCAACGGCTACATAGGAAGACCGGACGCCACTGCGGAAGTCATGGTGGACGGTTGGTTCCGCAGCGGCGATCTCGGCCGCAAGGACACCGACGGCTACCTCACGATCGTCGACCGCATCAAGGAGATGATCATCCGGGGCGGATTCAACGTGTACCCGACCGAGATCGAGGACGTGCTGCTTCGTCATCCCTACGTTGCGGCAGCTGCGGTCATCGGTGTTCCGGACGCCACCTACGGCGAAGAGATCTGTGCCGTCATCATCAGATCCGGACCCGTCACTGATGAGGAGATCATCGCCTATGGTCGCGAGCATCTGGCCAAGTACAAGTACCCGCGCCGAGTCGAATTCGTACCCGAACTTCCCATCGGGCCCACCCACAAGGTCCTCAAACGAGAACTGAGGAAACAGTTCTCATAGGACAGAGCGCTTCAACGCCGGCCCTGGCGCTGCAGTATCTTTGCGGTCGGCGGCGGCACACCCACGCCACCGCAGGCCTGGTCGGCTGATCACTCGGGTCGGCGAGCACACTCTGTGGTCGACCGGCTCAAAGCTGCGTGTGCTGTCCGAGCGCGTGGGAGCACCACTGGCCGTGGGCATTTCGGCCGCCAACACCAACGATGTCGAGGCACTGGGCCCACTCGGAAGAGTCGGTCGACTGTTCCAGCTGCGAGGCCGAAATATCCATTGCCGCGACAGAGACCGGCCTGTTGTACAGGGACACGCTGACCACTCCGAACAACAGCTCCCCGACTGCCATCGGAGCGAATCGCTACATTTCGCGCGGAAGGCGAGCACGCCGATGCCTGTGGTGCATCGAGCACGAACTGACGCAGCTCGGACAACCGCAGCATGGTCGTAACATACGCACATTCTGCTGGTTGCCCGATCTACAGACGTCGACGTTGGGATATTCGTCGTTCACGGTGGGGTTGGGCCGTCTCGACGCTTCTGCCCTGACTCTGTCGATCTGGTGTTTCGGTACGAGTTTGATGATGTCCCTGCGCGAGGTGATCATAAGCTTCTCGAAAACTGCGGCGATCTGCGCGTCGATCGTCCTGGAGGAGTTTCCCCGACGAGATGAAACTGCGCCGCGAACTGGCCTCGGCGCTGCGCACCGGCCGCGCTCGGCGCAAACCACGACGCCAGATCGCCTGCCGCCAACCCCGGTTCACTCATCCGATGATCATGATCAGTGACCGGCCCGCTGAGGTCGAAGACCGGGCCGTGCCCGGGCACGGGGAGGGCGATCTGATCATCGGCAAGGACGGTGGTTCGGCCATCGGCACACTCGTCGAGCGCAGCACTCGTTACGTCATGCTCGTCCATCTGCCTGCTGGCCGCACTGCCGAGCAGGTGAACCAGGCCCTGCAACGAACGGTCGGGCAGCTACCGCCGCATCTGATGCGATCGCTGACTTGGGATCAAGGCAGCGAACTCGCCGAGCACCACCAATTCAGCGTCGCCACCGACATCCCGGTCTACTTCTGCAATCCCGCCAGCCCTTGGCAACGCGGCTCTAACGAGAACACGAACGGCCTACTGGAGTGGTCCCCGAAAGTTGGACCTTGGAATTAAACCTTATGCGGCGGCGGAGGTTTGGGCGAGGTACTCGTCGGGGCTGAGGTAGCCGAGCCGTTGTTGGATGCGGGTCGTGTTCCACCACTGCAGGTAGTCGGTCAGTCCGGCGTGGAACTCGTCAGTGGTCGCGGGCTGCTGGATTCGGAACCATTCCTCTTTGAGATGGCTGAAGAATCCTTCCATGACGGCGTTGTCGAGGCACGTGCCTTTTCTGGACATGGATTGCGTGAGGCCGGCCTCGCGGAGCACGTCCTGCCAGAGGGGGTGGCGGTACTGAAATCCTTGATCGGAGTGAACCAGCGGTTTCTCACCTGACTGCAGGCTGTCGATTGCGGTGCGCAGGCCATCGGTAACCATCTTCACGCTCGGTGATGGCCCGGCCGCGGCAGAGATGACTCGGTTGTTATAGAGGTCGAGGACTGGCGAGACATATACCTTGGAGGCCCCGATCGCGAACTCGGTCACGTCCGTGACCCACTTGGTGTGCTTGACTGCTGCGGTGAACTGGCGGTTCAACACGTTGTCGGCCGCCTGGCCAACCTCGCCCCGGAAGGAGTTGTATCTCCGCCGACGGCGCACAGGGCACTGCAGGCCGAGCGTGCGCATCAGTTTCAGAACGGTCTTTTTCGACACCCGCCACCCGCGACGCAGCAGGATCGCCAGGATGCGCCGGTGCCCGTATGCGCGTCTTGCCTCTTCAAAGGCTTGACGGATGGCTTCTTTCAGCTCAGCATGCCGATCCGCGCGGGCGATTCTGTTCCGGTGGTCGTAGAACGTTGACCGGGGAAGGTGCGCGATCTGCAGCAAGAGCGACAGTGGGTACTGCGCCTTGAGGTCTTCGACGGCTTGAACCTTCAGCGGCGTTCCTGTGACTTCAAGGCCCGCAATTTTCCCAGGTACGCGACCTCTGCGCGCAACCGCTCGTTCTCCTTGCGCAGCGTCTCGATCTCGTTCTGCGGTGGAGGGTTTCCGCGATCGGTCGGGGGCCGGCCGCGTCTCTTGGGTCGCAGCCCGTCTTCGCCCTCGCGTCGATAGATACTCGTCCAGTTGGCGACGGTGCTGGGCGAGGGGAGCCCGTATTCCTCGGCGAGAGCCCGTCCAGACTCGCCCGCAACATGACGGAGCACGATCTCGAGCTTGGTCCCGAAGTCGTACTGCCTGCGTTCCCTCGTCACCAGCGCATCCCGTCCTCTCAGCTGCCATCGCTGGTACAACATTTGAACGGGGTTCGGGGCGAGGTCAAGGGACAGGGACGCGGACTTCGCGGTGAAGCCATGTTCAAACAGTTCGACGGCCAAGCCGGCGTCGGCCTGACTCAACGTGCTTCCCGAGTACATCGGCCTGCCCTCCTGAAGATGGACGCTTACTTACGGTGTCCAACTTCTGGGGACCACTCCACTACTACGGCAATACTTTCCGAAGGGAACCGACCTCTCCGTCCACAGCCGCGAACACCTCGACATTGTCGCCATCGAGCTCAACGGCCGACCACGCAAAACGCTCGGCTGGGAAACCCCAGCCGAGCGTCTGGCTAAAGTACTCACGGCCTAATAGCAACCAGGTGTTGCGACAACTCCTCGAATCCGCGGACCTGAGCAAGGGGCTTTTTTGGTGGTGGTCCCAGCTGGTTTCGAACCAGCGAACTTCCGCTGTGAGGCGGACACTCCGAGCGCTACCCCCGGCGCCGCTGTTCTACTTGTGCCTGATGCGCTCGTCTCGCCGCCAAGACGAATGCCGCAGGATCCGCGTTGACCGCGTCGACACCTGGCCCTAACGTTTGCATCGTCAGCAGCGCCGAAACAGTCTGAACTGCAACGAAACCGGCTGGTCGCAGAGTTCTCCTGCGGAAACGGATGGGTTCAAATCCCTATCCTCCGCCACAAACGGCAGGTCAGGGCACGTTTTCGTTGCACTGACCTGCTGCTGTTTGTTGACCGACAACGTCGACAACTCACGACGCAGCGCAGACCTTGCCGGTCGGCCCGGTTTCGATATCCGTCCCGTACGGGATCCACTCCCCTGAACCGCAGGCCGGTCCACCCCTCCCCGGGATCCAGCTCCGACTGCTCGGCAAGTCCGACCGAATCATGTTCATTGTTGCGGCATGCCTGGTCTTGGTGGACATGTTCACCCACGATCCAGCTGCTTAGCACCCCGGATAGTACTGGTGATGGCCCTGGTTCGAACCTGTCACAGCATGCTCGACCATCCAAGACGCCCCGTGATCCGAATGCGAATCGACAAGGTCTCTGCACTGTGAAAGGAAATAGATTGGGCACAGGCAAGCACAGAAAAGTCAGTTCGCGTCAACAGAAGGTGGGGTCGATGGTGGTGGCGGGAGCGGTTCCCGTCGTTCTCACTCTGGTGGGTAGCAGCGGTACCGCGAACGCCGAGCTCGATCGGTACGTTCCGGTGAGTCAGACCGAGCACGACGACCACGTTGCCTTCGTGGCCGACGACACGGATTCAGGCGCGGGGACCCCCGCCGTGCAGGCAGAGCAGACGGAGCAGTCCCCGGACTGGCCCGCCGCCCAAGTGCCGAATGTGCGCCCGTACCGGGGAACGCGAATCCCGGACGACACGCGCAGTTCGCTGCAGTGGGCGCGGCCGGTACCGAAAAGCGAGTATCTGTCGCCGGTCGAGTTCCTGCACGGCCCGCTCCCGGTCGCGCCGGTGCCGCCGATCGCGCCGCCGCCGGGCATGTTGCGTTTCGGCAACGTGCAGGTCGAGGCGCCGGATTGGCTGCCGCGGGAGCCCGCCATCCAACTCAACGACGCCGCGGCGGTGACCGAGGCCGATCTCGCAACGTTCTTCGACTCGGTCGGTATGGAACGCACTCGCTCCGATCGTGTTGCGAGTCAGACTGTCGGCTCCGCGGCGCTCGGTGCTGCCGCAGGCGCAGCGGTGGCGAGCCCATTCGCACTGATCGGCGCAGGTGTCGGCGGTGCACTCGGTCTGGCGATCGGCATGCCGTTCGCACCGATCGGTCTCGCCGCGGTGCCCATCGGCGCCACATACGGCGCGGCCCTCATGGCGGCACCGCTCGCCGCCATCGGCGCGGGAATCGGCGCGGGTCTCGGCGCGACGCAGGCCCTCACCGCACCCCCACGTGCCCTCGGCCCAGCTGAGGCCGCCACAGACGAACCGGCGACCGATTGACAGACGTTCCACTTTGTCGAACAGGTCGCGATACTGCCTGAATTGGACCGGCAGATATATCGGCTGCGGCACGCGGCCCCTTTGGCCTGTCGATTCGTGACAAGTCAAAGGGGCCGAGGTATCGGAGATACCGATACCTGGCATGGATCACATTCGAGGAGAAATCGCAGGTCGCGGGACTGATCTCAACGCATTTCACCAGGTCAGGTCAATTACCGCCACGGATCGACGGATGCTGGCGGCGACCTGCGCTACGCGCCTAGGATCAGATGCGTCGGGGAATGCATAGCTCGACGCATCGGCGAGTCGGATCCGTGCGACGAACTCGCCGGAAGAAGGCACCATGATTACCAAGAAGACCACCGCCGACTCCGGTCGGCTGCTCGCGAAGGTCGCGCTTGTTGGGGTCGCGATGACGATTCCGATGGTGTCGGTTCCTGCCATGGCGGCACCGGCCCCCGCACCCGGGGTCGTGCACACTGATAACCCTCACTGTGACAGCTACGGCCTTTGGGGCATCGATCGCTGGCAGAGTGATCGTTGGGGCAAGGACAAATGCGACGGCTGGAACCAAGGCTGGGGCTCGAGCAATTTCTTTCCCCCCGGCTGGGGATCGAACAATTTCTTTCCCAAAGGCTGGGGCAGTAGCTGACCCAGCGTATCCGCGCGTCGCGCAGTAGGAATCGAGCTTACTCGGCGATGTCGACCGGGCGGCCACATCGCTGGATGGCGCATGCCCGAACACCTGCTGCCGAGGGGCCTCGACTTTTGGCGTGGCAGAAAGACCACTTCCGCATCCCGCCTGACCTGACACCGTTCTTCGCCCGCCGTCGGCGGGTCTCCCGTTCCCCGGTCCGCCGCGGTGTTCACTCCCACGGCGCGCCGGGCACACCCCAGCCCGCACGCGCTACCCATATTCCGCCCCTCCACCATCTTCCCTGCCTTCACTCCACGCTCTCCACCACCGCACTGCCTCTTTGCCACCTCGATCACTCTCACACTGTCCGTTACGGTTTCAACCTTGTGGACAGCGTCGCGCCTGACCTGCGGCCCTCCACGCATGCCAAACGGTTCGGCAGCCGGGCCGTTCGGACCTACCTTGCGAATTCGACGGAATCCGCGACGGCGGTGCCGGCGTGTCAACGTCTGTGGCCAGTACAGCTAGCCGACCAGCACGGTTACGCCGGGGGACGACGGGGCGCCATGCAGGACCAGCCGACCCGGGGTGTCGTTCTTCTTGTCGTCCTTTTTCTTGTCGTTCTTGTCCTTGCTGGGCAGGTCGAAGGCCAGCAGGATCGTGCCGGTACTGCCGGGAGCGATCTGGTCGACGCCGTTGCGGGATGGGTTGAGTTCGGTGGTCGCGGTCGCGTCGGGGACGAGGGAGCGGCCGGCGACGGTGATCAGGCGCTGATCGGCGATGCGGAAGACTTGCTCGCGTTGGGAGAGGTTGGTGACCGTCAGCGTCACGACGGTGTAGGAACCACCTGGGCTCACTGAACCGGTGCGGCTCACATTGGACACCATCTCGGTCACGGTGAAAGCAAAGTTCCCGTCGCGCACCGCACCAGCCGGATCCGGGGGTTGTCCGCCGGTCGAGGGCGGCAGGGAATCGTTGGGAGCGGCAGCGGACGCCGCGCGCGTCGTCGTGTTCGGAGCGGAATCAGACTCGAGGACTCCACTCAGCAACCACAGTGCCGCCGCGGCGACGAGTGCAAGCCCGGCGGCAACCGGTAGCCATCGGCGCACCAGAAGCTTTTGCCGATCCGGATGCGCGGCCGGAGCAGGTGAGAATCTCTCGGGCTCGGGAGTTTGCGGCGGCCGGGTCTCGGCCAGGGTCGGGGGTGGGCCGACGGCGGTCATGACGCGGGTAAGCGGGTGGCTGCCCGATGTCGCAGGGTCCGCGACCGGCGGGGTCGGTTGCGCCGATTGGGGCCAGCCCAAGGCCGCACATGCCGCGGCGGCGAATTCACCCGCGCTGGCGTAGCGTTCCCCCGGTCCCTTGGCCATACCGCGGGCGATAACAGCGTCCAGCGCTGGCGGGACACCTTGGGCAGCCTGCGAGGCACGCGGCGGTTCGGACATTAAATGCGCGTGCATCTGCTGTGCCGGGTCTCCGTCACCGTACGGCAGGTTCCCGGTGAGAGTTTCATACAGCACGCAGGCCAGCGAATAGACATCCGAGCGGGCCTCGGCCGTGCCGGTGAACCGCTCCGGCGCCATATAGCCCAACGTGCCCACTACCAGGCCGGTGGCTGTGAGGGCAGTGCCGTCGGCGGCGCGAGCAATACCAAAGTCGATCAGATACACGAAACCGCTGGTGTCCTCGACGATATTGCCCGGCTTCACATCCCGATGAACAAGCCCCGCCGCATGAGCGGCATCCAGCGCCTCCGCGGCCTGGGCGATGACCTCGACCGCCCGAGCCGGCACCAGCGCACCCGACCGCAGCCGCGTCGCCAAATCGACGCCCTCGATGTAGGCCATCTCCAAAAACAGGTGACCATCGACCTCGCCAAAGGCACGGATCGGCACGATGTGGGGGTTGCGCACCCGGGCGCCCAGCCGGGCCTCCCGCTCGAAACGGCGCCGATAGCCCGGATCGGCGGAATACGCCGTAGACAACACCTTCAATGCAACGGTGCTGCCGGTGCGGTCGCGCGCCAACCACACCTCACCCATACCGCCACGACCCACCAAGCGTTCGAGGTGGTAGTTCCCGAACGAGCCGCCAGCGCTCTGCACCGACACACCCCGACCGTACGCCCGGGATCGCAGCCACCGCGACGGGGAGACCCTCACCACGGCCACACCCGTCGCCGCCAGCCGTTGACGGATAAGCCAGCGACGCTTCGTGGCCAGCGCGTGGCGCCCCAGATCGCCGCGTCGCGCCGGGGACCAGAACTCGCTCGACCGACACCCGATCCTGTCGAGCTGAACGATCGACCACCCGCAGGTCGATGACCTGCGGGTGGTCGGGAGGAATCGACTCAGCTCGCCAGCTCATTCAGTTCTCGCCTCCGTCCTATTGGCCGACGACCGCTCGCACTGGCGGTCTGGCCGTATACGCCCTGCACTTCGGCACCGTCCACGACGACCGCCAATGGTCGATCCGCACGGCCGATCGAGTCGGCATTCGGGGGAATCATGCTGGGGCTCATGGGATTATGTGCTCCATCTTCAGGGCGGTACGGGACACGGCGGCCGCGCGCAGTCAGCGGCCGATCAGGTCGACCCGCGGTCGAATCGGGTTGGGGCTCAACAGGACACCTTCTCCGTGGTCGGTTCGCCTGGATGGGAGACGATGACGGCTGGGCGGTCGACAGCGAAGGGTGCGATGTCGACCCGGTCCGGGCGGCCGATGAGGGCGGAGGTGAGCAATTGCGCGGTGCCGACCGATAGACCGATGCCGGCTCCCTCGTAACCGGTCGCGTGCCAGAGGCCGGGTAGGCGGGAGTCGGGGCCGATCACCGGGAGGTGGTCATCGACGTAGGGGCGGAAACCGCCGTAGGCGCGCATGATTGCGACGTCGGCGAATACCGGGAACAGGTGTAACGCCCTGCGGGCGATCGCGGCCAGGCTGTCCGGCCGCAGTCGGTCGTCGAAGCCACATTGACGGCGTGACGAGCCGAGTAGGAGTGGGCCGCCGCGGGTGGACTCGACCACGGCGGAGGGCTTGCAGTCCGGTATCCGAGCTACCGACTGCGCCGACATAATCCGCGGCGTAGACCTTGTGGAAAACGGTGGGCGGCATGGGTGCGGTGATCAGGACATCACCCCGCCGTGGTTTGACCGCGATCAGTGCGCCGAGGCGGTCGGACACCCGGCCCGACCACGGACCAGCCGCGTTGATCACGACATCGGCGTACCGTGCCCCCTTGGTGGTTTGCACGCCGATCGGCCGACCGTCGCGGACGATGGGCTCGGTAACAGCACAACGGGTCTCGACCTGCGCACCGGCCGCGACGGCGGACCCGATCAGGGCCCCCGCCGCGCCGACAGGTTGGACCTGGGCGTCGTCAGGGTAATAGACGCCCGCGGTCACATCCCGGGTCAATGCTGGTTCGGCCTCGGCCAGCCGGTCCGCGTCGAGATCTTCGCAATGCACCCGGCCGCGCGTTGGCCACGGGCGAACTCGTCCAGTGCGGCGGCACCGGCGTCCGTGGTGGCAACTACGATGCCGCCCTCGGGTTCCCATTCGACGGCGACCACTTCCTCGGGCAATCGCTCGGCGATGCGCTCGGGGATGCCGGGCCACAGCCCGCGCGAGAGCTGCGCGAGTTCCAATTCGGGCCCCGGACCCTTATCCGAAACGAGGACGTTACCCTCGCCGTGCGCAGTGGTTCCGGAAGCCACACCGCCTGCCTCGCAGACCCGCACCGACGCACCAGTGAGCACGAGCCGGTCCGCAAGCGCACATCCGATCATGCCACCGCCGACAATCAGCACGTCGGTCCCAGCCAGAGCCGCCGCATGGGACGAGTCGAGAGTCATTGCGCGAGTGCCCCGTTCACCGAGCGAGGTACACCGAGTGGATTCTCGGTGCGCAATGGCGGCGGCAGCAGCTGATCGGGTACCGACTGGAACACCACTGGACAGGAGTTCCAGAGCACTCGCCCGGCCGCACCCGCCGCGGCGGTGAGAAGCGCGCGGGTGGTGTCGTCGGCGTGCTCGCCGAAATCGACACGGTCAACTCGCCATGGACCGACCGGGCCAGCTCCAGCAGCTCCGCGGTATCTCGATAGCTCACCAACAGCGTTGCCGGACCGAACATCTCGTGCATCAGCCGGTCACGATCGGCCAGTACCGTCCGCGCAGTCGTGGCGAGCAGCAATGCTTCCCGGGGTCCGCCACCGGTCAGCACCCGCACATCTGGATGTGCACGCACCTGTTCGACAGCCCTGGTGAAGCCGTCCTCGATCTGATCGTTGAGCATCTCGCCCGTCGGCACCGGCGCGGTACGGATCAGCTCGGCCAGCACCAGCGACCCCTCAGGCACCGCTACCAGCCCAGGCTTCGTGCAGAGTTGCCCAGCACTCGAACTCACTGCCATCAGCAGCCCCTCGGCGATCTCCGCCGCCCGCGCCCGCGCCGCCTCGGCCGTCACGAACACCGGATTGATCGATCCCAATTCCCCGTAGAACGGAATCGGCACCGACCGCCCACCAGCCAAGTCGTACAGTGCACGTCCGCCCGCAGTGGAGCCGGTGAAGGCCGCGGCGGCGACTGCGGGATGCAGGAGCGCACGCACCCCGGCGTCGCGGCCGAAGATCAGACCGAATGTCCCATGGGGAGCACCACATTCGGCGATCACCTCGTCGAGGAGCCGGCCGACCGCACGGGACAGAGCCGGGTGCCCAGGATTGGCCTTGACGATGATCGGGCATCCGGCAGCCAACGCGGATGCGGTGTCACCACCGGCAACGGAGAACGCGAACGGGAAGTTGCTGGCCGAGAAGTTGAGGACCGGGCCGAGCGGAATATTCATCCGGCGCAGATCCGGTCGCGGGGCACCCATCGGCCACTCCGCATCCGCACCATCGATGCGCACATCGAGGAATCCGCCGTCGAGTACCGACTGCGCGAACAGACGCAGTTGGAAGCTTGTGCGCTTCAGCTCACCCGCGAGTCGCGGTTGCGCCAGATGTGTCTCGAGCATGGCCAGTGGGATCAGCTCGGCGGCATGTGCGTGGAGCCGGTCCGCGATACCATCGAGCACCCTGGCCCGGTCGGGCAGTGCCATCCCTGCCCGCTGCCGCCGCCGCGCCTTCGACGATCGCATCGACCTCGTCCGCGGTCATGTCGGCGACGGATTCGACCATGTAGGTGATCGCGTTCTCACCTCCCGTAGTCACGTGGGATTACCGGTAGCCCTTGGCGAGCACATCGCGGGTGTCGGCGGTGATCTTCGCGACCAGCTCGGGCGCCAGCGGAACCCGTGGCGGGCGGCACGCACCGCCACGACGTCCGGCCAGATCCATCGACAGCTTGATCGCGTGAACGAATTCGGTCTTCGAATCCCAGCGCAGCAACTTGTGCAGCTCGCGATACAGCGGCAGTGCCTTATCCAAGTCTCGGTTCACCGACGCGATGTACAGCTCCATCGTCGCCTGCGGAATCGCATTCGGATATCCGGCCACCCAGCCGACCGCGCCGGCGATCCCGAGCTCGAGCACCACATCGTCGGAGCCGATGAGCACGTCCAGTTCGGGGGCGAGTTCCTTGATTTCGTAGAAGCGGCGCACATCGCCGGTGAACTCCTTGACACCGACGATGAGGCCCTCGGCATGCAGGTCGGCCAGGATGTCCGGGGTCAGGTCGATGCGCGTATCGATCGGGTTGTTGTACGCCACGATCGGCAGGCCCACCTGCGCCACGGTGCGATAGTGATCGAGGATCGAATCCCGACCGCCGCGATAGATGTTGGGCGGCAACAGCATTACCGCATGCGCCCCGGCCTCGGCGGCCTGCTCCGCCCACCTGCGCGCCTGTAGCGCCCCATAGGCCGCGATACCCGGCATCACCGTAAATCCTGCGGGGGCCGCGGCAATGGCCGTGGTCACCACCTTGGCGCGCTCCTCGTCGCCGAGGGTCTGATATTCGCCGAGCGATCCGTTCGGGCTCACGCCGTGGCAACCGTTGGCCGCCAACCACGCCACATGTTCGCCATAGGTGTCGTAATCGACCGAGAGGTCCTCGGTGAACGGCAAGGTCGTCGCGACCAACACCCCATGCCAGGGCTTATTCGCTGCCGACGCGGTCGTTTCGGACATGAGAGCCTCCATCGAATCGAGAGTCCGGGTAGAGCGCCCGGCCGCCAGTGCCACTTCAGTGCCGTGTGACATTGCACTGACGCTAGCGGTGTGGCACCGCTCACGCAACCACTTGCGTGAGCGGCATCACTTCTTTATAGTGCAATGTCACACATCACAGTGCATACTTTTCGCGCCTAGTATCAACAACTCGGCAGCGCTGACTCCGGCGTGCTCGGTTCACCCGACCCGCCATTCGATCTCCGACGAAGGTGAACACCATGACCGCTGTCGACGACACCGCGACTACTCGGCTACGGGCCGATGCCCCCATCGGACTACGCCGTATCGTGGCCGCGGCCATGGCAGGCGCCGTCGCCGAGTGGTACGAGTTCTTTCTGTACGGCACGGCCTCGGCACTAGTCTTCGGCCAGGTGTTCTTCCGTTCCAGTGGCAATGCCGTCGACGGCATCATCGCCGCGTTCGCGCTGTACGCGGTCGGCTTCCTTGCCCGGCCCTTCGGCGGATTGCTGTTCGGCCACTTCGGCGACCGCGTCGGACGCAAGGCATTGCTCCAGCTCAGCCTGGTCGTCGTCGGTATCACCACTTTCCTGATGGGTTGCCTGCCCACCTTCCACACCATCGGATACTGGGCGCCGATCCTGCTGGTGACGCTGCGTTTGATCCAAGGTTTCGCGTTCGGCGGGGAATGGGGTGGTGCGGTACTACTCGTCAGCGAGCACAGCCCGGATCACCGGCGCGGATTCTGGGCCAGTTGGCCACAGGCGGGGGTACCGCTGGGCAACGTGCTCGCAACCGTCGTGATGCTGGTCCTGTCGGCGAATCTGACCGACGAGCAGTTCCTGTCCTGGGGCTGGCGCATCGGCTTCTGGCTGTCCGCCATTGTCGTGATCGTCGGCTATTGGGTGCGCTCCAGCGTCGACGACGCACCGATCTTCGTCGAGGCGCAGGCCATGATCGAGGTGGATCAGCGCCGCTCGCTCGGCATCGTAGAGGTGCTCCGCTGCCATTGGCGTGAGGTGCTGATCGGCATCGGCGCCCGATTCGCCGAGAACATCCTCTACTACATCGTGGTGACCTTCTCGATCACGTATCTCAAGCTCGTGGTGAAGGTGGATACCGCCCCGATCCTGGCACTGATGCTCGCGGCACACTTACTGCACTTCTTCATGATCCCGGCCGCGGGTCTGCTCTCGGATCTGATCGGCCGCAGGCCGGTGTATCTCACCGGCGCGGTACTCACCGCCGGATGGGGATTCGTGGCCTTCCCCATGATGGATACCGGCAACTACGCGGCCATCATCACCGCCATCACGCTGGGGCTGGCCATCGAATCGCTCACCTACGCACCATATTCCGCGTTGATGACCGAAATGTTCCCGACCCACATCCGCTATACGGCGCTGTCGTTCTGCTATCAGATCGCGCCGATTCTGGCGGGCTCGCTGGCCCCGCTGATCGCCATCAGCCTGCTCAACGGATTCCACAGTTCGGTCCCGATCTCGCTGTATCTGGTTGCGGCGGCGACGATCTCGGTGATCGCGGTCGGCCTCGCGAAAGAGACCTCCGGCAAGTCGCTGCGAGCTGTCGATGCAGAGGCCGCCGAGCGGTGAGGGTGTTCTATGCAACGTGACCTGGCATAGAACACCTTGGGCCGATCGAATCAGCTGGCCATGGGCAGGGGAACGATGACGTGAGTATCGACCAGTTCACCCAGATGGAGAAGGTCAGCCTGCGCGATAAGGTCTCGCGGGCACTCCACGCGGCCATCATCGCCGGCGAGATGGAGCCGGGCGTGGTGTATTCGGCGCCGACCCTCGGAGCACGATTAGGGGTATCCGCCACCCCGGTCCTCGAAGCAATGCTCGATCTGGCGCGCGAAAACCTCATCTCGATCGTGCCCAACAAGGGATTCCGCGTCACCGAAGTCGCCGAGAAGGATCTCGACGACATCACCCAGATCCGGCTGCTACTCGAACCTCCCATCGTTCGCGACGTCACGCCGCTGATTCCAGCCGAGGACCTCCCCCAGTTGCGCGAGCTCGCCGCCAAGATCGTCGAAGGCGCCGAAAAGGGGATCTGGTCGAATACACCGCAGCCGACCAGATCTTCCACCTGACGTTGCTCGACTACGCAGACAATCCGCGCGTGACCACCCTCGTCTCGGACCTGCGCGACCACATCAGGCAGGCCCGTGGCCGCTGGGCCAAGCCCGAGGACTAGCGGGTACTGACCTGAGAGATCAGGTTTGCGGCTGGCTGGTGGTTGTCCTCCGAGTGCTGTGCGGCCGCGGTGGTGGCTGACGGTGGGGTCGTCGCCCGCCGCAAGGTCGCAAACCTGTGCAAGCGGCTCAGAAAGCGCGCCGGACTACGTCGCATCCCGCTGTTAGCGCATGGAGCTAACCGACTGCCATCTCGCCCATATCCGACCAGTCGGTGACATCGATGGTCTGGCTAATGATCTTTGGGGTCGACGCGAGTGCCTGTGGTAGTTCGTTCATCGCGGTCTTGAAGTGGGGACTGGCGACGTGGGCACCGCCCGCGGCTTGGTCTCGGAAGGCTTCCACGAGAACGAATTCGGTCGGGTCGTGGACGCTGCGTGACCAGTCGAACCAGAGGTTGCCGTCCTCGGCACGAGTGGCGGCGGTGAACGGCCCTACGAGGTCGAGCCAGCGGTCGGTCCATTCGGGCTTGGTCTTGAATTTGACCACGATGAAGATCATGTCGGTCCTTCCTCCTGCCGTGGGTGGGCTGCCGCGACACCGCCCGACTCCCGTGGGTGCCGGGCGGTGCTAGTTGCGAACATCCCATTGTCGGTCGATCAGTAAACGTTGGAAGGCCGAATCAGCCATTGCCGGGTCGCCGAATCCGCGGCGATGATCGAGCCGGGGTTGACCATAGTCTCTTCGACAATCAGGGTCTCGGTGGTGAGCAGTAGAGCGGCGATCGACGTGGCGCTGCTACGCCGAGAACTCGTCGGCGAGGGTGTTCCAGAACATGAGCTCGTAATTCTGGAAGAGCCTGGCGTATAAGTGCGCCTCGCCCGGCTTCAGCCGCCCGGTGTCGAGTCCGGCTTGGATGGCGGCGAGGGCCCGCTGCTCGATCTCGGAGACCTCGGCGGCGAAGAAGTCGAAGAACGCGCACGCGGGGTCGTCGAAGTCGTAGTGGGTGCGCATCGCCTCGGCTACGGCCTTGCAGTAGCGGCTCCATGCGGTGAAATTGGAGTAGATACCCGCTGCGGCGGCGGAGGGTTCGGCGTGCATCGCCAACCAGGCGACATAGGCCGGATACGCCTGGCAGCCCGCCCTCGGCAGCTCCATGCCCTGGTCGGGTCCCACCGCCGCCACCAGCGCGTCCAGCATGCCGTTCGCCTGCTGCTCGCCCGGTGGGAGCCCACCGAAGAAGACACTGGCGTGCGGTTCGTCCGCCCGCGCCGCCATGGCGTGGAAGCTGCGCCAGTCGCTGCTGGTGATGCGCTGCTGCTCCGCCGCGATCGCCGCGAAGACCGCCAGTGGCGCCTTACCCGCCGCGATCAGCGGGATCAAGCGGTTGTCGTCGTCGTGCGGGCCCAGCTCCGCCTGGATACCGTCGAGCAGTGCACGGGCGGAAACAGTCATCGGAACCTCCCTATCGGACGGGTATCTCTCTCTATTCAACCGCCCCGCGACAGCTATCGCGGTCATTCGGTTCCGTCGACGCCGTGTTCGACATCCCTGCATTGCCGGGCCGAGGCGATGACATCCTTGCGATCTCGCGACCAGATTGTGTCCGGTCTCGGTGAGCCGATACTCCACCTGCGGCGGGATCGTCGGATACGCGACCCGCTCCACCATGCCGTCCCGGCACAGTCGTTTGGTCGTCGGTGTCAGCATCCGCTGCGAGATCCCCGGAATCGCCCGCTCCAATTCACGGAACCGCCGCACACCCTTGCTCAACTCCACGATCACCAACGCCGTCCACCGATCGCCGAGCCGGTCGAGCACATCGCGGATGCCGCAGTCGTCACCGCCACAGGGGCCCATCGGTTACGAGCCGCTCGAGCAGTGATCTGCCACGCAACAACGTGAGGGAGACATTCGCACCGAAGAATGCCATCGAACTGAGACAACACCACTGGCCACAACCTGAGACAACCCAGAAGCGGCCAGGTCAATCACCCGGCGGCTGCCCCTCCGCTGACCGGTTGGTGAAATCTCCGCCAGTTGCGACGCCGGACCCTTGTCCTTCTCGTCTGTGCTGAGGACGAAACCGCCTGCGTCCCTGACAAATTTGGTCACTGTGGGCAGGAACTCGCGGAAACGGAAGCCAGTTATCGCACAATCCGCGTGTCGACGGTGCACATCCACTTACCCTGACGTGATGCGACTCCGGTTTCGTCGGTATGCCCTGGCCGTACTCGCCGCTGCCGCGTCGACCATGCTGCTATGTACGGACGCTCCGGCGGCCCCGCCGATCCGGCCGGTCGCTGCCACACCGCCGCTGCACTCGGGTTTTCTCTGGGGTGTCGCGGCCTCCGGATTCCAGTCCGAAGGCCATGCGCCCGACAGCAATTGGATGCGCTACATTCCCTCGCACCACGATTACGACGCATTGCAGGATTCGGTCGACTTCTATGACCGCTTTGCGTCGGACATCGACTTGGCGGCCGCGCTCGGCGTGCGGGTGTTCCGGATCGGGATCGAATGGGCCCGACTGCAGCCGGCACCGGGGATTCGGGACGAGGCCGCGTTCCGTTTCTACGATGCCGTCATCGCGAATATCGTGCGGGCGGGGATGCGACCGATGATCACCCTTGACCACTGGGTGTACCCGGGCTGGGCGGTCGACCGCGGGGGCTGGCGCAGTCCGGGCATGATCGACGACTGGCTGGCCAACATGCGTACGGTGGTCGATCGCTACGCCTCCCACAATCCGCTGTGGGTCACGGTGAACGAGCCGGCCGCCTATATCTCGCACGAGGTCCGCAGGGGCGCCGCCGATCCCGGCGAGATGCAGGAGCGGATCGCGCAGGCGCACAACGCCATCTACGATTACATCCACCAAATCCAGCCCGGTGCACAAGTGACCAGCAACGTCGGCTATGTCGCCGGCTCGGAGGCCGAAGTCAACGGGGCATTCCTCGATCGCGTCGCGTACCGGCTCGATTACGTCGGCATCGACTACTACTTCGGCTACGATCCAGCGCAGTCGCTGCTCGGGTCCATCACCAAAGCCACCGGATCTACTCTTCCAAACCCGCCAGGCACGAACATCTGGGATCTTCCCTTGCGTACCGAGGGCATCTACTATGCGCTGCAACACTATTCGCGCCGCTTCCCGGACAAACCGCTCTACATCGTCGAGAACGGCATGCCCACCGAGAACGGCCGCCCCCGGGCCGACGGCTACTCCCGCAGCGATCATCTGCGCGACACCGTCTACTGGATCCAGCGCGCCGAGGCCGACGGCATGAACGTCATCGGCTACAACTACTGGAGCATCACCGACAATTACGAATGGGGCAGCTACACACCACGATTCGGCCTCTACACCGTCGACGTGCGCACCGACCCGGCCCTCACTCGCCGCCCCACCGATGCAGTCGACACCTACACGCAGCTCGTCGCCGCAAACGGCGTCCCCGCCGATTACCGTCCCAGCCGCAGCCCGGCCTTCTGCTTCCTGGTCGATCCACCGGCCAGCTGCCTGACCCTGGTCGCGGTCCCGTAGCCACGTCCCCAATTCTCTTGGCGGCCAGAGTCGCACTGGTACGACCGGTCGTCGTGCGGAGCCGTGGATCACGACCCGGCCGAGGAAATGCCATCGCCTGCATCCGATGCCCAATGCTCAACATCAACCCAAGATGCTCTCGCGCTTGTCCGAGATCGAAGCTGACCTGGTTGGCCGACGGGCACAGAGAACGAAGCCTGGCTCGGTGAGGTCGAAGGCACATCGACCTGACATTGTCCTCCCTGCGGTAGAAGCGTTCGGAGACAGAGCGATGCGGTCCGGTCATGATCACGCTCGAACATCCGCCGATCAAGTCAGGTTGATCGTGCCCGCCAGCATGCTGAACCGCCTCGTGTCCGGGCTCGGTTGATCTGATACCGGCTCAATCAGTCTGATGCGGATGACACGAAATCCGATGGTGCTCAGTGAATCTGATGTAGGCGGCCAGGCCAGGTCAGGATTCCTTCCTGTGTCAGGACGGTGGTCCGAGCCAGCCGGAGGTCGCATCGGAATCTGACGACGCCCCGTTGCATGGCATCGATGCCGTGGCCGGTTCGGCCAGCGCGGTATGCGGCAGTTCAGTGCGATGCCGATGCCGATGCCGAGATGATCTTGGCCCGTAGATCTTCGGGAGTGCCGCGTGGCCGGTCCGAACAGCGCGCCACGCGGCGTCGACGATCAGCTGCCGTCAGCGGGTGGACCGGCTCAATCCCTAGGATCAAAAAGAAGTGGCGATGAGTTCCGCTACTCGGGCAAGAGCCGTCACCTCGTTGGCATCGACCAATCGTTGTTGTGCTTCAGCTCGGCAAGCAACGCCGAAAAACGAGTCGTAGATGATCTCGGCAGCGTTGGGAGCAGATTTCGAGCCATCCTGGCCTCGAAGATCAGCGATTGCTCGAACAAGAGGCCGCAGGAGCTGCTCACGCATTGCCGCTAGTTCGTTGGGAAACATCATTTCCCACCGGTACGTATGGAGCAGGATCGCTCGATGTCCCGGCGACGCATCCCGGGTGTGGGGGGCGATGGCGGCTTCGACCCATGCGCGCACACGCTCCAGCGGCGTACTTGCCATCGCCATCTGTTCTTCGATATAGCTGATTTTCCAGCTGGTGCCGTCCTGCAGAACGGCGATGATCAGCTCTTCCTTCGAATTGAATAGCCGGTAGAACGCCCGGGTTCCGAGACCTGCTCGTTCGAGGATCGCATTGACGGGTGGATCAACCTGCCCAGTTTCAGCGATCAGACCGCTGCAAGCCTGGATCAGACGTTGGGCTTCCGCAAAGTACTCGCCGCGGTGCTTGTCGAACAGCCGCTCGATCGCGGCAGTGGCAATCGGGTTCGCGCGCGACCGTTCCATCGACGTCACCTTGCCGGCCTCCAATGCAGCGAAAATACTATTTTCGAAACTGAGTATAGCACCCACCCACGAACCGTTTCCGGCGTTCCGAGCCCGAACAGTCGGTCCACAGAGTGGACACATGGGGTTGACAATGCCATTTTCAATGTCGACTATGTCATTCACGTCACACACAACACGGCGGCGACATGGAGGAAGAAACATGACCGAACGCGTGGAGTCGGTGCGCTCAGGCGCCCTATTCGAGCAGCTAGGCCAGGCATGGCATCGGTTCGGCCGCACCGTGGTCTTCGATGACCCGGATACCGATACTCCACTCCTGCGGGCGGAGGGCCTACGCTTCGCCACCCGGTACCTGGCGGCCGGCGCCCTGCTGAGCATGGAATTGGCAGATCCGAACTATCCGGAGTTCGGCAGATGGGCCGACACCACCTGCAGCTGGGGGATCGACAACCCGGATTTGATCTACACACTCGCCGCGGTCAGCGGTGACCGCGTCTACCGGATCCACGGCGATCGGGGCACCGCGCACTACTTCGATATTCAGGTGCACTCACCGCACTTCTGCGAAGCACCCGATTACCGAATCAACTCCAACATCGACAGTCGCACACTCGTGGCCGGACCTGACGGGGAGTTCGAGTTGCTCCTGGGCCCCGAGCGGCCGGCCGGGTACACCGGAAATTGGTTGACGATCGACGCCCACGCGGGCTCGCTGTGTGTGCGTCAGGTCTTCAGTGATTGGGCGACCGAGCGCCCGGCCAATCTCGTGATCGAGTGCGTCGATGCCGTTTATCCCCCGCCCGCCGCACTGTCGGAGGCCGACGTCGCTGCCCGCGCCGAGCGGCTGGTGCGCTGGCTGGACAAGGCCGGCGCCTACTGGGACAAAATGTGCAAACTCTCACTGAATGCCCCCGCGAACTCCCTGGCATTTACTCCGCTGAGCGAAAGCGCGTGGGGTGGATTCCAGAACCAGGCATACGGCATGGGCAGTTTTCGGTGCGCCCCTGACGAAGCAGTCATCCTGGAGTTCACCCCGCCGTCCTGTCACTACTGGAGTTTCGGCCTGGGGAACTGGTATTGGGAGACCGTCAACTGGTTTTCTCGCCAATCCTCGCTCAATCATGCCCAAGCCCGACTCGATGACGACGGCGTCTTCCGCGCGGTCATCGCCCACCGGGACCCGGGCGTGCCGAATTGGCTTGATACCGGCGGGCATACGCACGGCACCGTCAACGGCCGCCTGCTACTGACCGACGGTGTACCGAGTCCGGTCATGCGGTTGGTGCCCTTCGCGGACGTGCGCAAGTTCCTACCCGAGGCAACTCCGACCCTCACCGTCACCGAGCGCACGGAGCAGATTCAGGCCCGCCGCCGTTCCGCACATTTGCGAAACAGCCACTAGCGCAACCCGCCTCACCGGATCGAGAGCAATATGACCGAGACCACGACCAACACTCCCGAACCGCAGTCGGGTGACGATCCGCCGGGTCGACGGCCGGGCTGGCGGTACGGTGCGGCGCTTGCGCTCATCGTGCTTATGTCCGAGCTCGCGCCGATGGAAATCATGCTGGTGTATCCGGCAATTCCACACATGTCGTCGAATTTCCACACACTGCACCTGGGCTGGGTCCTGACGATGGTGAGTTTGGCGGCGGTTGTCAGCTTGCCGCTGGTCGGCAAACTCGCCGACGCCTTCGGCAAGAAGCGGGTGATGCTTTCCCTGGCAGTACTTTTCGCTGTCGGATCCCTGATCTGCGCAACCGCCGATTCGTTCGCGGTACTTCTGGCTGGCCGGGCGCTGCAGGGCACCGCCGGAGGGATGGTCGCGGTGGCCTATGCGCTGGTCCGTGACATCTTCCCGCGTCGCTGGGTCCCGGTAGCACTCGGGACGGTGGCCGCCGGAATCGGCGTCAGCGCGCTCGCGTCACCGTTCGTCGCCGGATGGTTCATCGACAACCACGGCTGGCAATCGCTGTTCTGGTTCATGTTCGGCTACGCCGTGTTGCTGATACCGGTGGTGGCTATCCTCGTGCCCGAGTCTTCGCTGCGACTGCGGCATCGCCTGGATCTATTCGGCGTCGCACTCCTGGGCTCCGGGGTCGGGCTGATACTGGTCGGCATCAGCCAGGGCGCCAAATGGGGGTGGGTCAGCAGCGGAACACTCTTGACCCTGATCGGCGGGGCCGGGATCCTCATCGCATTCGTGGTGTGGGAGCTGCGCGTCCCCGCACCAGCGATCGACCTGCGATTGCTGGCCGGAAATGCGCTGCGATCGACACTATTGGCGTACTTGTTCATCGGGTTCATGATTGCCGGATACGGGCTGCTCATGCCGCAGTTGCTGCAGACCCCGGCCCAACCCGGTATCACGTACGGCGTGGGGTTGACGGCGACCGCGTTTGCCCTGTGGACCTTTCCCACCGGCGTGCTGACCATGGGCTGCGGACCTCTCGGCGGTCTCGTCGCCCGCCGTCGAGGCGCGCGGCTCACCCTCATCGGTGCGGTGTGCGCAATGATCACCGGTCTGGCAGCTGCCGCCGCATTGCCCGACCATCGATGGCAGATCATGCTGCTCTCCGCTGTTTTCGGAATCGGGATGGGGCTGTACTACGCGTCCGGACCGAACCTCGTGATGGACGCCGTACCGGCCGAACAGAGCGCGGTAGGCGCGGCCATGCTCGGGGTCGTTGCCCAGCTCGGCAATGCAATCGCGGTGACCGTTCTCGGTGTCGTCATGGCACAGAACATCGCGCGCCAGAACCCCACTACGGGACGAATCACCTACTCGGACACCGCATTCCAGCATTCCTTCCTGGTTGCGGCGGTGGTCGGCCTCGCCGGACTCGCTGTCGCGACAGTAATGCGACACGGCCGGACTCCCGCAACAGGCGGCGCAGAACCCCGCTGAGCCGTCTGCTCCGCATCTCCTGATCCACACCGAATACCGCACCCGCCGAATCGAATTGCCTATTCGGTGGCGATGCGTGCTGTCCCCCGCAACACAATATAAGGAAACCAGATGAGGAATATCGCGACCACCTCCGCGCTGCTGATCGGCGCACTCGCCGTCTCGGCCGCCACCGCCACCGCGGCCCCCGCACCGGCGAACCCGAATGTCGGCTACACGGCCACGCTCGGTGACACCGCAGCGGTGCTCACCACCGACACCGGCTCGCTCTCCGCCGACAATGGCGTGCTCACCATCGCCAATGCGACGGGAAAGGCGCTCGCCAGCGCCGTATTGTCCTTCCGGGTAGACGATTTCGTCTTCCCGATCACCGCCGACATCAGCGGCCGCACCGCGACGCTGACCCCGCGCTTCGACCTAGAACATGCCACCTACAGCCCGGTCGCGCTGCCCTTCGAGAACCAGGCTCCGTGGCGGTCGGAGTACGACCGCGAGCAGGCGGCCTGGGGCCGAATGGTGAGCACCATTACCGCGGGAGCCGCCATCGGCAGCACCGTCGGAGTACTCAGTGGCGCCGCAGTCGGGTGCGTCCTCGGCGGCATCGCGGGCGCGACCGTCGCGGCCGCCGCGATCATCGGCCTGTTCGGCGGATTCCTGCCCGCTGCCGCCCTCGGATGCGTCGGCGGCATCCTCGCTGTGGGCGCACTGGGCGCCATCGCCGGGCAGCTTCTCATTACCGCCCCCTTCATCCTGATGGCGGCAGCCCAGTACTTCACCACCATCACCCAGCCCGCCCCCACTCCTGCGAAATAGTCTGCCGCACAGAGTATTCGTCGTAGTCCAACAGATCGCTGAACACAGCGCGGGCCGCACACAGGATTCCTGTGCGCGGCCACGCGAGTTCAGCAACCTCCACGATTTCGCACAGGCTCTGCGCCCGCGCTTACTCGACGAGGATGTTCGAATCGTCACCGTTGACACCTCGAACAAATGTGGACATCCAGTCCACGATTGGTCAGCTTGTCGTACGGAGGGTGAATGGTTCGGGATAATTGTGCGGTCGAGGCGAGCGTGGACCACGAGCCGGACTATCGATGCACCCTGGCGAACGAACGCACTTTCCTGGCATGGGTGCGCACAGCACTGGGCTTGCTGGCGGGCGGTATCGCGGTCAGCCAGTTCTATGCGTCAACCCCGTTGTGGCACAAAACAATCGGTGCGGTCTGTGTCGTACTTGCCGGCGCGATCGCGGTGGGCGCGTTCTGGCAGTGGCGGCGCGTACAGGTCGCCATGCGCCGCGATCAACCCCTGCCGCGACCGCCGATGGTTCCGGTCACCGTGGTGGGAGTATGCGTAGCAGCGTTACTGGCGATAGCGCTCGTGGCGCTGTGAACGCGCCGGGGCTGCAGCCCGAACGAACCATCCTCGCGTGGCAACGCACCCTGCTCGCCGCAACAGTGGCCTGTGCCGGGTGCGCGCGAGCCGCGACGGGCCGCCCTTCCGCCTCACTGACGGCCGCAACACTCGTACTGAGCGCCGTCCTCGTCGTGATCACGATCGGTACGAGGTTGCGCCGCCGCCGATATCGCCGCCGAGCCGACGATCCACGTCCAATACCCCAGACGGTAGGGGCGCTCCTCTGCGCAGGAATCGGCGCCGCAGCAGGTTGCGTGCTGCTGAGCCTCTTGTGAGAACCGCACGCCCTGCCGTCCGCCCACCATCCAGAAGGCTCGTCGATCGGATCAGTGCTCGGCTCGGGTGTACGACGCCGAGGTGGCGAGCGGAGTCACTACCGCACCGCCCCCACACGTACCAGCCGACCAGTTGCCCTGGCCATGTCCTATGGGCGGCCTGGCCTGATTCGACCTCTGATTCAGGCGCCGGACCCTGGGTCCAATGACTCGGTCTCGAGGAACCTCGCCGAATCCCGGCTGGCCTGCTCGTACAGCGCTGCGGCTTCATCGGCGAACCGGTTGTGCGCGTACACCCAGCCTCCGGTACCCAAACGTTCACGCGCGGTCTGACCCATATCGCTGAGATCCACGCACGGGGACAGACTCCAGGTCAGCCAAACCCCTTGACCTGCGGAAACGGCGCATTGGAGACGTTGACGCGGGCGGCGCCGTGGGTGAAGTTGCGTTCCTCGACAACGACGGCGAAATACGACGGCTGTGCCACGTCCACAACCAATCACTGTCGGTGATGGTCACTAGCACGAATCGTTGGATTCGATCACGTCGTTGGGCGAAGGTGAAAGGGCAAGCAAAGTACGACCGAACACCTGCCATCGAAAAGGGAGGAAGCCCTGATGGTGCTCGACAACGACCTCGCGAGCGAATCGCCGACCGCGGTTGCCTTCGACGACCGCGCCGATGTGATCGTGGTCGGCGGCGGCCCCACAGGGATGACCGCGGCCGGGGATCTAGCACGGGCCGGCCGGTCGGTCGTCGTGCTCGAGCGGTGGCCGCAGATCAACCCGGCCAGCCGTGCCTTCGCGACCATGGCCCGCACCCTGGAAGTCCTCGACGCGCGCGGACTGGCCGACGATCTGCTCGCCCTCGGGTCCACCACGCCCGCGGTGCACCTGTTCGCCGGTGCCACAGTCGATTTGACCCGATTGCGGTCGCGGTACCGGTACGGGTTGATCACTCCGCAAACCAATGTCGATCAGGCCCTGACCCGCTACGCCGAGCACCAGGGCGCCGCGATCCACCGCGGCGTCGAGGTCGTCGCGCTCGACCAGGACACCGACGGCGTCGCCGTCAGTACCCGCTCCAAAGACGCTTCCTCGGGTGACAGCGAAACACACTGGTGGGCACAGTATTTGGTGGCCGCTGACGGCGCGCACAGCAGCGTCCGCGGCTTGCTGGGCATCGAGTTCCCTGGCAAATCGGTGCTGTCGTCGGTGGTGCTGGCCGACGTGCGCCTCACCGCCGGACCGACCGGCGGCGGGCTAACTCTCGGCAGCACCAGAGACTGCTTCGGATTCCTCGTCCCCTACGGCACGGGGCCCGCCGCCGGCTGGTACCGGTCGATGACCTGGGACCGCCACCACCAACTCCCCGACACTGCACCCGTCGAACCCGCCGAGATACAGTATGTCCTCAACCGCGCGATGGGCCGCGACGTCGGAGTCGCCGAAATCAGCTGGCACTCCCGGTTCCACTGCGACGAACGCCAAATCCGCCAATACCGGTGCGGGCGAGTATTTTTCGCCGGAGACGCCGCACACGTGCACTCCCCGATGGGCGGGCAGGGCATGAACACCGGCATCCAGGACGCCGCCAACCTGGCCTGGAAACTCGACGCCGTCCTCGGCGGCGCCGACGACCGAGTACTCGACACCTACCACACCGAACGCCACCCCATCGGCGAACGAGTGCTGTTGCAGAGCGGGGCGATGATGCGCGGGGTCACCCTGCGCCCACGCCCAGCCCGCTGGCTACGCGACCACATCGCCCCCACCGCCCTCGGATTCGGGCCCATCGCGAACACGATCGCCGGCAGCTTCGCCGGGACCACACTGCGTTACCGCCGCCGCCGCGGCGAGCACCGGCTGGTCGGCACCCTCGCCACCGAAACACCCCTGACCGGCGATCGCCTCACCGTGCTGCAACGCACACGAGGATTCGTCCTCATCCGCGAGCACGGTGCCCCACCCGTCGACATCGACCTGCCGCAGGCCGAGCGCACCGACTCCGGTCCGGCGCTGCTGGTCCGCCCCGACGGCTACATCGCCTGGGCCGGACCCTCCACCCACAGCCAGGCCTTGCGGCAGGTGTGGCAATGGTGGATCGGCTCGCACACCCCGACACCGCATGACCCTCCATCAACGTGACCACCATGGAAGGAAGCACGATGACCGTCACCGCCATCCAGATCGGGCTGCACCCCGACGTCATCGACTACACATCGCCCGACTTCACCCAATTCCCCGGGCTCACCAAGGAGGTCCTGCGCCGCGCCAACGACGATAACGTCGCTGCCCTGCGCGCCGCCGGATACGAAGTCGACAACTGCCTGATCGAGTTCGGAACCTCCGGTGCCGACACCGCCCGCCGCGCGCTGGCGGCCAAATCCTACGACGCCGTCCTCATCGGCGCCGGAGTCCGGCTCGTCGCGTCCAACACCCTGCTGTTCGAGACCATCGTCAACGCTGCCCACACCCTGCAACCAGACTGCCGGTTCATATTCAATTACTCCGCCACCGCCACCTCTGACGACATCCGCCGCTACTACCCCACACCCCACGACAACACACCCGCCCACTGACTGAACTGATGATGCGGCTGGCTATTACGTATCGCCGAACGCCGGACGCCCCGACGACATCTCGGTCCGGGTGGCGCGTTCAGTCGCCATCGTGCCCACCCGAGAAGTAACTGGGGACGCACGCGCGATCCAGCCGGGCGGGATAGGGGTCGCCCAATCGGGCCGGTAGGTGACCCCTTCGGTATGCACGGTCCACGTGCATCTGCGATAGCGGTTCAGACCCGAGTGCCCGGAACTCCCACCTTGTTCCCGTGGAATCCGGTTGCCAACCGTCCGAGTCGAGCCCGTATACCCGCGCGACGAATCGGTCGACGACAACGATGGCGTAATGGGCGTTGCGTCTCGCGGCACTGCTCACCCGCCACCATCGCCGATCTCGCTCGTAGAGCGCTTCGGGGGACCGGAGGGTAGACGGCCCGCCATCCGGCCACGGCTGCGAGATGATGAGCGCAATACGTTCACCGACCGCGGTGAGGGCGCCCCAGCGCTGATAGGCATGCGCCCGGTCCAGGCCCGTGACGGAGGCGATGTCGCCCAGCCCGGCCGTATGGTCGAGGGCCGCGGCGGCAGCTTCCAACATCCCGGCGTCGATCTCGTTCGCGAGCACACTGTGCACTCGCAGCAGGGCTAGTTGGAACTCACGCGCCTCCGCGAATTCCAGCTCACCGTCTTCATAGCGGGTCCATGCCTGTGGTCCGAGCCCGCTCAGTTGGCCGGCGAGTCCGACCAGGATGGTCCGCACGGACCGTGACAGCCATAACCTCTCGGTTGCCCACATATCGCGCGCAAAGGAGTACCCGCAGCCGTTTACGTGTCCATCGGTCATAGCCGAGGACTCTAGCGAGGAGATACACACAGTTCACAGATTTACCGGATCGATCTCAATTAAATCTCAATTAGATAGCTAAATGTTTGCGACATGGCAATCGGTCGGTTCGTAGCTACTATTCGCTCGATTTCGCGAACATCTACCGAAACGGTCTTTCGGTCCACGACATCCCGCTCGAACAAACCTGGACCCCTGATAACAGGACCTCGGACAAGGCGATGCCCGAGGTCCTCCCCCAAATCGATCGGCCAACGTAACGATATGTCGGCCCACCACCGAAGTCTGGGCATCTGTGCGTTCCGCGAACACTGTCGATGCTCGAAAAGGGAGGACACACTGATTACACCGACCAATCCGATGACATCCACGGCCTCCGCCGCCGAACCCGCCACCACTGCCAACCGGTTCGATTGGTCGATCAGCCACGCCGAGGACACGATCGTGGTGACGTTCGGAGTGGAACGCGCCGGAATCGAGTTACCCGCCCCGCTGCGAATCGGGGTGGAGTTGTTTTTCCAGGACAACGGCCTGTCGGGACCCACCATCGCTATCGGTGGTCCGGTCGGGCGCCATATCCGGCTCGTCACCGGCATCAGCAAAGCCGATCGGGCCATTGAGTACCTCGAACACTGCGGGGCGGTGCTCCACGTCGGCCGCGCCGTATGGCATCTGTCACCCGTTTCGGGCCCCGGCCTCGAGTGGTCGGCCGGCGGCGGACACGGCCATCGCATACCCCCGCTCGTAGCGGTCGCCGCCGCGGTTCGAGCGGTGCGCCTGTACACACCCGACGGACTCGAGCAACTTCCGCAGGCGTCACGCGGCGAATCGTCGCTGACCGCTCGGTAGGTGCCGATTCGACTGCGGCCGAGCAGCGTTCGACCTACGGCTACCGCGTCCGACGGCGGCTGTCCGGCCACACCACCGACCTGCCCGCGGACGGCAGCGGGGTCGTGTCGCATGCGGGGATGTTGCGGGAGGTCGCGGACCTGACTGGTCTGTCCTCACAGGTCACAGCGTGTCGGCGGAGACGTATCGGGGTCCGTGGCCCTTTGGTTGACAGTCCCCACAGCATCGACTCAGCCAACCCCGACACTCCGCCTCGGCAAGACCTCAATGCGATGAAGGCCGCTGTGCGGCGTAAGACATCTGGGAACGCGACGCGCGCAGCTGATGGTGGATATGGTGAGCCAGGTTCAGCAGATCCGGGCGTTGCTCGAGTGCGTGTGGCCGGCCGCCGCGATGGAGAGCGCTCGCCAGCCGTTCCGCTCCCGCGCGTGGGTCGCTACGGCGAATTAGATCTCGACGAGATGGCGCTGCCCGAACAGCCCGGCCCTGACCTGGCAGACCACAGGCGATGGTGCCGCCGACTCTCGAGGTGTCCGAGTCGCCGCACAGGGCATCACGACACGGGGTTGCACCACACGACCCTTACCTGAGTCGAACGCACCTTCAGCTACGGTATTGCCCGCGCAGACGCCGGTGTTTGGCCGACGCGGGTCCGAGGGGTAGGAAGTCGGCGTGCGGTGAAGGGCTTTCCGTTGCGGTATGGACGGGTCCGATCACCATCTGCCGACCGCGGTAACCGCTCCCGGCACCGACCAGTTTCGTGACGTACTCCCGACCGCGGCGGCGTTGGCGCGGATGGCATTCGGCGTTGAATGCTTGTGGGCTGGCCGGTGACTCGGCGAGCGAACCGTTCACCCGCCCGGGGCAGGCACATCGAATGCGCCAGCGCCCCGAGGCGTCCGACACCGGGAATGACCGGTGCGGTTCTGGCAAATTCACTGCAATAGCGTGCGCTCGCTGATGCGTAGCGTCGCGGCACAAAAGAGATCCGGCCCCGGGGGGCGCCATGGAGGAAGCGGTGATCTACCGAGACCGAATCAGGCGGCGGGCTTGGGCTGGCTCAGGTCCCTGACGCCGGTGATGGCATCGATGATGTTGACGATGGCGGAGGTGCCGCCGTCGAGGGCCGAGCTGCCGGAGTCGAGCATGGCGGAACCGGAGGACGAGCCGGCCGAACCGGTGGAGGAGCCGGCCGAACCGGAGGCCGAACCCGAGGCCGAACCCGAGGCCGCACCCGCGGAGCCGGTGGCGGCGGAGTCAGCGGAGGTGGCGGCGGAGGCCACCGCGACCGGGCCGAAGAACAGGGCGGCGGCGGAGACGGTGCCGGCGGCGGCGAGGATCTTGCGAGAGAACATGTACGGGGCTTCCTTCCACAGATGGATAACGACGCCATAACGGGCGGCACCAGCAACGTTATGAAAAAGAGATCTGTAAATCCACTTATATTATTGTGAGATGAATCACCGTTAATAATGGGCTAACACTCTATTGTGTCGAGGTAACGCAATTTGATCTTCACTCCGGGTGCGGATTCGAAGATCAAATTAGTTTGATTTATTCGACGGTGCCCGTATCGGTGTGCGGCGGAGTCGATCTCGCATTTGATCTTCACCCCGGATGCGGATTCGAAGATCAAATTCGGTGATCGAATTCGGTTGGTTTATCCGATGCGCCGCGTGTCGACGGGCGGCGGAGCCGGCGGACCTTTGGGAGCGGGCTGCGCCGGGTGAGAGCGTAGACCAGTGGGCTGATCGGCGACTACCGTTTACTTCGGCCCGGGAGGTGCAGGATGCGGCTCGCGCGCAGGCTTGCTGCGCTGTTGGGGATCGTTGCCGTGGTGGCGAGTGGGTGCACCCAATCGTCGCAGTCGCCGCCGCCGAACACCGGTGAACTGCCCTGGCGCAGGGTCGGTGAGGTGGTGTTGACCGGTGGTCCGGCGCGGTTCGACTACACCAGTCTCGACCAGGGGCGTGGGCTGCTGTTCATCGCGCACATGGGCGTGGGCGAACTCGTCGAAGTCGATGTGCACAGACACCAGGTGGCCCGCACGATCCCGGATCTGCCTGATGTTCATGGCGTGATCGTGGTCCCCGACAAGCATCGTGTCTATGCCACGGCTACCGGCCGCAATCAACTGGTCGCCCTCGACGAGGACAGCGGTGCAGTGCTGTTCACCGCACCGACTGGTAACTATCCCGACGGCCTGGTCTACGACCCGGTCCGCAACGCGGTCTGGACGACCAATGAGCATGCTGGCACCGAGACTGTCGTCGACGCTGACACCGGAGAAGTCCGCGCCACCGTGGCTTTGGGCGGTGAGGTCGGCAACGTCGTCTATGAACCGGCGGCGGACCGTATGGTGGTAGCCGTGCAGGGCCGCGGGGAACTCGCGCTGATCGATCCGGCGGGACACACAGTCACCGAGCGGATTCCAACCCCCGGCTGCGCCAGTCCTCACGGCCAAGCCCTGGACGCCGCCGGACAGGTGATATTCGTCGGCTGCGAGGCCAATGCCGCCATGGTCACCGTCGATCTGGCCCACCGCGCCGTCACCGGCCACTACAAGGTCGGCGACACCCCCGACGTGCTGGCCTACGACGCCGGAGCGCACCGGCTGTACGTTGCGGCCGAAAGCGGCTGGGTCAGCTTGTTCGACAGGCGTGACGCGACAACCGTCGCGGTCGGATCAACACATCTGGCCGACGGTGCGCACTCCCTGGCGCTCGACCCAGGCACCCACCGCAGCTACGTCCCCGTCCCGAAGGGTCCAGGCGGCGTGCCTGTGCTGTGGGAATTCGAACCCACCGGCTGAATCCGAAGCGTCGCACCAACCGGTGGCGACAACAAGCGAAGGAGAAAGCCATGACTGTTCCGGCACATCGACTTCCGAGTTGTGCGGCCGTGCTGACCGCCCTGCTAGCGCTCACGGTGGCGATAGGCTGCTCGAATAACGGCGACTCGAGCACGCCGAGCCCGACCACCACCGCCGAAAGCCAGCACCGACCGGCCACGACCACCGAGACGGACTGGAAGCCGATCACCGAGACTCTCGGCCGCACCGGCAAATTCGGCGACGACAACACTGTCTACCGCATCCCGCTGGTCCGCACCGACCTGCAGGTGACCACTGCAGGCGTGCCGATCAAACCGGGTCTGTCCCTCGGCGGCTACGCCGTGTTCGGCAAGTATGACGACGGAACCCTGCTGATGGGCGATCTGGTGGTCACCGAACAGGAGCTGCCCAAGGTCACCGACGCCTTGCACGCCAACGGGATCGAGCAGACCGCCCTACACAAGCACCTGCTCGAACAGTCCCCGCCGATCTGGTGGACCCACATCCATGCCATGGGCGACCCTGCACAGCTGGCCAAGGGTCTCGAGGCAGCCCTCGATGCCACCGCCATCGGCCCGGCCGCCGTCCCGCCCGCCCAACAGCCGCCGGTTGACATCGACACCGCCGCCGTCGACGCCGCCCTCGGCCGCAAAGGCACTGCCGATGGAGGACTGTACAAATACACCCTCGCCCGCGCGGAGACCATCACCGATACCGGACACGTCTTACCCCCGACCTATGGCGTCACCACCGTCATCAACTTCCAGCCCACCGGAGACGGCAAGGCCGCGATCAATGGCGACTTCGCGCTCACCGGCCCCGAGGTGAACAAGGTCATCGAAGCGCTGCGCCGTGGCGGTATCTCGGTGGTGGAAGTACACAACCACGCCCTCACCGATAGCCCGCGCCTGTTCTACCTGCACTACTGGGCCAATGAGGACGCCGTCGCCCTGGCGAAGGCGCTGCGGCCCGCCCTCGACGCCACAAACTTGGCACCGGCCAAATAGCCTGCACCACCCAACCCTTCGCCTCCAGATAACCAGCACTGGACGAGCGAACGAGCAGCGGGACGTCATTCGGAGAACGCAGCTCGCCATGTCGTCGGTGGCAAGCCCTGGAGGGGCGTCCGGCCAAGGTCCGATGAGCCGCTACGGCATCTAATTGCCGGGCCCTCCGTCGAGACAGAGCCGGAAATGTAGATGCCCCCTTAACGTCCTGTATTGCCTGCATATCGCACGTTCGGTCTGGTTACAGACGCCACCTATATGTGACAGATAGGAACTGCCGTCACTGCTCCGGTGATCACTGGCGGAGTGGCAGCAGACTGATCCCCATTGATCCAGGCGTTTCGGTAGGGGCTTCGGCAGGCACGAAAAAAGCCCCTCGCTCAGGTTTCTGACCTGATCAAAGGGCTTTTCGGTGGTGGTCCCAGCTGGTTTCGAACCAGCGACCTTCCGCGTGTGAGGCGGACGCTCTCCCGCTGAGCTATGGGACCGAACTCTGCCGCCCGGTTGGCGCTGAAGCGTCATCCGAACGAGGAGGAACATTAGCACGCACCACCGGGCGTCTACCAAATCGCCACCTCGATGACGCCGGGATGCCAAGCCGCACTTGCGATCGGGCAACGTGGGTCGCGGGTCCGACGAGCTACTCCGGCAACGCAACCCTGCCACGTCAGCGGCGCGACCATCCCCGAGGGCTACCTACCTTCTGGACACCCGATCTCGACACACCCCACCCACTTAGGCCGCGTGTCCCGTACGCCTGCCACGGTCGCCACCGAGCACCCTGCACCGCACCTCGACCCGAATCGCGCGCAATCCGCAGCCCAACACCCGGACAGCCAACCGAACAACACTTGTGTGATTCGAATTCGACCCCTTCTACCAGCGGATTTGTACCTTTCCGCAAACGTCGTCTAATGTTTCATCTCGCACCACGGAGGACAGCGAGACCACCTCCGAGATGCAAAATGCGGATGTAGCGCAGCTGGTAGCGCATCACCTTGCCAAGGTGAGGGTCGCGGGTTCGAATCCCGTCATCCGCTCGAGAGGTAGGCCAGGCTTAAATATTCTTTATGCCGTCCTCCTTTGCGCGGTGGAGTGGCCGAGTGGTGAGGCAACGGCCTGCAAAGCCGTGCACACGGGTTCGATTCCCGTCTCCACCTCGCGCGATTAGCTCAGCGGGAGAGCGCTTCCCTGACACGGAAGAGGTCACTGGTTCAATCCCAGTATCGCGCACCACCGTAGTACCAGGTCAGCCCCGGTTTTCACCGGGGCTGTTCTTGTTTCATGAACTGATTTGCTTCAGCTTGGTCGGAACTTGTCGTTGCAAACCTCGCACCGGATCCCGCCGGCACTGTAGGTGCTCGGTGCGACTCGGAGAATGTGTGTTCCGCTGGTTACCCGAGGATAAACAATGCGGGTGCGACAGAGACGACTGACAGTCGAGAAACGCTGCGGCACACTGAGACAATGACCGATGTCGGCAGCCCCCGCCTGTACACCGGTGCCGCCCGCGCGGCGATGGAGCGGGCCGCAAGGCATGCGGCCGACTGGGGGCACACCCACACCACGCCATTGGACCTGCTGCTCGCGTTGGTAGACGATCACGCATCCGGAATGGTGACTGTGATCCTGGGCGATCTACGCATCACGCCGATAGACATTCGCCGTGCGATCGCGGGAAGGGCAGGCACCGCCGCGGCGAGCGCTGCGCCGATAGCTCCTGTACTGGAATGCGCACTGCAGCAAAACCCGACACTGCCGGTCGGATCCGACCACCTGTTGATCGGTTTGCTCGCAGCCGACGGCGGCGCCACAGACGTGCTCGCCGCACAGGGGGTCACGGTGGACGCGGTCCGGGCCGCGCGGACTGCAGCCAGCAGTGCCGTGTGCTACGGGTGCGCCGAAGGAGACAGCCGGCCAACGCCTTACACGATCGCTGCGGCGAATCTGCCCGATGATCTCACCAAGGTTCTCGACGACATCGAGCACTGGCGCAACGCGAAGGAACAAGCAGTGGACGCCGGGGATTTCGAGCGAGCGGCGCGCATGCGTGACAAGGAGAAGAAGGCACGCGCAGCGGTTGCCGAGTGGGACGAGTCCACCGTCTGCAACCGACTGGGCATCGCTCTCGACGAAATCCTAAGGTTGCGAATGGCTACCGACCGGCTCACCGAGCTACTCCATCACAGACACGCAGCTGTCGAGGCCAATCGTAGGGCGCCCTGACCCCGCAGATCCGAACTCTCTGCTCGACAGCACGACACCAGCAGCAGAGCCATTCACCGGCACCGATCGTCAGATCCCGGAATCGGCATGAGGGTGCGCTCAATGACCGACGCCGGAAGTCGCAACGTTGCCACACTGGCCAACTTTCATTGCGACCGCCAACTACAGCTGCGAGTCACATACCGTGATCAGGTCGGTAGCAAACTGCCAGCCCGGACATCACTCTCGGTGACAGATACGTTGGCCAGTCACAAACACCTTGAAGGCCTCCGTTTTCCGATCCAGCGTGCGACTATCGGTTGCAGTTCGCAAGCAGATCGGAGGCGATGGATGGGCGACACCGAGCCGCAGATCGCGGACGGAAAAGTGCTGTGGCACTTCACGATGTCACTGGACGGATTCGTGGCGGGGCCGAACCACGAGATGGACTGGATGGCCGGTGTTTCGTTCGATCGGGACCTGGTCGAGGAGTAAGCCGAAACCACCGGCGCCGTGCTGGGGGGAACGGCTGGGACCGATTCCCGGACGCCGGCGGTGTGTACGGCGGTGCCTGGCGCGGACTGATCTTCGTGTTCACCCACCACCCCGAGGACGCGACACCTGCCGCTGGAGTCACGTTCTTGAATTGCGGCGCGGCCGAGGCGGTGCGGCCGAGGCGGTACGGATCGGACTGGCGGTGGCAGGCGGGAAGAACCTCGAAGTGTTCTCGCCGACCATCGGCCGTCAGCTGCTCGAACTGGGACTGATCGATGAGGTCGACCTGCACATCGCACCGATCCTGCTCGGCGAGGGCATCCGGCTGCACGACAACCCGGGCAGTGCGCCGATCCGTCTCCACTGGATCAGCGAAGGCGACCCTACGTCGGCCGTCAACGTACGGTACCGACCGGTCTCACCGGCGAAAGATCCCGACCGAGACAGTGTCGTCACCGAGCGATGACGGTTGGCGCCAGGCCGCGGCGGGCGTCGACAGTCGGCGACGGAGTTGACGAACGGTCGACGTCAGCGCACGACAACAGCGCGTTCGACTGCGTGCGCTGGATCGACCGGGATGTCGGTGGGCGGCGTTAGGCTTTGCCGCGTTGCGTTGTGAAGTCGAGGTAGGGGGTTGCCGCGTTGACGATGGATCGAGGCCTGGCGCCGAGTGCGGGCGATGGCGGCCACGATGATGCGGAATTCGAGCTTGTCGACGACATCGAAGGGGATGTGTCGCTCGGGCTCGAGGAGATCAACGAGTTGTTGGGTGAACTGGTCGAGATGCATGGGGATCGGCGGCGGCGGGATGCGGAGATCGTCGGGTTCCGATTGGGGGTGAGCGGGGAGGCGCCGGAGACGTTGGCGCGGATCGGGGCCCGATATGACCTGTCGCGGGACCGAATTCGGCAGTTGCATACGCGGGCGGTGGGGCAGATCATTCGGGAAGCGCAGCTGAGCGGGCATCGAGCGGCGGGGGTGTTCGGGGCGCGATATCCGGTGGGGACGCGGGATTCGCAGTTGGTGCGGGCGTTGCTGGTGGAGACGTACGCGACGGACAGCGATATCGCGGCCAACGAGTTGTCGTATCTGAAGCTGCGGCTTGCGGGGCATGCCGGGGAGGACGCGCGGCGGATCGCGGGGTTTGTGATGCAGCGGATCATGGCATGGCAGAAGAAGACGAATCGGCGGCTGGCGAAGTTGCACCATGCGGAACCGTCGGCGAGCGATGAGGTGAATTCGTGGCTGGGGCAAGTTGATCGGCCCGGGTCGGTGGTTGCTGCTGCGCTGCCCCGCGGGTCGGCGCGGGTCGTCGACGGCGATGACGACGGTAGGGGCAGGTTCTATCTGGGCAAGGTGGGGCGCGACGTGCCGTTCGATTCCGGGCTGGAGGCTCGACTGTTGCGGATCCTCAACGCGAGCGATCTGATCGCCACGTTCCAGGAGCAGCCGAGCGCCGTCGAATATCAGGTGGACGGCACCGATCGGGTCTTCTACCCGAGCATCGTCGCCGAGCTGGCCGACAAACGGGCCGTGCTGATCGATGTCCAACCGCTGGGACACGTCGGCTTTCACATCAATAGGGCCAAGTCGGCTGCGGGGCGTGCCTACGCGCACGCCAACGGGTGGGGCTGGCTGGTCTGGACAGGTAGCCGACTCGGTGTGCCGGAACTGCGTGGGCGGCAGGTCGATTCACAGTCCGAGAGTCGGTTGCGTGAGCTGGTCGACAGCGGGCCGGTGCACTGGCCTGCAATACAACGCTTGCGGACGGAGACCGGACTCGAATTGCTCGACCTCACCACACTGGTCCTGCGCAACGAATGGCGCTGGGATCGCGCGCCGTTCCGATTGACCGCGGGCCGCTGACGCGGCCGTCGTCCATCTCAGCGCACCACCATCGCACCGGCCAGGAAGGTGACGATCAGCATCATGGCGCAGCAGGTGATCAGTTGCCAGTGGCTGATGGTCTGCTGGAGATTGGTGATGGTGGCGCGCAGGCTGGTGTCGACTCGATTGTGGTCGGCGAGCCTGCGCTGCGCTGCGGCAAGTGAGTCGGCGTGCTCCTGGGTGGATTCCTCGGCGCGCTCCAACCGGGCGGTGAGCTTCATGATCTGTTTCTGCTTGTCCCGCACCGATTTCCGGGACAGGGCCAGCGTGGTGCGCTGATTGACCAGTTCCCGGCGTTGGCGGGCGATGACGCTGGCCTGCGTTCTGGTGTGGTGTTCCCAGTCGGTCACGGTTGCCCATCCTCCTGTCGTCACGTCGCGGTAGCCCCACACGATGTCACCGGTGACCCAGCCCCGCAGAAAGTCGCGCAGTTCATACGGTTCGCGTTGCGGAACGACCACGGCACTGTGCGCGGCGTCGAGCATTCCGAGGTCGATGAGGTAGTCGCAGGCGGGTGGCGCAAGATCGGCGACCCCGATCGCGGGCAAGTAGGCCACCCAATAGCCCGGCGCGCACAGCCAGAGCACACCGGCACACCCGGACGCACGCAGCCGCTCGGTATGTTGCTGTGCCGAATCCCGATCCAGCGGCCCGCTGCGCACCTCGATGGCGAACTGCCGGTCGCCGACCCGCCAGTAGATGTCCACCGGCACGTCGCCGACGCGGCGATCAACCTCGGCCTCGTCGGCGCCGTAGGCGAGCATCCTGGCGGCCAGCCAATACTTCAGCCGCCGAATATTCCATTGCGCGTCGACACATTCCGGGCACCGACAGGCATATCCGGACTCGTCCCGCACCGGTCCGCGCACACGCCCATCGGACACCGCGTCATCGGACACGCGACTATCCGATATGCCCAATTCGGCGAGCATCGCCCGACGCCCGCAAGCGGTGTCCACTCGCTGCTTCGTCCTCACGCGACCACTCCCCTGCCCAAACCACCGCAGTTCCGACGACCTCGATCGCCGGCCATAGATCAAGAGTGCGTCAGACTTCCATCGCCCGCCAGTCCCCTTTACCCCGCGCTCGGGTGCGCCACAATTGGAGAACTACCGCCTACCAGCCAATGTGCAGTGCGTCACAAGGGATTTCGCAGCGACATACGAGAGCATCACCACAGAAGTTCCGGCGGATTGCCACTTGCCGCCATTCCATGACACGGCCGGACCACGACGCACGTGCATTCGAGACGTTCGGCCGTCTGTGCCGAGGCGTCCATGCCACCCGTACAGCCCCCTCGACACAGTCGCTCGCTTCCATGCCGATCTACTATCGGTCGATCACCGCTGCAGCGATAGCGCACGACAGCGAGTAGTTTCCCAAGCGAACGAAAAGTGCCGCGGCCCACTGGGTGTTGGTTGCCTCGAGCCGCGTATCTACCGATCGACGGATAGAATCGGCCGGCCACGGGCGGAGTTCGGGCACATACGGGGAAGAAGGTAAACGAATGGACCACGGCGAGCCGGGTGGCGAGTCGATCGGCGCGCTCTTGTCGAGCCTCGCGACGACCTTGCGCGAGGTGAGCGACAAGCTGGACGCTGTGGCCGGCCGCGTGGACGATCGCGAAGACAACGACGTGGTCGAGCGCCTTGCGAAGCTGGAGGCGTGGGCTTTTCGTGCCGGGGACGATGTGGCGAAGCTGGACGTGCGATTGGAACGCGTCGAATCCGGCAGCGCCACGAGCAAGGACACCGTCGAGGCCGCTTCCAGCAGGCTCGACGCGAGTCGTCCGGATTCGCCGAAGCTGCCCTCGCGCGCGCAACGCCGCGAAGCGACCGCGATACCGCCGCTCGCAGACCAGTCCGAACGGACACCGACAGCGCCCTTCGACGTTACTCCGGCGACGCCACGCCGAGACCCCGCCTCAGCCGTGACTCCGGATAGCCGGACCGAGCCCGCGGCTCCCGCCTTCCGCAACGAACGGCCCGAATCCCTGGCGACTCCAATGCAGCACGAGCAGGTCGAGCCGGCGACGATCACCCCACGCACACCACGCGCCGAGTCGACCGCAGCCCCGTTCCACAACGAACCCTTCGGTCCCGCGACACACAGCGAGCCACGTAACTCCCGGCTCGAGCAGACGGCACCGACCTTCGGCAACGAGCGCCTGGAGCCCCTAGCGCCGCCCCCTGGCGAATGGGCGCAGGCAGCCCCCACTACGCACTCCGAGCGACCCGAACCTGCCGAGACCCGGAGCAACGAACGCCTCACTCCCCCTCCCCCGGCATCCCGAAACGACTGGGCCGACTTCAGCACACCCGCCGCGGGCAACGGCCGCGGCGCATCCACGCCGACCACGAACCACGACCGGGTCGACTACAACAACGCAGGATCGAGCAACGGCCGGACCGACTACAACACGCCTGGTTCGAGTAACGGCCGCCTAGAACCGCCCCCGTCCCGACCCGATTCCAGCATGACCGCGCCCCGCAACGACCGCGAAGAAGTCGTCCCCATGTCGCCGGGAGCCCATCGCGCCGCCGCCACAAACACCGAAGACAATTCTCACGTGGACAAGCTGCAGGCGATGCTCGACGAACTCAAGCGCAACGGCCCCTTCGGCGCTCGCCCCGAGGCGCCTTCTCAAAGCGAATTGCCCGGTATCGACCCGCATTTCGCGGTGCGAACCGAGGGGTAGACAGCGGCCCTCCGGTGCCTGACACGGGCTGTTCGTCCCCCTGAACACGCCACCGCGGCCGACCCCAAGCCGTACCGATCGCAGAAACTGAACCCCGCATAGAACTCTCGGGCGACGATGCCGAGGGCCCTCGTTCGAGACCGCAGGACCGGGTGACCAAGGCCTGCCTGCGACTTCGATGCAGTCCTGAAACAGCCGTCACCACGCCCGCAAGCGCATACCACCTCGACCTGGTGTCCGGGCGGCTCGGCGGGCTCAGCACAAGGCAGCGGCACGATCGAGGCGGGCGAGCCGATGTCGACGGCGGACTGTCCCGACTACCGGTTGTTTGCCCACGAACCCCGGCCGGCGTCTGATGAACCCCGGCCCGCGTCTGATATCGACAGGGCACGGCCGAGGCGGCCTACTGTCGGTCGCCGTGGCGAGGGCTCGGGTCGGCGCCCTCGACAGCGTTGGTGAGGACGGCGCGGATCAGCTCACGAAACCAGCGGTGGCCACTGTCGGCAGTGTTGCGGGGGTGCCAGGCCATACCGATGGTCACCTCCGGCAGGGGTAGCGGAATCTTGAAGGCACACAACCCGAGTGCGGTCAGTGTGGTGGCGCTGAGGGCCGCGGGGGCCGGGCAGATCAGGTGACCCGCGCGGACGGCGAGCAATGCGGTGGTGAGGTTCGGGACGGTCGCCACGACGCGGCGGGTGCGCCCGTGCAAGGCCAGTCGGTCGTCGATGGGTCCCCGGGCGCGCCCGAGTCGGGAAATGGCGAGGTGGGCGGCCGAGGCGAAGGCCGCCACCGTGACGCGGTCGGTGACGAGCGGGTGGTCGGGCGCGGCGACGCCGATCACGCGGTCGCCGAGCACCCGTTGCACCGTCGTTTCCGGATCGGTGTGGTCTATGACGCCCACCTCGATGTCGACTCGACCGTCACGTAACGCTGCGGTCCCTTCGAGAGTGTCGGGCAGAAAATGCACTGTGACGCCAGGGGCTCGGGTCCGGACGGCGGCCAGCAGCGGGGCGGCAAGTTCGGTCAGCACCGTGTCGCCCGCCTGCACGGCGAAGCTGCGCTTGAGCCCCGCGGGGTCGAGGGCGCCGTGCGGGGTGAGCAGCGCACGGCCCTGCTCGACCAACACGCTCACTTCGTAGCGCAACTCCAGCGCGCGCGGCGTCGGCACCAGATTGCGGCCTGCGCGCACCAGCAGTGGATCGCCGAGCACGCGACGCAACCGAGCCAGCGTTCGGCTCATCGCGGGGGCCGAGGTGTGCAACCGCTCGGCAGCCCGCGTGACGCTGTGGGTGTCCAGTAGCGCATCCAGAGCAACCAACAGGTTCATGTCCAAGGCTTCCACCTATGGATTATCACCATCGGAAAGACAACTTACCAATATTGCACTGGTGATAATCCGTGTCGGCTCCTAGCGCTGTCGACAGACGGTGCCGTCCTGCCGATCTCGAAATCCACTGCCGGAAGGACGCATCCACTCATGTCCCCGCATCCCCAGCTCGCTGTGCTGAGCCAGAGCGGCTGCAGACGGAGCTTCTTCGACCTCTCCACCCGAACCCGTACAGCACGAATCGATGTCCTCCCCGAAGGACACGAACTGCGTTTCGATCCCAGCTCACGGCTGTTATACGCCAGCCACACCTATCGCTCGGGCCATTGGCCGGCTCATGCGGCCGAGAGCCACGAGATCACCGTGGTCGATGTCGACACCCATGACGTCGCCGATGTCATCAACCTGTCTCCGGAGCACGCACCGCACGAACTGTTGCTCGACTCCGATGCTGGGCTGCTGTACGCGAGTGTCGAGGAGGGACCCGCAGGACCGGGCGGGCTTGTGGCGATCGATCTGGAATCCCGACATATGGTGCGCCGCATCTCGGCGGACGCCGCGATCCCGCACTGGGCCACACTCACCGCGGACGGCAAGAAGGTCTAAACCAGCAACAATCGGGCACCATTCGTTTCGGTGCTCGATCTCGCCGGTCATGGGGCGGCACGACGGCTACCGGTGCCGGGGTAGCGAGGGCTTGGCCCTGTCACCAGACGGCATTGTCTCGACTCCCAATGGAGCACTGGGATTCGTGAGCAACCTGCAATCCGGGACCGTCAGCGTCGTCGACAACGCAGCGGTCACCGCGACTCTGGGCGTGGATCGCGGCGATGATCTGCCGCTGGACAGATCGATCCCCAATCAGGGTGCGCACGGCGTGGCCTACATTCCGGCCATCGCCTAGCTGCCCGGCACCGCCTGGGTTCCGGCGGGCACCTGCACCCCCGGCGTGGTTTCGTTCGCCGGTGGTCGACGCTCGCCGAGACCGCGGTAGGACGACGGTTTGATCGTCCGGAACCATTGGGCGGCGCGAGTTCTCAGCGGCAACCGATAGTGCAGGTCGGCGAGCATCTCATCGATGTTGTGGATGGAGAACGGGGTGATCGCAGTGCCGTGGGCGTGGTGGCCGTTGGTCCGCTCGGCCATCCACTGCAGGCGTTCGTCGACCTGCGCGCCCATGGTCTCGGCGGTGGGCAGTGCGAGCCTGCCGTTGAGCAATGCAGCGGTCCAGTGCGCGGCGACCTCGGCGTTGAGCGCACTGATCACCGAGGAGTTGTAGCCGACGAAGGTCAGGTTCGGGACGCCGACAGGCAGGATCTGGCGGTACAGGCGGAAATTGCCGTCGTCGTCGGTGAGCTGACGCTGGATGTACGGGGTGAGGAACGGGACACGCTGATGGAATCCGGTGGCGCAGATGACGACGTCGGCCTGGATCGTCTCGCCGGTGGACAGCTGCACGCCGGGTCCGCTGTCGCCGAGCATCTCCGCGATGGTGGCGTCGCGATGGACCGCGATGCGGCCCGCCGCCACCTGCTCGTAGAAGTTTTCGGTGGTGAGGCCGACGGTGCTTTCCGCGATCTCCTCGAACCGACCCTCAGGCACCAGACCCAATTCCCGCAGGTTCATGTGCTTGGTGGCGAGCTCCTGGATCACATCCAAATTGGTGTCGCGGAACGAGTCGCCACGACCGTGCAGGAAGCGTTCGAACCGGCCGAGCTCCTGATAGCGGAAATGTGCCTCCCCCAGGCGGGTCAGCATCAGTCGCTCGTAATCCAGGACGCGGGCCAGCTTGCGCGGCATCTTCCACAGCAGCCGTCGCGCGACCACACTGGTCGAGGCGGCGACGTGGCTGACCGCTTCGGCGATATCGCAGGCGGACTTGCCGTAGCCGACCACCACGACCGACTTGCCGCGCACGGCTTCGACGTCATGGAATTTCGAGGCGACACCCAGCTGCCCGCCCGCGCGGCGGAAACGGTCGGCACCCGGGAAGTCGGGTAGCACGGGATCGCTGAACACGCCGTTGGCGATTACCAGGTGGTCGCAGGAGGTGCGGTGGATACCGCCCCTGTCACGAATCTCCAGTAGCCAACCGCTGTCGACGGGATCGGCGGCGACCACCTCGGTATTGAGCCGCAGGTGCTCGCCCAGGCCGTTGTGACGGACGTATCCGTCCAGGTACGCCTGCATCTGTTGCCCGTCGGGCACGCGAGGGTAGTCCGCGGGCATCGGATAGTCCGAGAAGTGATAGGTGTGCTTGCTGTTCTGCGCGCGCAGCCCCGGATACCGGCGCGTCGCGCTCCACACACCCCCGACGTCGGGAGTCCGGTCGAATACCTCGACCGGAAATCCCTCCTGTCGCAACACCTTCGCGCAGGCGAGGCCTGCGATGCCCGCACCTACGATCGCGATGCGGTTCCCGCTCGTCATGGGACGGAGATTACGTCGCCTGCGCCCGTGCGGCAAAGCCCGCCTAAGATTTCACCCGTCTGAACGCGGAGTGACGACCATCTTGGCCTTGCCGCGCGGCACGGTAGTGATGTTGCGTACACGACCGCGTTCCGGCTTCGCGCCTGCAGGCGCCGACAGGCGGTATCTGCTCAGGATTTCGCGTAGCACGGTGGTGCCCTCCATGAGCGAGAAACCCGCACCGATGCAGCGGCGCACCCCGCCGCCGAAGGGGAGCCAGGTGTTCGGCTCCACCTCCCCGTCGAGGAAACGCGACGGCCGGAATGCGACGGCGTCGCGATAGTTCTCCGTGCTGCGGTGCGCCAGCAGGATGGAGCAGCTGACCACGGTGCCCGCGGGCAGCTGCCAGCCGCCGATGGTCATGTCGTCGGTGAGTTTGCGGACGGCGCCGGGAATCACGGTGCGCAGCCGCATGGCTTCCTTCATGACGGCTTCGAGTGCTTTGTCGTCGTCGGTGCGCACCGCCTCGAAGGCCTGCTGTTGCAGTTCGGGGTGGACCGCGAGTTCGTGCAGGGCCCAGGACAGCGCGGCGGCGGTGGTTTCGTGCCCGGCCAGCAGCAGGGTGATCAGCTGGTCGCGCAATTCGGCATCGGTGAGCGGCGGATCAGCGTCGGTCGTACCGCCTGCTTGCAGCAGCCTCGACAGCACATCGGTGCGCTCGGCGAGGTCGGGCGCGGTGCGGCGGGCCGCGATCTCCGCGTAGAGCAGATCGTCGATGGCGACCAGGTTGTCGTGGAAGTCCTTCCACGGCGCGAACCGCTGCAGCGCGGGTTTCAGGAGGCCGATGTACTGGATAGCGCCGATGGTGACGATGCGATGCAGCCGCGGTGCGAGTGCCGCGCGGGTGCGTGCGTCGGTGACGCCGAACACCACCCGCATGATGACCTCGAGGGTGAGCGCGTTCATCCGATCGAGGGTGATCACTGTTGAACCGGGCTGCCAGCGGTGCACTTCCGCGCCGGCGATCTCGGCGACCACGTCCCGGTAGCCGCGCAGTGCCGCACCGTTGAAGGCAGGCATCAGCAATCGGCGCGCCCTGGCGTGCTCGGCTTCGTCGGTCATCAAGACCGAATGCGCGCCCATGATCGGCCCGAGAATCTGGTTGCCTTCACCGGCATGCAGGTCGCGCGGGTCGCCCGCGAAGATCTGCTTGATGTGTTCGGGCCGGGTGAACACGACGAGCTTGTCCGCGAAGGGCGGCACGCGCAGAGCGAACACATCGCCGTAGTGGCGACGCAGCGGCGGCAAGATCAGTGACCGACGGCGGATGTACAAGAAGCCCTGCACGAATGCCGGTAGCGGCGGGCCAGGCGGATACGTTGCTGTCATCGCTTCCTCCGAATCCGAGGCCGGAGACATCCTTGTGTCCGGCCACGAACAAATGTCGCACATTCCGCCGACAGCACGAAAGGGCCGAGGGCCCGCCTACCGTAGTGCGCACGGCAGGCATACGGTGCACGAAAGAGATCCGCCTGCGGCTGTCCCATCTCGATGATCCCTCCCCGGACGGGTTGCCTTGCACCCCTTCGATACTGGCACGCGACGCCATGATCGGCCAACGTGCGGCACGGGGGCGCGGCACAGCTCCCGGCGTGCACGATTCGGCGGACGTGCCGCTGTCGGTGTCGTTACCCTTCGGGAATGAGTTCGATTGCGCCTGCTCTGCGCGGCGCCCGGATCGCGAACTCCTTCGCGTTCGGGTTGCAGGGTTTGTTCTTGGCCGTGGTACTGACCCACTTGCCGCAGCAGAAGGAACGATTCGGCCTGTCCGACGGCCTGATCGTCGGGTCGGTGGTGTTGGTGTCGCTGCTCGCCGGTGGCGGCAGCGTGGCGGCCGAGCAACTGGCGATCCGCTGGTCGAGCCGCACCACGCTGCGCATCGGTCTGCTGGGCATCGCGATCACCGGCTGCGCGATCGCGATGGCGCCGAACACGATCGTGCTGTTGGTGACGCTCGGCTGCTACGGATTCGCGGTCGGCATCGTCGATGCAAGCACCAATATGCAGGCGGTGTTCATCCAGCACGGGTACGGCACCTTCATCCTGTCGTCGTTCTACGCAGCCTGGAGCGCGGGATCGATCACCGGCGCGCTGTTCGTGTCCGGCTGCGAAGCACTCGAGGTCACGCTGCGCGAATCGGTCCTGACGGCGGCGGGGGTGGTACTCGTGCTCGGGCTGGTACTCGGACCGCGGCTGCTCGGCGCCGACGAGGCGGAAACAGGTCAGGCGGAAGCGGCTGCGGCCGAGAGCGAATCCGGAGCAACGGAACCATCGGGGGCCGTCGCATTCTCGGCCTATCTGGTGTTCGGCATCGCCATGGCGCTGGTGTTCGCGATCGACATCGCGGTCAGCAACTGGTCTGCGCTCTATCTGACCGACGACCTGCTCGCCAGTTCGGCGACCGCGGCCTTGGCATTGGCCGCCTATCAGGGCACCTCGCTGATCGCCCGGCTCAGCGGCGACCTCTGGGTCCGGCGCTTCGGGCCGCACCGGGTCGTGCAGATCGCCGCCACGATCGGAGTGGTCGGCCTTACCGTGGTGGTGGCGGCTCCTGGGCCGGTGGTCGCCATTGTCGGCTTCTTGGTCGCGGGCCTCGGGATGCCGGTGATCGCACCGCTATGTTTCAGTGAGGCGGGTCAGCTGACCACCGGACGCGCATTGGACGCGCTGATGGCGCGCCTGAACCTGTTCAACTATGCGGGCACGCTCGTGGGTGGCGGTGTGGTAGGCGCGATCGCCGCCGGGTTCGGACACCGTGTCGGATTCGTCCTTCCACTCGTCTTCGCGGCAGTCCTCATCGGGCTCGCACGCGTATTCCATTCACGTTCCGAAGCGGGCAAGTTTCTCGCAGCGGGCGACGATCATGCTGTACTGGACAGATGAGCAACATCCCAGTCACCGTCGACCGGGCCGGATTGTGGGACGCCGAGGCCCTCAGTGACGTTGCGGCCGCGACCTTTCCACTAGCCTGCCCGCCCGGCGCCACCGCCGACGACATCGAGATCTTCATCAGCGATGTGCTGTCCGGAGAGCGCTTCGGCGAATACCTGACCGACCCGACGCGCACGGTGCTGAAGGCGGTCGCGAACGGTGACATCGTCGGCTACGCGATGCTGCACGCAGGCGATCCGGCCGATCCCCAGGTCGCCGCGGCGGTGAATCTGCGGCCGGTCGTCGAGATCAGCAAGATGTATGTGCTGCCGGGCCATCACGGCAGTGGGGTGTCGAAGGCGCTGATGCGCGCCGCACTCCAGCGCGCTCGCGAAGAGGGGGCCGCGGGAGTCTGGCTCGGGGTCAATCAGGAAAACACCCGTGCCCAACGTTTCTACGCCAAGCACGGGTTCACCAGGGTGGGCACCAAGACCTTCCACGTCGGCAACCAGCTGCATCACGACTTCGTGATGCGAATGGCGCTCTAGCTCTTCACGAAATTCACCAGCGCCGCGTGAAATGCCGGTTCGATCACGGCCATCAAGTGGTCGCCGGGCACCACGGCCAGGGTGCCGTCGGGTAAGGCGGCGGCGAGGCGTTCGGGTTCAGCGGCGAAGGGGTCGGCGGCGCCTGCCAGAACCAGCGTGGGCACGGTAACACCGGCCAGTGTGGTGATCGGTTCGTCGTCGAGACCGGTCGCGACCGCCTCGATGGCCACCCGGTCGGCACTGATCGCATCGGCGAGAATCCGGAACATCATGGCGACCTGGGATGCGCCCGCGCCGTCGCCGTGCATGGCGGTGCGCAGGTCGTCGATGTCGATGACGCGGCGGTCGACGCCACCGCAGTCGAGCACACCCGAGCCGATGCCGCCGACGGCCAGCTTCGTCACCCGATCGTCGGCGGCCGCGACCAGCAGCGAGATGACCCCGCCCATCGAATAGCCGACCTGCACAACGCGATCGAAGCCGAGCTCGTCGTACAGCGCGCTGACGTCCTTCGCCATCGCCGCCCACGAGTACCGCGCGGCATCGTGCGGTTTGTCCGAGCGGCCGTGTCCGCGGGCGTCGAGCGAGACGACGGTGTGCCCGGCAGCCCGCAAGGCCTGCACCACACCAGTGCCCATCCAGTTGGCGTTGGTGTCGGCGACGACCCCGTGCTGTAGCACGACCGGGACCCCGTCGCCCTCCCACACACGGTAGTTGAGCTCCAACCCGTCCCAGGTCTCGAACTTCGTCATGCCCGCATCGTAATAGGGTCCGACTCGGGGTTGACAAGTTCTGGATGTTCAGTCTTTACTGAACACATCAGTTCTTACGGAAACCACAAGACATACAGAACCTGATCGAGAACCTTTCGAAGGAGCATCATGACCACCGCCGCGATTCGCACCGAGGGCCTGACCAAGCACTACGGCAAGCATGTCGCCCTCACCGAGCTGAATCTCGAGGTCGGCCAGGGCGAGGTATTCGGATTTCTCGGGCCCAATGGCGCGGGCAAGTCCACCACCATCCGCATCCTGCTGGATCTGATCCGACCGACCTCGGGCCACGTCGAAGTTCTCGGCGTCGATCCGCGCGCAGGCGGCGCAGAACTGCGCAAGCGCATCGGCTATCTGCCGGGCGAGCTCGAGATCGAGGGCCGCAACACCGCACGCGACCTGCTCGGGTTCCTGGCCGATCTGCGCGGCACGGTCCCGGCGAATCGGATCACCGACCTCGCCGATCTGCTCGATCTGGATCTGTCCAAGAAGGTCGGCGCGATGTCCAAGGGCAACAAGCAGAAGGTCGGCATCATCGCCGCCTTCATGCACAACCCGGACCTGCTCATCCTCGACGAACCGACCTCCGGCCTGGATCCGCTACTGCAGCAGCGCTTCCTGGACCTGGTCACCGCGGCGAAGCACAACGGGCAGACGGTGTTCATGTCCTCCCACATTCTCAGCGAAGTGCAGCAGACCGCCGATCGGGCCGTCATCATGCGCGCGGGCAAGCTGCTCGGCACCGAGAACGTCGAGGATTTGCGGCGGCGTTCGCCGCGCTCGGTCGAGCTGGTGTTCGGCGAGGATATTTTCGCCGATGACTTCGCAAAGCTGCCCGATGTGCGCGACCTGACCATCGAGGGAAAAACGTTGCGCTGCACCACCGAAGGTGAAGTCGACGACCTGTTCAAGATGGCGGCGAAGTACCGCCTGGTCAGCGTGCTCTCCACCGAGCCGGATCTCGAGCAGATCTTCTTCAGCCTCTACGGCCGCTGACCCACACCGGCAAGCACACCACCGAAATACTTATCGCACAGGAGAACTCGTCATGACCCGCTCGGTTTTCACCCAGACACTGAAGGAACAGCGCCGCGGCCTGATCGGCTGGTCGATCGGCTTGGCCATCGTCCCGATGATGTACCTGCCCAACTTCCAGTCGCTGCAGCAGCAGGGCTCGCTCGATATCAAGCAGAACAAGATGTACGAAGCCATGGGGATGGGCGATTTCGCCAGCGCCACCGGCTATATGCAATCCATGGTGTACGCGATGATGGGTACGCTGTTGTTGCTCATCTTCGCGGTCACCTTCGCAGCACGTTCGGCCGCCCAGGAGGACAGCGGAACGCTGGATCTGCTACTGGCCCAACCGATCAGCCGCCGGGTTCTGCTCGCTCAGCGGTTCGCGGCGCTGGCGGTGCAAACCGGAATCGTCACCACTGTCTTCACCCTGAGCATCATCGCCGGCGCCAACGCGGGACAGATGAACATCCCAGCGGGCAATATCGTTGCCGCAAGCGCGGGACTCGGTCTGCTCGCCCTCGTCGTCGGCACGATCACGTTGTTGATCGGCGCACTCACCGGAAAGCGTACGCTGACACTGGGATTCGCCGCGCTGGTCGCGCTGGCGGCCTACCTGGCCAACAACCTCGGCGGGATGTTCGACGGTACCGAATGGCTGCGCAAGCTGTCGCCGTTCTACTACGCGATCGGTGACTCGCCACTGGTCAACGGCTGGAACGGCATCAACCTCGCGGTGCTGGTCGCCGTGGTTGTCCTCGCCGTGGCGGCCGCGCTGATCGCCTTCGATCGCCGCGACCTGGCGGTCTGATTTTTCCGAACGGGGCGGGCCGACACGGCTCGCCCCGTTTACCCATATCGACACCACCGAAGGGATACTCGACCGATGAGCGAGCGCAGCGAACGAAACACATGCACAGCGCCACTGGGGATCACCGAACAGCGCGCCAGCGAGGCCCGATCATGAGCAGCACGGACAACGAACCGACCAGCGACCCCACCCCGGAACAGTTGACGTTCGTCGAGGATCTGGCGCTCGTATTCGAAAAAATGGGCCTGGTCCGGATGGTCGGCCGGGCGGCGGCCTGGCTGCTGATCTGCGACCCGCCCCAGCAGACGTTCGGCCAGATCGCCAACGCGCTGCAGGCATCGAAGGGATCCATCTCGAGCGCACTGAAGACCCTGGTCGCCATGCGTTGGGTGGACAAGACGTCCAAGCCGGGTGACCGCAGGGACTACTACTCGATCCGACCTGGAATCCTCCCCGACCTGCAGCGCCAGCAGCTCGCTCAATACACCGATCTCACGGACACGACCACACGCGGCCTCGCGTTGTTCGACGACCCGAACGGCGAACAAGCCGCCCGTGTCCGCGACATGCACGAGTTCTTCCTGTTCGTCTCCACGGAGATCCCCATGCTGCTCGATCGCTGGGACGCCGCGCACCCGCGCTCCTGATCCGGGCATCCGAGGATCCCGGCATCAGCCGGGATCCCTTGCACGACAGCCGAAATCAGGCCAGCATCTTGGCCTTCAACGCGGCGACGTCGGCGGTCGAGAGCCGCAGGCCGTCGCGGACGTAGTTGTCGAAACTGCCGTAGGTCTCGGCGGCCTGATCGAAGGCGGCGTCGAGCCAGGGCTGCTGGACGCCGTTGATGGTGTCGTTCGGGCCGGTGTTGCGGTACTGGTTGGACAGCAGATAGTCCTGGTTCACGGTGCCGCGATCGACGCCGAGAATGGTCAGCAGGACCGCGGAGGTCCAGCCGGTACGGTCCTTGCCCGCGGTGCAGTGGAACAGCACGGCGCCGTCTCCGGTGTCGATGATGTCGCGCAGCACCGCGGCGAAGGCCTCATTGGCGCCGGGGGCGGTGATGAAGGCGCGATAGAGGTCGTCGCCACCGGTCAGGGTGGTGATCAGGGTCTGTGGCGGCGCCTGGCCGATGACATCGGCCCAGTGCGCGGTGGCGCCGGCAGGCACCTTGTCGGGGCCGATGGCGCGTTCGTAGACGGTGCGCAGGTCGTCGACGTAGCGGACCTGACGGTGGGTCAGGTCGGCGAGATCGGCCGGTGTCGCATTGTTGAGCTGGCCGGTGCGGTACACCAGGCCGGTGCGTACCAGTCGGCCGTCGACGGTGCGGTAGCCGCCCGCGTCACGCGCGTTCTGCACGCCCTGCAGGTTCAGCGAGCGGTCGAACACGGTCGCCGAGACGGTCGGCGGGTCGGCGAGGGCAACGCCTGTCACGGGCCCGAAGGCGACGGTGAGGCCGGCGGCGAGTGCCACCGGGACACGGATCGAACGACTGACCATGACAAGTCTCCCATCGGTTGAACGAACAGCCTCCCGGCTTCGAGACCCACCCAACCAATTGAAATACCAGTAGGTCAACTTTGTGCCGTGACCCCTATGCGGCAGCCGCTTCGAAACGCGACAGCGCCAGCAGTCGCGAGATCGCGCGCAGGTATTTCTTGCGGTAGCCGCCGTCGAGCATCTCCTGCGAGAAGATCTCGTCGAGCTTGGCGCCGGACACGGTCACCGGAATGCTCGCGTCGTAGAGCCGGTCCGCAAGCACCACGATGCGCAGTGCGACGGCCTGGTCGTTGACCTGGTGCACGTTCGAGATGTACACCGACGACACTCCAGAGATCAGTGCACCGTACTTCGACGGATGCAGCGTGCTCAGGTGTTGCAGCAGCGCGTCGAACTCGTCGAGCGTGGATCCCGATGTGGCAGTGGCCCGCTCGGTCAACAGCTCCGGCGAGGTCGGCTCGGGAGCAGGCGGCAGATCGCGGTGGCGGTAGTCGGGGCCGTCGACACGCACGGCCTCGAAAATCGAGCCGAGCTTCTTGATTTCCCGCAGGAAGTCCTGCGCGGCGAAACGGCCCTCGCCCAGCTGACCGGGCAACGTGTTGGAGGTCGCGGCGATCGACACCCCGCGCGCGGACAGCTCGGTCAGCAGTCGCGAGACCAGCATGGTGTCGCCGGGATCGTCGAGTTCGAATTCGTCGATGCACAGCACACTGTTGGCCGCCAGCCGCTCGACAGCATTGTTGAAGCCGAGCGCACCGACGAGATTGGTGAGTTCACCGAAGGTGCCGAACGACTTCGGCGCGGGCGCGCTGTGGAAGATCGAGGCAAGCAAGTGGGTCTTGCCGACACCGAATCCGCCGTCGAGATACAGGCCCGCGCCACTGACCGGCTTCTTCTTGCCGAACAGGCTCTTTTTGTTGGCCGCATGGTTGATCTTGGCGACCTGGCCGGCGAAGTCCTCGGCCTTGCGCACCGCGGCGGCCTGGCTCGGCTCCTTCGGATCCGGAATGTAGGAGGCGAAACTGACCTCGTCGAACATGGGCGGGGGCACCATCTGCGCGACCAACTGGTCTGCCGGAACCTCCGGATGGCGATCGACAAGGTGTTCTTGCATAGACGGAGCCTAATGACGTGGTGTGATGTTGCTTCATGCAGCGTATCCACAATGCGATCCAACTCACACGGCTGAGCGACGATGACCTGGCCGAGCTGTACGCCTACCCCGCCCGGCTCCACCGGCCCTGGGTCCGAGCCAATTTCGTGTCCAGCATCGATGGCGCCGCCACCAGCGGCGGACTGTCCGAGGGTCTCGGCACGCCCGCCGACAAGTCGGTGTTCACGATGCTGCGCGAGCTGGCCGATGTGATCCTCGTCGGCGCAGGCACCGTGCGAGCCGAGAACTACGGCGGCGTCCGCGCCGACCCACAGCGGCGCCGCGCGCTCTACGACCGCGGACTCGGCGGCCACCGCGACGGCGCACCGCCGCCGATCGCCGTGCTCACTGCGAGCGCCGCGATCGACCCCGGCTCGCGGCTGTGCACCGATACCTCCGTCGCACCCATCATCATTACGACCGCGGCAGCGCCGCAGGACCGCAAGCAGCAGTTGTGCGACGCGGGCGCGCGGGTCGTCGAGGCGGGCGATATCGCGGTCACACCGAAAGGGCTGCTGCGCGCGTTGGAGAAGCTCGAATTGCGCCGCGTGCTGTGCGAGGGCGGGCCCCACCTGTTCGGCGAGCTGCTCGACGCCGACGCGATCGACGAACTGTGCCTGACCACCGCACCCGTGCTGGTCGGCGGGACGGCGCGACGAATTTCGCTGTCCGCGCACGAGTTCCGCACCCCCATGGCACGCACGCACATCCTGCTCGACGACGACGGCACGATACTCACCCGTTGGGCCCGTCGCTGACGTGCGCGACACCCACGCCCCGGCGCTCATCTACGGCTCCTTTGTGAAACAACCGGGCGAACCTGGCAGGCTGTAGCGCATGCGCTGGACTCGGGCCGCCGTGCTGGCCTCGACACTCTCGATCATGATCGCCGGATGCGGTGCGGGCCCCTCCGATCGCCCCGGTGTCGCCGTCGAGCGCGCGCCCGCCGTCGGGGGGCCCGCCGCCACGTCGACGCCGCCACCGCCGCCCAAGGCCGAGCTGCCCAAGACCGACCTGAGCTGGCGGGAGTGCACGGCACCGACGCTCGACCTGCTCGGGCTCGGCCCAGCGCCCGCAGGCCTGGTCCTGGATTGCGCGGAGTTCTCGACACCGATCGACGGGACGGGCTCGGTGCTCGGCAGCTTCCGTGCGGGCGCCATGCGGGCCCGCCTGCCGCAGACCCCGGCCGACGCCGCCCCGCTGGTGCTCACCTCCGGAGCGGATCGGTCCTCCTCGGCCACCCTGGCCGGGCTGGCCGTCGGACCGGCGAGCAGTCTGCTGACCACGCGTCCGATTGTCGCGGTGGACCGCCGGGGCCTCGGCACCTCGCAACCGATCGACTGCCTGCCGATCGACGTGCGCCGCGGCCTCGCCGACAACGCTCAATTCGCGCCGGGCGCAACCGATCCCGCCGAGGCGGTGACCGGGTTCAGCCAGGACGCCACCATCGCGTGCCGCGACTTCCTGCACCCCTACGAGGGCACGTTCGACGCCCCCCACGCCGCCGACGACATCGAACAGCTGCGCAAGCAGTGGCAGGTCGAGCACATCGACCTGCTCGGCAGCGGCAACGGCGCCAAGGTGGCGCTCAGCTTCGCCCGCAGGTACGGCGACCACCTGTCGCGCCTGGTCCTCGACTCCCCCGAAGCCGTCGGCGCCGACGCGACCACCAGGACCGAACAGCAGGTCCAAGGCGCGGAGGCGGCGCTGACCGCCTTCTCGCAGCGCTGCACCGGAATCAACTGTTCGCTCGGCGCGGACCCGCGCGCGGCGGTCACCGATCTGCTGAAACGCGCGAGCACCGGCGGTCTCGGCGATATCTCCGCGAATGCGCTGCTGACCGCGGTGACCGGTTTCCTCGGCGGACCGCGCGCCGACCAGGCCAACCGCATTGCCGAACTCGCCGACGCACTCTCGGCGGCCGGACGCGGCGACCGCGGTGCGCTCGGCAACCTCATCCTGCGGGAATCCGCCGCCACCGCGAGCGACGGGCAATTCGTGAACCGCTGCACCGACAATCAGACGCCGCCGACCCCCAGCCGGGCCACGGAACTCAGTGCCGAGTGGGGACAGAAGTATCCGGTCTTCGGCAAGGCCGCCGCGATCGCCATGATGGCGTGCGCCGCCTGGCCGGTCTCGGGTGCGCCACCGCTGCCCGCAAAGCTCGACCTGCCGGTTCTCGTTCTGGGCGGGATCGCGGATCCGGTCGTCGGCACCAGTGGCCAGGCGTCGGTGACCGGCGCGCTCGGCGCAGCGGGCGCCCGCCACGCCTCGGTGGCATGGCAGGGCTGGGGCCATCCGGTCTTCACCCACTCCGGCTGTGCGCAACAGGCGCTGCTCGACTATCTGAAGGACGCGAAGTTGCCCAAGGATGGCACCGCGTGCCCCGCATGACCCCCTGATATGGCGCGCCGGGCAGGTCCCCGCAACCGTCATGAGCTGATCCGGTGTACCGTGCCCCAGTGTTACTTCGACAGCTCGAGCCGCGCACCGCTCGTACCACCGCCGAAGCGATCAAGTTCGCACTCTGGCCCTTAGCGGTCATGACTGTGCTCAATCGGGTCTTCATCAAGGCTGTCAACGGGTTCATCACCGACGACTTCAAACCGGTCTACAACGCGTCGTTGGCCTTCCTCAACGGCAACCCGGTGTACACCGCCAATTTCGACTCGGTGGACCCGCACTACCTATACCCGCCGAGCGGCACCCTGTTGATCGCGCCGCTGGCCCTGGTCGATCCGGAAAAGTCGCGCTGGTGCTTCATCCTGCTGAACGCCGCCGCCATCATCCTGGCCTGTTACCTGCTGCTGAAGCTGTTCAAGTTCACGCTGTCCTCGGCGGCGGCTCCGGTGCTGCTGTTCGCCATGTTCATCTCCGAAACAGTCACCAACACACTAGTTTTCACCAACGTCAACGGTTGCATTCTGCTGGCCGAGGTGATCTTCCTGCATCTGCTGCTGCAGCGCCGAGACCTATGGGCAGGCGCGATACTCGGCTTGAGCATCGCCGTGAAACCGACACTGGCACCGCTGATCCTGATCGCGGCCGCCCGCGGGCAGTGGAAGGTCTTCTACACCGCGATCGGCGTACCTGTCGCGCTGACCGCGATCGCCTGGCCATTGTCGAAGGACGCGGACAAGTTCTTCACCCGCACCGCGCGCTACATCGTCGAGTCGCGGGATTACTTCAACAGCGCCATCGTCGGCAATGCGGCCTACTACGGTCTGCCGCTGTGGCTGACCTGGGGTATGCGCATCTTCATGGGCATTCTGGTCGCCATCACGCTGTGGCTGCTGTACCGCTACTACCGCCAGGACGAACTGTTCTTCGTAACGACCGCGTCCGGTGTGCTGATGACCGCGTCGTTCCTGCTGCCCTCACTCGGGCAGATGTACTACTCGATGATGCTGTTCCCGTTGCTGATGTCGGTGGTGCTGCACAATTCGGTGCTGCGCAACTGGCCTGCCTGGCTGGCGGTGTTCGGGTTCATGTCCTACGACAAGTGGCTCTCGGACCGCTGGCAGGGCTTCGGGCGCAACCTGGAGTACCTGCGCATCACCTTCGGCTGGGGTCTGCTGCTCATCGTGATCTTCTGCGTGCTCGGTGACCGTTATCTGGCGGCCAAGCGTGACGGTCGACTGCAATTCGGCATCGACCCGACCTGGGCGTCGGCGCCTGATTCCCGCGGCGACACGGTTTCCGCCGCCGTGGCGCAGAGTGCGAGCAAGACGGACTCCGAGGACAGCGACACCGAGGACAGCGAACGGTCCGGACTTCGGGAACCGGAGCCGAGCGCAGTCAAGTAGCGACCTGGCTTGCGGCGCGGCAGCCGAAAACCTATTAGCGTGGAGCAATGAGTTCCGACGCTGACACGACCCTGCCCGCGCCTCGCATCCAGCTGACGCCGCAGGAGTGGAAGGCCAAGCTGAATCCCGAGGAGTACGCGGTGCTGCGGCAGGCCGCGACCGAACGCCCCTTCACCGGCGAGTACACCGACACCAAGACCGAAGGCGTCTACGTGTGCCGTGCGTGCGGGGCCGAGTTGTTCCGCAGCACCGAGAAGTTCGACTCGCACTGCGGGTGGCCTTCGTTCTTCGATCCGGCCGAGTCGGAGGCGGTCATCCTGCGCTCCGACGACACCCTCGGCATGCGAAGGGTCGAAGTGGTGTGCGCGAATTGCCACAGCCACCTCGGCCACGTGTTCGAGGGCGAGGGGTATAACACGCCCACCGACAAGCGCTACTGCATCAACTCCATCGCACTGCAGCTGCACCCCTCGGGCACCGCAGCGCAGTAGTCTTCGGCGCTCAGCGGAAAGATACGGATCGCGGTCACGGTGCGCATGCCCCGAAATTTCGGGGCATGCGGTCTGCTGCGTCGCGATTGCTCAGAAATTGCAGTGCCTGCCGCCGAAGGCAGGTCGACGAAAACACGGCACAGCAGGTAGACGACACCACTTGCGCGCTGTCCGGCCGCTGCCGAAGAATGCCTCTCCGCTCGCGTCTGCCGAGCCGGACGGGACGTCCGCCGAACCTGACGTGGCCGATCCTGGATTCAGCTCGGCAGCGTGGAATTCTGCTGCCGGGAATTCCGCGGTGGCCCCTGGTGCGGCCGCCAGCAGTGTCGTCGCCACCACGAGGCCGGCCGCATGTCGTCTCCCATCGGACACTCGCCGACCTCCGGATTGTCCGCCCCAGCACGCACCGAAGTGGTGCCCGCGGCGGGGCCTGGTCCGAATCGCCCGAGGTCAAGACGCACGTCGACCCGCTCGGCAGCCGCAATACCGCGCTATGGCCCGCATCCGTGGTGACCGCAGGCGGGGAGGCTCCGATGTCGCCGCCGAAGACTGTCCGGCTCAGGGCAGCGCGGCGATGAGCTTGTCTACCTCGACGCGCGGACCGGTGTAGAACGGAACCTCTTCACGCACATGCAGGCGAGCCTCGGTGGCGCGCAGATCACGCATCAGGTCCACGATGCGGTGCAGCTCCGGCGCCTCGAAGGCGAGAATCCACTCGTAGTCGCCGAGGGCGAACGAGCTGACGGTGTTGGCGCGCACATCCGGGTAGCCACGGGCGGCTTTGCCGTGATCGGCGAGCATCTTGCGGCGCTCGTCGTCGGGCAGTAGGTACCACTCGTAGGACCGCACGAACGGATAGACGCAGATGTAATTGCCGGGGTCTTCACCGGCAAGAAACGCCGGGACGTGACTCTTGTTGAACTCGGCAGGCCGATGCAGCGCCACATTGCTCCACACCGGAGTACTCGCCCTACCCAGCTCTGTGGTGCGACGGAAGTCGGCGTACGCGGCCTGCAGATCCTCGACACGTTCGGCGTGCGTCCAGATCATGAAGTCGGCGTCGGCTCGCATGCCCGCGACGTCGTAGATGCCGCGCACCACCACGTCACGATCGGCAAGCCCCTCGAAAAACGCCTGCGCATCGGCAATGGCCTTCGCCCGATCTTCCCCGAGCACACCCGGTTTCACCTGGAATACCGAGAACATCAGGTACCGGATGGTGGAGTTGAGGGCCTGGTAGTCGAGTCGCGCCATGCCTCCATCGTGCCACTCGACCGAACGCGGTCGCCCACGGGCCGAGCGAAGTCACCATGCCGAACGATCGCGCGGCCTCGCCACCTATCGCCGACGAAACTCGTCATCGAAGCCCGCGCCGACTGCTGGCATCACACGCCGAGAACCTTCGAACGATACGAATCGCAGACCGCGTCAGCTCCTCGCACGGCCCGGAGGCCGAGCAGCAGGGGCTGTGTTCACGCTTGTCCACCTGCGATCCGGTGGGCAGCCGCCGTGCCCGAGGCTACGCAGGCCGGGACACCGACGCCGTGGAGATAGGCGCCCGCGACGGCGAGGCCATCGAGATTTGCTGTCGCCGACTCGATTTCGGCGACACGGTTGGTGTGGCCGGGGGCGTATTGGGCGAGGCCGCCCGGCCACCGTTGAACGAGTGCGCCGATCGGTTCTATGGTGGCGCCGGTGACGGTGGCGAGGTCTTCGGTGGCGGCGGCGATCAGGTCGGCGTCGGACCAGGACAGGGTGGAATCGTCGCCGAATTTACCGAAGGAGACACGCACAGCTGCGGTTTCGCGCTGCGCCAGATGTGCCCATTTGCGGCTGGACAGGGTGAATGCCTTGGCCCGCAAAGATTCTCCAGTGGCGACAAGGATGCCGGAGTTCTGCGGAAGCGCCGTGTCCCGCGGAAGTGCCAGTGCGACAAGCGCAGACGAGGACAGCTCGATTCCTGCCGCTGCGGCGGACGCGGCGGGCGCGAGGGTGCGCAGCAGGCGGGCGGTCACCGGCGCCGGGGTGGCGAGCACGACCGCGTCCACGGCACCGACCGGGTCGACGACCCAGCCGCGCCCGCCGCGGGCCAGTCGAGTAGCCGGTGTCGCGGTGACGAACTTCGCATCGGATCTGGCCGAGAGTGCTTCCAGCAGTACCCGATAGCCGTCGCGGATGCCGCCGAAGACGGGCGCGTCGGACGGCGGCGGCATGGCAGCGGCGACCGCGTGGGTCAGGCTCGGTGCGCCGTCGTCGAGTGCCGCGGCCAGCGTCGGCAGCGCCGCACGTACACCGATCGAACGGGAGCTGCCGGCGTACACCCCGCCGAGCAGTGGGTCGACGCTGCGCTCGGCGACCTGTGCACCGAACCGGTCGGCGATCAGGCTGTAGACGTCGATATCGGCGTCGGGGTACCATGCCATCGGCCTATCGGCCTCCGCGTCGATCCGCGCGAGTGTGTCGGCGTCGACCAGCCCGCGCATCGACTCGGCATCCACGGGGATGCCCATCAGAGTGCGCTCCGGCATCGGATGCGCACAGCCCTCCGACCACAGCAGTGGACGCAGCCCCGCCGGAACGACCAGTTGCGGCTCCAATCCGAGTTCACGCACCAGCCCCGGCACCTCCGGCCGCCGGCCGACGAAGGCCTCAGCTCCGAGATCCAAAGGCTCCCCGGCCAATTCACCGGTGTACAGAATGCCGCCCACTCGATCGGCCCGATCGATGACCACGATGTCGGCTCGCGGCCCGAGCAGTGTCCGCAATCGATACGCGGCAACCAATCCCGTGATTCCGCCGCCGACAACCGCGATTCTCATACCTTCGACCGTAACCTGCCCGCTATCGGCCGCTGGTGTCGCCACCGACAATCAGGTCTGCCTGCTCCCGGGTGCGATCGGCCGCGAAGTGCGCGTCCTCGGTCGCCATCCACTGCTGCCACAGCGGCAGCGTATGGGCACCGTCCCGCTCGAGCCCACGGGCCAACCGCACGTCGGGTGGTGTCTCGACCCACACCGCCAACGACAGCCGATCACGCACAGCGGCACGCGCGGAGGACACGCCTTCCAACACGATCACGCCACCTGGCGTGACCTCGCGCCACTCGGCCAAGACCCGATCAACCCAGTCGTAGCGCTGATACCGCCCCGGCCTGCCGCACGCGATCGGTTCGAGCACCTGCTCTTCCAACCGCGGCCACCAGGCGAGCTGGTTGTTCTCGGCCGCGAAATCATCGGTGTGCACCACCTGCGCGCCACACTCCGCGGCCAAAGACGCTGCGAGCGTGGATTTCCCGGCGCCACCGCCCCCGTCCACCGCCACCAGACGCGTCGACCCGAGCCGCGGCTGATGCGCGAATATCCGCGCGACAATCTCCTGCACCGACACATCCACGACGGATTGAACCCTCCGCTGATCAGCCCTGTTCCCGATATCTGCGGACGAGACCACCGGCCGGTGCGAATCGGCCGAGCAGCGATCACGCAAAGGGCAAGCTCAGAGCTCGTGGACCAGCTCGACCAAGGCCGTCAGCACGCCGGGATCGGTGTCGGGCAGTACGCCATGGCCGAGGTTGAAGATGTGTCCTGCCGCGCCCATGGTGATCGCCTCGTCGGCTTCGCGGGCGATCCGGCGCGTCTCGGCCTCGACGGCTGCCGGACCGGCGAACAGGACCGCGGGATCCAGGTTGCCCTGCAACGCTTTTCCCGGTCCGACGCGACGCACCGCTTCGGTCAGCGGTACCCGCCAGTCGACACCGACGACGTCCGCGCCCGCCTCTCCCATCGCGCCGAGTAGCTCACCGGTCCCGACACCGAAATGGATGCGCGGCACGCCTGCGGCAGCAACCTCCGCGAACACCCGCTCGGAGTGTGGCAGCACGAAGGTGCGGTAGTCGGCGAGTGAGAGCGCGCCCGCCCACGAGTCGAACAACTGCACCGCGTCGACGCCCGCGGCCAGCTGCGCCTGCAGGAACGCGATGGTGATGTCGGTCAGTACGCCGAGCAGCTCGTGCCAGGTCTGCGGGTCGGCGTGCATCATCGCCTTGGTTCGCTCGTGGTTCTTGCTCGGTCCACCCTCCACCAGGTACGAAGCGAGCGTGAACGGGGCGCCCGCGAACCCGATCAGCGGCGTGTCGCCGAGTGCGTCGGTCAACAGCCGCACGCCGTCGGTGACCGCGCCCACTTCCTCGGGACGCAGTCGCGGCAGTGCCCGCACATCGGCGGTGGTGCGTACCGGCGACGCGATCACCGGACCGACACCTGGCACGATGTCGAGGTCGATGCCCGCGGCCTTCAACGGAACCACGATGTCGGAGAACAAGATCGCCGCATCCACGCCGTGCCTGCGGATCGGCTGCATGGTGATCTCGCACACCAGCTCCGGATCGAAGCAGGATTCGAGCATCCCGATGCCCTTGCGCAGTTCGCGGTACTCGGGCAGCGACCGCCCGGCCTGACGCATGAACCAGACCGGCCGACGGCTCGGTGCGGCGCCAGTGGCGGCGGCCAGGAACGGAGCATCGGTCAACCGGCGGCGGGTGTGAGTGTTCATCGCCTTCATCGTAAGCGGGCCACCGCCCGGTCTTCGCTCGGCCGGGCGAAGAGCCACTCCTGAGACGACGTCCGACACGCGACCGCGGCCGGCCGGGCAGTGCCCGCGGCAAGCCACACCCACAGCCGGCCTGACTCGTCTTCATTCGCCCCGCACGGCGCCGCAGAAACACCGCATCCGACGGTGCAGAAAGCGGCTCGGCGGCGCGCCTCCGACCGCGTCGGGGGGACTAGGTCTACCGTCGCTTTCGTGACACCGCTCGACTTCCGCGACGGAGCCGCACCGACCGAGGGACCCGATGAGCCAGCTCAATTTCGTGCCGCGGTCGAGGCGATGGCCACCGCTACCGTGCACCCTCGGATCGAGCTGGCACCGATCCGCCCGCCGCAACGCCTGGCCCCCTATTCGTACGCGCTCGGCGCCGAAGTCAAACACCCCGAAACCGCTGTCGTGCCAGTCGATTCCGAGGGCGATGCGTTCGGCAGGCTGATCCTCCTACACGATCCGGACGGCGACGACGCATGGCACGGCACCTTCCGTCTGGTCGCCTATATCCAGGCCGACATCGACGGCGCGCTGGCCACCGACCCGCTGTTGCCGGAGGTCGCCTGGAGTTGGCTGGTGGACGCTCTCGAAACGCGCAACGAGCCGTTCACGGCCCTGGGCGGCACCGTCACCTCGACGAGTTCGGTGCGCTACGGCGACATCGCCGGGCCGCCACGGGCGCACCAATTGGAGCTGCGCGCATCGTGGACTGCGGTCACCACCGACATGCGGCCACACGTGGAAGCGTTCTGCGAAGTGCTCGCCTACGCGGCCGGGCTGCCGCCCGCCGGGATCACCCATCTGCGGCCAGAGTCCTATACCAGCAACGACCACATCTAACCGCCACGTAAAGTTCAAGTTTATGCCGGTAGCAGACGAGTCCGACCAGGGCAGCACAGCGGAAGACAACGCAGCGGAGCCGCTGCTGGTCCCCGCGGCGGGTGTTCCACCCGTACTGGCTACCGCACGCGAGATCGCCGATGCCGCTGCCCGCCTTGCCGGGGGCACCGGTCCGCTGGCTGTCGACGCCGAACGTGCGTCCGGTTTCCGATATTCGGCCCGGGCTTACCTGATCCAACTGCGCCGCGCCGGAGCGGGCAGCTTCCTCGTCGACCCGATTCCGGTGACCGATGAGCTCGCCCCGCTGGCCGAGGCGATCAACGATCTCGAATGGGTACTGCATTCGGCGGACCAGGACCTGCCGGGTCTCGCCGAACTCGGTCTGCATCCCGCGCGGCTGTTCGACACCGAATTGGGTGGCAGGCTGGCCGGTTTCGAACGCGTCGGGCTCGCGGCGATGGTCGAGAAGCTGCTCGGCAGGGCGCTGCGCAAGGGCCATGGCGCGGCCGACTGGTCCACGAGGCCGCTGCCCGACGAGTGGCTGAACTACGCCGCGCTCGATGTCGAGCTGCTACTGGAACTGCGCGACGAAGTCGCGAAAGCACTCGACGAACAGGGCAAGACAGATTGGGCCGCACAGGAATTCGAGCACGTTCGCAGCACCGAGCCCGGCGCGCCGAAGGCCGATCGGTGGCGGCGTACCTCCGGTATCCACCAACTGCGCCGCACCAGGCAGCTGGCGATCGTGCGCGAACTGTGGAACACCAGGGACGGGTTGGCGCGATCCCGCGACGTCGCGCCCGCGCGCATCCTCCCGGACTCCGCGATCGTTTCCGCCGCGACCACCGAGCCGCGCACCATCGCCCAGCTGCGGGCGCTGCCGGTCTTCGGCGGGCCACGGCAGCGGCGGTACTCCCGAGAGTGGCTCGGCGCCGTCGACCGCGGTCGGACGCTGCCCGACAGTGAGCTGCCGCCACTGACCCAGCCCTTCGACGGGCCGCCTCCGGTGAACCGGTGGGAACGCCGGGATGCCGCTGCGGCCGCCCGGCTGACCAGGGCGCGTGCCGAGATGGGTGAGCTGTCCACCGAACATGCCATTCCGGTGGAGAATCTGCTCTCCCCCGACCTGGTGCGGCGCCTGTGCTGGGACGGGCTGCCGGATTACGACCGTATCCCGGATTCACCCGCCGACCTGGCGGCGGCCATCGACGGATTCCTCAAGTCGGGCGGGGCGCGGCCGTGGCAGCGGGAGCTGGCGGTACCTCGGCTGACGGCAGCGCTGACTCCGGAAACGCGCGACGCTTAACGCCCGTTCCTGGATCTGCGCCACACCATTGGCCTGCCGGGCGAGACGCGGAACAAGTCAGGATTTGGCGGTGACCGCGCCTTCGACGGTTTCCTTGAAGACCCGCAAACCTTCGTCCATGCCCACACCGAACGCGACCGCGAGTTCGTCGGGCAGCACGTCGTGGATCCAGACGAACCGGCTGCCGTTGTCGTGCGGGAAGACCTGCATCGACGCATTGTTGTGCACCGGCGCGACACTGTCGCCGACGATGGAGTACACGAATCGGTGCTCCGCCTCGTCCAACGCGATCAGACGCTCACGCAGCACCGTTCCGTTCACGAACGTGGCCACCCGAACGCCGGGATCATCGAGCCGGCACTCGGTGACGTAACCGGGCGCCATGCGAATCGGGCCCTGGCCGAAATCGCGGATGATCGCCCATACGTCGTCGACGGGGGCCTCGACAACGATCTCCTTCTTGATCGATCCCATGGCGAACTCTCCTGTGTGTGGTGGCCTGAAGCCCAGTAACTGGTGTTAAAGGAACGGTAGTTAGCTAACCTCCTATCGTCAATGGTTAGTTATCATGTAGCCATGCCCGCCAGAGCCGAGACCACGGCCGCCGATGACCGCACGCCCGCCGTGATGCGTCGACTAGTGGAATTCGTCAACACCCGCCGCGCCGACGGCGACGCCATCGGCACCCCGGACCAGCTGGCCACCTGGCTGCACGATCACGCACTACTGCCCCGCGACACCGCCGTCACCGCCCACGAACGCGACCGCGCGGCCCGAGTCCGAGAAGGACTGCGCGCCATGCTCGCCCAGAACAATGCCGACCCTGTGAGCAGCCCACGACCCGACGGACTCGACCCCACAGCACATGCCGAGCTGTCGGCCATGACCGCAGAACTCCCCCTGACACTCGACGTCACCAGCACGCCCCCGACCCTGGTGCCCGCCACCCACGGATCGGTCGACACCGCCCTGGCCACCCTTCTCGCCGACATCGCCACTGCCGTCGCCGCGGGCACCTGGTCCCGCCTCAAAACCTGCCGCGAACCAAGCTGCCGCTGGGCCTTCTACGACCACTCCCGCAACCGCGGCCGCACCTGGTGCTCGATGAACGTCTGCGGCAATCGCGTGAAAGTCCGCGCCTCCCATCGCCGCAACTCCGCGCGATAGCATCCGACCCCACTCCCGCCGAGCGGGCATGGCCGCCGCAAACATCGAGATCGGCCCTGCCATGTTCCACTCGCCGCAATCAGCGGCCGACCGCTAGCGGATCGGCTCGAGGCCGAAGTCGAACGCCGCGTCCAGCCAGCCGGATGTCAGGACTCGCTGGACTACTGTGTCGGCGGTGATCCGGATCCGATGGGTCCACTTACCGGGAGGTCTCGTCGACGCTGCTGACGAGCGGATCTCACACCAGCTGCCGCAGAGTGAGCATGAGGGCGTCTTGCGGCTTGCTCTTCTATCGGGGCGGCGGCCACAACCACGCGAATTTCCGGTCGGCACCGAAAGACACCTGAGACTTCGTGATCACGGTGGTCACCCCGCCCAGTCCCTCGATGCGCGGCGCCAGTATCCGACGCGATCGCCAACGTCATTCCCCACCAGGACCTTCGAGTTCTGTTCACTCATACCTACGCACCGGACGGCTGTTCGGTTCCCATCGGGACCTGCCAAGTTCTCTCGGCGTTCGGTGAGTGGCACACAGCCGCGGCACATCGCGAGTGGTACTCACGATGACGTGCCACTCACCTCATGTTGGGACAGCGCCCAGGCAGGTTACCGCCGCGGTCAGCGGGCGTCGAGCCAACCCGTGATGCGGCGGGCGATGTCGGGGGCCGTCAGGCCCAATTCCTCATGGATCTGGTTGCGCGAGGCATGGTCCAGGAAGTGTTGGGGGACACCGAGATCGCGGGTCGGCACGTCCAGGCCCGCGCCGCGGAGGCGGGCGGAGATGGTGGAGCCGATGCCGCCGTGCAGGCCGCCGTCTTCGAGAGTGACCAGAAGGCGATAGTTTTCGGCGAGTTTGACAATGGTGTCGGACACCGGGAGAACCCAGCGCGGATCGATGACGGTGATCGAAATACCTTCTGGTTGTAGCAGATCCGCTACTTGCAGTGCCAGTTCGGCGAAGGGGCCCACGGCGACGAGGAGGACGTCACCACGCTGGGTCTGAGCGGAGCCGCCGTCCTGCTCGGGCAGGCGAAGCACGTCGACGCCCTCGAGGCGTTCGACGGCCGAAATATCTTCGACGACGCTGCCCTTCGGGAAGCGGATGGCGGTCGGGCCGTCACTGATGGCCAGCGCCTCGGCGAGTTCTTCGCGCAGGGTGCCCGCATCGCGCGGGGCGGCCACGCGGATACCGGGGATGATGCCCAGCACCGAGAGGTCCCACATGCCGTTGTGGCTGGCGCCGTCGTTTCCGGTGATGCCCGCGCGGTCGAGCACCACGGTGACCGGCTGCTTCAGCAGGGCGACATCCATCAGCAGCTGATCGAAGGCGCGGTTGAGGAAGGTGGAGTAGATGGCGACCACCGGGTGCATGCCGCCGAGCGCGAGACCCGCGGCGGAGGCCATGGCGTGCTGCTCGGCGATACCGACGTCGAACATCCGGTCCGGGAAACGCTCACCGAATGCCGAAAGGCCGGTCGGCCCGGGCATGGCGGCGGTGATGGCGACGATGTCGTCGCGGCGTTCCGCGTGCGCGATCAACTCCTCGGAGAACACCGCGGTCCAGCCGGGCGCCTTGGCGCCGAGCGGCCGGCCCGTCAGCGGGTCGATCGGATCGCACGCATGCATCTGATCGGCTTCGTGGTTCTCGGCGTGTGAGTACCCGCGGCCCTTTTGCGTCACCACATGGACGACGACCGGACCGCCGAAATCCTTCGCCCTGCGCAGGGCTGCTTCCAGCGCGACACCGTCGTGGCCGTCGACCGGGCCGACGTACTTGAGTCCGATATCACTGAACAGCTCCTGCGGGCTGACGGCGTCTTTGATCCCGGCCTTCACCGCGTGCACCATCGAGTACGCGGATTCGCCGACGCGCGGGATGCTCTTGAGGATCCGCTTACCCGCATCCAGCGCGTGCTCGTAGGCAGGCTGGGTGCGCAGCGCGGTCAGCCGGTCGGCGAGGCCGCCGATGGTGGGCGCGTAGGAGCGGCCGTTGTCGTTGACCACCACGACCACCGGACGATCGGGAGCTCCGGCAATGTTGTTGAGCGCCTCCCAGCACATGCCGCCGGTGAGCGCGCCGTCACCGACGACCGCGACCACATGCCGATCCTGGCCGGTCAGCGCGAACGCTTTCGCGAGGCCATCGGCGTACGACAGCGACGCCGAGGCGTGCGAAGACTCCACCCAGTCGTGCACGCTCTCGGCCCGACTCGGGTAGCCGGACAGCCCGCCCCGCGTCCGCAGCGAATCGAACTGGTCCTTGCGGCCGGTCAGGATCTTGTGCACATAGGCCTGATGCCCGGTGTCGAAGATCAACGGATCGGCCGGCGAGTCGAAGACCCGATGCAGGGCGATGGTCAGTTCCACCACACCGAGATTGGGTCCGAGGTGACCGCCGGTCGCCGCGACCTTCTCGACCAGGAACTCGCGAATCTCCGCCGCAAGCTCCCGCAGCTCGGCCACGTTCAGCCGGCGCAGGTCTTCGGGTGCATCGACCCGGGAAAGCACTCCCACCTGAACTCGCTCCCTCCGGATAGTGCATCTGATCCGAACAGTCTACGGAGCCGCGGTGGCGTCCCCGCACGACGACGGCACGTCACCTGCCGACATGGCGCTGAAATGTGAGTCTCCACACGAATCACCGGACGAAAAGCACCTGTCCGGAGAAACGAGAGCGGGCGAACATCCGACCGCGGCGCGGCGCGGCGACCGGAGAAAATCCCTCCGAAGACACGCGCTCAGCGGACGAAGGATCGACCACGGCACATACGCTACCGCGCCTACAGTGATCGTGTGGCCGAGCCCGAACAGAAGGTTCCGCAGGCGGTCGAACCCGGCGTCGTGGCACGCCTGGTCGCCGATGTGTACCAGCTCTACCGCGCCGACGAATCCGGCGCACTGGCCGACTACATTCCGGAACTCGCTGCGGTCCAACCCGATTCGTTCGCAGTGTGCCTGGCCACCGCGGACGGCCGGTTCTACGGCGCAGGCGATGTCGCTACCATGTTCACCATCCAATCCATCTCCAAACCGTTCACCTATGCGCTCGCCCTGGCCGACCAGGGCCCCGCCGCGGTCGCCGAGCGCATCGACGTGGAACCCTCCGGCGAGGCGTTCAACGAGATCAGCCTGGACCCGGTGACCGAGCGACCGCGTAATCCGATGATCAATGCGGGCGCCATCACCGCCGCGTCCCTGGTCACCGGTGACGATCCCATCGACAAGTTCGAACGCATCCGGCGCTGCTACTCCCGATTCGCCGGACGCGAGCTGACGATGAACGAGGCGGTCTACGCCTCCGAGGCGCGCACCGGCTTCCGCAATCGCGCCATCGGCTACATGCTGCGTTCCTTCGGCATCATCGACTCCGATCCGGACGAGGCAGTCGATCGGTATTTCCGGCAGTGCTCGATCGATGTCACCTGCCGCGACCTCGCGCTGATGGCTGCGACGTTGGCCAATAACGGTCTCAACCCGGTGACGCGCGAGCGCGCATTGTCGGTCGCGCTGACCGAGCAGGTGCTCAGCGTGATGACCACCTGCGGCATGTACAACGCCGCAGGTGACTGGGTGACCACCGTAGGGCTGCCGGCGAAGAGCGGTGTCGGCGGCGGGATACTCGCGGTGCTGCCCGGTCAGATCGGGATCGCCGTCTACTCCCCTCGGCTGGACGAGCACGGCAACAGCGTGCGCGGCGTCGCCGCCTGCCGTGCGCTGTCGAAACGACTGGAACTGCACTTCCTGCACGTGACGCGATCCGGGCGCACCGCGATCCGGGCTGCGTATTCGGTGGCCGAGGCGCCCTCGCGGCTGCGGCGCACCACCGAGGAGATAGCGGTGCTCGCCGAGCACGGTGACCGCGCTCGCGTGTACGAACTGCACGGCGACCTACTGTTCGCGGGCGCGGAACGTGCCGTGCGGGCCATCGAGGAGCAGTCGGGCGAGTTGGCGGCGCTGGTTCTCGACCTGCGCCGGGTGGGCGAGGTGAGCGAGATCGCGGTGCACATGCTCGACGAACTGCAGAACGAACTCGCCGCGGCGGGCTGCCGCGTCGCCATCGTCGATCCCGACGGCAAGATGGGTCACCTGGTCTCGAGCCTGGTTCCGAACGACCCGCGCGGACGCGTCTTCATCGACCGCGACACCGCCACCGAATGGTGCGAGGACATCGTGCTCGACCGCCACCGGCCCGCTGACGAACCGGCGTGCACCTCCATTCCGATCGAGGACCATCCCGCGCTCGCCGCACCGAGCCCTGATGACCGGGCGCGGCTGGCAAAGGATTTCGAGGTGCGCACCATCGCCCGCGGTGAAGTGATCGCGCGCCGCGGCAGCGCCCGCTCGGGCCTGTACCTGATCCTGGAGGGACGGGTGCGGATCACCTTCGAGGGCGCCGACGGGCACACGCACCGGTTGGTGTCGCTGTCGGCCGGGATGTCGTTCGGCGAGATCCCGATGCTGGTCGGCACACCGTTCGTCAACGAAGCCCGCGCGGAGAGCGGGGTGCGGGTCGCGGTGCTGAGCCCGGAACGGTTCGATGTGCTCACCGAGAAGGCGCCCGAGCTGAAACTTGCCCTGCTCGAGCGCCTGGCCGCAGGCGCGTACGCGCAAATGGACGCCGCTGTACGCGCGATCGCGGTCCGCGGTGGCGACTATTGAGTCAGGCGGGCGGGGACATTTGCGTGTTATCGGCCGTTGAGCCCTGCGAGACCACGATCCCACCGAGTCAGGAGAGCGCCGTGAGCAAAAAGAAATCCGACGAAGCCGCCGCGGGCACGGTGACCACCTTCGGGACCGGCAGCGCCCGCGCCACTCCCGACCTCATGCGCGTGACCATCTCGATCGAAACGCGGGCGAGCAAGGTCGCGCTCGCGTACGGGCAGGCCGGTGAGCGGGTCGCCGCCGTCACCGATTCGCTACGCTCGGACGGGGTTTCGGGAGCCGACATCGCTACGAGCGGCCTGTCGGTGCGCACCGAGACCGTCTGGACCGAAGGTGGCGGTTCGAAGATCACCGGCTATCTCGCAACGACCGACCTGACCGTGGCGCTGCGCGATATCGGCGAGAACGCCGATCCCGGACCGGCCACCATCATCGCCAACGCCGTCGATGCGGGCGGCGACGATGTCCGGTTGGGCGGCCTCACCCTGACCTTCGCCAACCAGGAAAGCCTGCTCACCCAGGCGCGCGATGCAGCATGGGACAACGCGCTCGCCAAGGCCGAACAATATGCCGCCCGCGCGGGCCGCACGCTCGGGCCGGTGCTCGAAATCACCGAGAACACCACCTCGGCACCGCCGGCATACCCCCGCATCCAAGCGATGTCCGCGCCCATGGACGCCGCTTACAGCGCCGCTCCGGTACCGGTCGAGCTCGGCGAATCCGAAATCAGTGCTGCCATCCGTGCCACCTGGCAGCTCGACTAGACCGTGACCGAACCGATCGGCGGCCACGAGAAGCTCGACGCCCACCGGTTGGACGCGGTGCGGCGGCGAGATATCCGAGGCGGCAACGTATTCCGGGAACCCGGTCGGTCGGTCGGATTTGCCACGGCACGGCGAGGTTCTCGCCTATATTGAAGAATCGGTGGCCACCGTCAGGGCTGCCGGTGAGGATTTCGCATGTCGTTCGTGCTCATCGATAAACCGCGCCCACACGTCGCCCTGGTGACGCTGAACCGGCCGGACCGGATGAATGCGATGGCCTTCGATGTGATGATTCCGCTGCGTGAGGCGCTGGAGGAGGTCAGTGCCGACAACGACGTGCGGGTCGTGGTGCTCACAGGAGCAGGGGACGGTTTCTGTTCCGGCGCAGATCTACAGAGTGCGGGGAAGGTGCCCAATACCGAGGGGCTGACCGTCACCAGCGTCGCGCGGCGCTCGATGGATCTGCTGAACGACGTGATGATCACCCTGCGGCGCATGAACCAACCGGTCATCGGTGCGATCAACGGCGCGGCGATCGGTGGTGGCTTCTGCCTGAGTGTCGCCACCGACATCCGGATCGCGGGCGCGGACGCCTACTTCCGGGCGGCGGGGATCAATAATGGGCTCACGTCCGCGGAACTGGGCATCAGCTACCTGCTGCCCCGTGCCATCGGCTCCTCCCGCGCGTTCGAGATCATGCTGTCCGGACGCGACGTCGATGCCGCCGAGGCCGAGCGCATCGGCCTGGTCTCCCGCACCGTGCCCACCGCGAAACTCCTGGAAACCTGCTACGACCTGGCCGAGCGGATCATCAGCTTCAGTCGGGTCGGCACCGAGCTCACCAAACGGATGCTGTGGAGCGGCATGGAAGCGGGCAGTTTCGAATCCCAGATGCAGCACGAGGGCATGGCGCAGCTCTACGTCCGCCTCACCACCGGCAATTTCGACGAAGCCATCCGCGCGCGCCGCGACCGCCGCCCGCCCAGCTACGAAGACTGACCGCCTACGACCGGTGCCCGAGACCTTTCACCAGCAAGGTCACCGTATCCGCGCCGACCTGCCGGTCTTCGGAGATCTTCAGGTACTCCGGTGACTGCGCCCACTCCTCCGAACGCCGGCTCGTCGGGGAAGGCACCACCTTCTCCAGATCCGATTGCCCTCGATCACCTGCGGGTTCTCGTCGGCAGAAGCAGCGTGCCCGAGTATCGAACGAAAATCTCCGTTAAGTGCGCCTGATAGCGGTCATAGGCGGCACGATCGGAGAACTTCAGCTGTGCGACGACGTCCACGGTCATGGGCGCGACTCTATGCCGCCGACCGTACGATCAACGCTCCAACAGCGCAAGACATTCGACATGGTGGGTGGCCGGGAACGCGTCGAAGGCCCGCAGTCGGGTGAGCTGGTAGCCCGCCGACTGGTACAGCCCGAGGTCGCGGGCGAAAGCGGCCGGGTCGCAGCCGATGTGGATGATGCGGGCAGGATCGTGCTCGGTCAGTGCCGAGACAATTTCCTTGCCCGCGCCGGTGCGCGGCGGGTCGAGCACCACCACTTCCGGTGCGGCACTGCCCTGTTCGGTCAGCCAGCGCTCGACCCGGTCCGCGCGCAGATCCACCCATGGCAGGTCCAGCAGGGCCGCGTTGCCGTCGGCTACAGCGGTGCGGGCGGATTCCGCGGCGAGCACCGATCCGTCCGGACCGACCTGTTCGGCGAGCCGGGCGGCGAAAACCCCGGCGCCGCTGTACAGATCCCAGGCGAGATCGCCGGAACCGAGTCCGGACCACTCGGCCACAATGTCCGAATAGCATTGCGCGGCACCATGATGCGCCTGCCAGAAGCCGGTCGCCGATAGTTCCCAGCGACGGCCGGCCACGTACTCGACCGTGCGCCCGCTGCCGTCCAGCACCGACTCCTCGCGTGGCGCATGTGTCGCCGCGCGACGCGCCGATGCGCTGCGCCGTTCGCTCGCCTGCGCCTCGCCATTGCGCAGCGCCCGCCGGTCGGGTCGCCCGCTGTCGCGCCTGCCACGGCGCTCACCGCCACGGTCGTTGCTCCGTGGCCGCTCGCTGCCGCGCCGGTCATCTCCGCGACCACCCGCCGAAACCGGTACCGGCACCTCGAGTTCGACGATATGCCGCACCCCGTCGCCGTCTACCGCGATCACCAGATCCGCGCCGGGCGTCCAGGATTGCTCCGCCACCCCCTCCAACGCGCCGGGAACCGGTTGCGGGCAGCGCAGATCGGCGATCACGTCGGTGCTGCGCAGCCGATGCACTCCGGCCCGGCCCTGCGCATCCACCACCAATCGAACCCTGGTGCGCCAACCACCGATCTCGTCGGCGGATCCGGTGATCGGCTCCACCGTGATCTCCCGCTCGACGCCGGCGATCCGACGCAACTGCTCGGCGACGACCATCGCCTTCAATTCCCGCTGCGCTGCCGGTGTGGCAAAGGAGAAGTCGCAGCACCCCGCACCGCCCGGTCCCGACACCGGGCAGGTCGCAGTAACCCGATCCGGTGACGCTTCGAGAATATCGATTGCGTCGGCCCGGCAGAACGAACCGCCGCGGTCCTCGGTAACCCGGACCCGTACCAGCTCACCGGGCAGTCCGTGCCGGACGAAAACCACTCGCCCGTCGTGGCGGGCCACACAGAAGCCGCCGTGTCCCGGCGGGCCGAGCCGCACCTCGAAGGTGGTGTTGCGCCAGTCGGTCATCCGGTCCTGTCCTCGTACCCACGTCGCACCGCACCCGGCGCGTTGATCACGCCTGCTTGCCGGGCCCGGGTGGAGGAACTCAGCTGCCACGGCACGCTCGTTACCATCACCCCCGGCTCGAAAAGCAGCCTGCCCTTGAGCCGCAACGCGCTCTGGTTGTGCAACACCTGTTCCCACCAGTGCCCGACCACGTACTCCGGAATGAACACCGTCACCACATCACGCGGCGAATCCTTGCGCACCCGCTTCACGTAATCGAGCACCGGTTTGGTGATTTCGCGGTACGGCGATTCGATCACCTTGAGCGGCACATTGATATCGCTCTGCTCCCATTCGCGGACCAACCCCCTGGTGTCGGCTTCGTCGACGTTCACCGTCACCGCCTCCAGGGTGTCCGGGCGGGTGGCACGGGCATAGGCCAGCGCCCTACGGGTCGGCAGGTGCAGTCTGGACACCAGCACGATCGAATGCGAGCGGCTGGGCAGCACACCGTCCCACTCGTGTTCGTCGAGCTCGCGCGAGACCGAGTCGTAGTGGCGGCGAATCATTTTCATCACCACGAAGATCGCGACCATGGTGAAGATCGCGATGTAGGCCCCCGCGAAGAACTTCGTGATGAGCACGATGACCAACACCGCGCCGGTCGCAGTGAGCCCGATCGCGTTGATCACCCGTGAGCGCTTCATCCTGGCGCGCTGCGTCGGATCGGTTTCGGTGCGCAGCAAGCGCGTCCAGTGCCGCAGCATGCCCGTCTGGCTGAGCACGAACGACACGAAAACGCCCACGATGTAGAGCTGGATCAACTTGGTCACCTCGGCGCCGAACAGCACGACGAAGGCGATGGCGGCACCGGAGAGGAACAGAATGCCGTTGCTGAAGGCGAGCCGGTCGCCACGGGTGTGCAGCTGCCGGGGCAGGTAGCGGTCTTGCGCCAGAATCGAGCCGAGCACCGGGAATCCGTTGAACGCCGTATTGGCGGCGAGCACGAGGATCAGCGCCGTCACACTGGTGATGAAGAAGAAGCCGAGCGGGAACCCGTGGAACACCGTCTCGGCGAGCTGCGCGATGAGCGTCTTCTGATGGTAGTCGGCAGGCGCACCGGACAGATCGGACGCGTTGTGCGCGTATACGATCCCGATCTTCTGGGCCAGGATGATAATGCCCATCAACAGCACGATCGCGATGCTGCCGAGCATCAGCAGGGTGGTTGCGGCATTGCGCGACTTCGGTTTCCGGAAGGCGGGCACCCCGTTGCTGATCGCCTCGACACCGGTGAGCGCGGCACAACCGGAGGAGAACGAGCGCGCGATCAGGAAGGCGAAGGCCAGACCGTAGAGGTGCTCCTCCTCGGCGTTGAGCTGGAAGCCCGCCGATTCCGCCTGTAGGTCGTCACCGAGGACGAAGATTCGGAACAGCCCCCACGCGAGCATCGCGAACATGCCGATGATGAACGCATAGGTCGGAATCGCGAACGCGGTGCCCGACTCGCGCACGCCGCGCAGGTTGATCGCGGTCAGCACGGCAATGGCGACCACGGCGAACAGCACCTTGTGTGTATCCACGAACGGGATCGCCGACCCGATATTGGAGGCCGCGGAAGAAATCGACACCGCGACAGTGAGCACATAGTCGACCAGCAGTGCGCTGCCGACGGTGAGCCCGGCATTGGGGCCGAGATTGGTGGTGGCAACCTCGTAGTCACCGCCGCCGGACGGATAGGCGTGCACGTTCTGCCGGTAGCTGGCCACCACCACGGCCATGACGAAGGCGACCGCGAGTCCGACCCACGGGGCGTACACGTAGGCCGAAATTCCGGCCACCGACAGGGTCAGAAAGATTTCCTCTGGCGCGTACGCGACCGACGACATGGCATCGGAGGCGAACACAGGGAGCGCGATTCGCTTCGGCAGCAGGGTGTGGCCCAGCGAATCGCTACGGAAAGGCCTACCCAGCAGCACCCGTTTCGCTGCCGTCGTCAACTTGGACACTGGAGCGAGCATAGATCCCCGAACGGTTGATCGCGCCTGGGGGCGGCCCGCGTCGCAGGTTTGACTTCCGGTCAGAGGGGGAAAGTGGGCCATGGACGCACTCGGCGGGTACGGTTTTGCCGAAGACAAGCAGACCGAACGGCACGAACGGCTGCATCGCCTTCGCTCGGCTCGACGCCACAGGCGTCGACGGACCTTGTCCGGCTGTTGGATCGTTTCCAGGAACGAGGTTGCACGGTGTACGTAGTGATCATGGGGTGCGGGCGCGTGGGTTCGTCGCTGGCACGCGCCCTGGTCCGGGTAGGTCACGAGGTCACGGTGATCGACCGGGACCCGAGCGCCTTCCTGCGCCTCGGCGAGGACTTCCCGGGGGAACAGGTCGTCGGCGTCGGTTTCGACAGGGACGTGCTGATTCGCTCCGGAATAGAGCGTGCGGACGCGTTCGCCGCAGTGTCCTCCGGCGACAACTCCAACATCATCTCGGCGCGCGTTGCTCGCGAAACCTTCGGCGTCGAGCGCGTCGTCGCCCGCATCTACGATGCGAAACGCGCCGCGGTCTACGAACGTCTCGGTATTCCGACGATCGCCACGGTGCCCTGGACGACCGACCGGTTCCTGACTGCGCTCATCGGCGACAGCGGCACCACCACATGGCGCGACCCCACCGGCACCGTCGCCGTCGCCCAGCTGACGCTGCACGAAGAGTGGTACGGCCGCACGGTGCGCGACCTGGAACGCGCGGTCGGCGCGCGGGTGGCGTTCATCATCCGATTCGGTCAAGGACTGTTGCCCGAAAGCAAGACCATGGTTCAGGCCGACGACATCGTCTACGTCGCCGCCACCTCCGGCAGTGTCGGCGAGGCCGTCGCATTGGCCGGTAAGCCCCCAGCAAGCGAGGACTGAACATGAAAGTGGCGATCGCCGGAGCCGGCGCCGTGGGCCGATCGATAGCCAGGGAGCTCCTGCGCGGCGGCCACCGCGTGATGCTGCTCGAACGTCAGCTCGACCACATCGATCCGACCGCCATCCCGGACGCTGTGTGGGTGCATGCCGATGCCTGTGAGCTCGCGCTGCTCGAGGACGCGGGGCTGGAGACCTACGAGGTCGTCATCGCCGCCACCGGCGACGACAAGGCAAATCTGGTGCATGCCCTGCTCGCCAAGACCGAGTTCGGAGTGCGCCGCGTGGTGGCCAGGGTCAACGACCCGCGCAACGAGTGGCTCTTCGATCCCTCCTGGGGCGTCGATGTCGCCGTGTCGACGCCACGGCTGCTCGCCTCGCTGGTCGAGGAGGCGGTGTCGGTCGGCGACCTGGTCCGGCTGATGACGCTGCGGCAGGGTCAGGCCAATCTCGTCGAGATCACCCTGCCCGCCGACACCGCGCTGGCAGGCAAGCCGGTGCGCACACTCACCCTGCCGCGCGACGCCGCCCTGGTGACGATCCTGCGGGGCGGCCGAGTGATCGTGCCGCAGCCCGACGACCCGTTCGAGGGCGACGACGAGCTGCTGTTCGTGACCTCCGTGGAGGCCGAAGAAGATCTGCGGGTGGCGCTGGCCCACCACGGCATCAAGCCATAACACCCCGATACGGCCGGATGCCGACGCGGATCCGGCCGTGTCAGGCGGCGGCGAGCTCGGCGCGCAGCTTGTTGAGCGCGCGGTGCTGCATCACCCGAACCACGCCGGGGCTGGTGCCGATCGCCTCCGCGGTCTGCGCGGCGCTCCAGCCGAGCACAATCCGCATCACCAGCACCTCGCGGTGCGCGGGCGCCAGGATCTTCATCAATTCCCTTGTCACGTCGCGACGTTCGGATGCCAACGCCCATTCCTCCGGGCCCGCCGCGGTCGAGACGGTGTCCGGCACGTCGGCCATCGGGTAGCTCGGGTGCATCTGCGAACGCCGGAACGCGTCGGCGACCTTGTTCGCCGCGATCCCGTACACGAAGGCCAGGAACGACTTTCCCTGATCCCGGTAGCGCGGGATGGCGTTGACGGTAGCCATCAGGATTTCCTGCACTACATCGTCGGCGGTGACGTGCAGGTGTGAGGTATTGCCGAGGCGCGCACCGCAATATCGGCGAACCAGCGGATGGACCAGGCGCACGATCTCGGTGACGGCCTGTCGGTCGCCTGCCGCGGCGGGTCCGATGAAAGTGTCGAGCTCCGCGGAAATTCGGCGGCTCTCCGAGAGTGCCGGGTTGTTGTGGCTGCGGGTCTTCGACAGTGCCGCAATGTTGTGCTCGGTAGCCATCTTCCGAGTCCTTTCGCCGATGTTGCGCTTTTTTGTCTCGCAACGATCGTCTGATGAACTCGGCGTTACAACCAGTAACCCCAGGGTGGGTACTGCCCACCTCCGCGGTGCGTGTTAGCGCACCCCGGCGTGAATCCTCCGGACTCCGGGGCGATATCCCCGGTCTCCACGGGACCGCGACAGTCGCGAAACCCCCAGGTCCGTGCGGCCGCGTGAATTTCTCGGGCCGCTCCGCGGCAGGTCCTCAGGCAGCTTCGGCAGTAGTCGCACGACGGACCGGCATGTGCCCGGCCCGGCGCACCGCCCACACGGTGACGGCCAGTGCGACCGCCGTCAGCGGCCACCCCATCGCAATGCGGGCCGCGGCAAGCCAGCCGGTGTGGTCGGAGTCGTAGAGCTGCGACTGCACGAGGTAGCGGGCCGCGAACACCAGCACCCAGGTAGTGGTCGCGACGTCGTAGAGGCGCACCACACGCCGATCGGTCCGCCAGTCGGAGCCATGCCCGTTCAACACACCCCAGATGACGCCCACCAACGGCCAGCGCACCAGCATCGACACCAGGAAGACGCCTGCATAGACGAGGCTGGTGTAGATGCCGAACAGGAAGAAGCCTTTTGCTTCACCCATACGGTAGGCAATGAACGCGCAGATGCCGACACCGAGGAAACCGGAGATGGCAGGTTGAATCGGGCTGCGTCGTATCAGCCGCCAGATGAGAATCGCGGCGGCCACGCCAAGGGCCGCCCAGATCGCCGCGGCGAGGCCGGCGAAGGTGTTCACGGGGACGAACACGAGGACCGGCAGCGTCGAATAGATCAGGCCGCTGAAACCGCCCAACTGCTCGAGCAGGGTCTGCTCGACCGTGTCCGCTGTCTCGTCGAGCGCTTGCGCGGGATCTGCCTGCCGGTGCCGACCGGAATCGACCGCGGTGCGCCGTGCGTCCTCCACCACCGCTCCGGGTTCGGCGGGCTCACGCATCCCGGTATCGATCGACTTGTCGGCGGCGTTCTCGTTGCTCGATGGCATACGTCAGCTGTTCCCGCGCAATTCGTAGTAGGGGTTGTAGATCACCTTGCGGCCGTCGCGGTCGCCGACCCGGCCACGGACCAGGATGCGCCGGCCCGGCTCGATCCCGGGAATGCGCCTGCGCCCGATCCACACCAAGGTGATGGCGTCGGTGCCGTCGAAGAATTCTGCCTGAACACTGGCGCCCGCGGACTTCGGACACGCCTCGACACTCCGTAGTCGGCCGAGCATGGTGGCTTCGTCACCACGCTGACACTCCGATGCCCGACACGCTCCCGAGGCATCTGCTGTCTCGGCAAGTTCTTCGGCGTCCAACCGATCGAGGTCCTCGGTCAGTCTGCGGCCCAAACGGCGAAAATAACCTGAGGCAGCGGATGGCATTGCACGCTCTCCTGCATGGAGCAAGACGGCGTGGGTTGCACGCCATCGTGGTTTTCCGGTAACGACCGGCTATTGGCCGTATACCCGCCACTGTAGATGGGCAACCCTGCCCCCGCTACGCTCGGTCCGATGTTCGAGACCCCCTCTCCCGCGGTTGTCGTCGCGCTGCCGGGCACCGGATCCGACGCCGACTTCGCGCGCCGCGCATTCGAACCTGCCTGCGTAGCCCGTAAAACCCCGTTCCTGGCTGTCGAACCGGACCCGGGCGCCGTGGTCGCATCGTGCCGGGCTGCATTGGACGCCGCGGCCCGCTCCGGACCGGTGCTGGTGACGGGAATCTCCCTCGGCGCCGCGATTGCCGTGGAATGGGCGGCCGAGCACCCCGATGCCGTTGTCGGCGTGGTGGCGGCGCTGCCCGCGTGGACCGGATCCGACACTGCCGCATGCCCCGCCGCGCTGAGCGCCGCCGCGACGGCCGCACAGTTGCGGGCCGACGGTCTGGACGCGGTGATCGAGCGGATGCGGGCCAGCAGCCCACGCTGGCTGGCCGATGCGCTCACCCGGTCCTGGCGCGCCCAGTGGCCGCGGCTGCCCGACGCACTCGAGGAAGCCGCCGACTACAAGTGGCCGGGCACCGAGCGTCTCGCCACTCTCGACGCCCCGGTCGCCCTGGTCACCGCGATCGACGATCCGGTGCACCCGCTCGCGGTCGCCGAGGAATGGGCCGCACTGATCCCTCGCTCCACGCTGATCCGGATCACCCTCGCCGAGCTGGGCGCAGATCCGGCGATCCTCGGGAAGACCGGGCTGGCCGCATTCAGCTGAGACGCTGAAGCCGCGGTTTACCACGAGGGAGCGAACCCTACGCGCGACGTTCGCTTCGCCCCACCGGGAGGGAGCGAGTCTTACGAGCGACGTTCGCGGCCGGCTCGCGTCCGAGCGGCCGAAGCGCATGCGACGAAGTCGCGAGTCTCGGCCGCTCGGACGCGAGCCTTCGGGGCCGCGAACACGCAGCGCCGCAGGCGCTGCAAATCCAACACAGATCAGTTCAAGCCGAGCTGCTGCATCGCGGACCCGTCGGCGCCACGACGCGGTTCCTGCGGCATCCGCGGCGGGATCACTGTGGCGGGCGTGGCCTGGGCCGCGGCTTGGGCTGCCGCTGCTTGCTGCTGCGCCTCCACCTGCTGCTGATGTGCGGCCGCGAGCTGCTCGGCCAGTTCCTGCGGCAGCACCACGGCGAGGGGTTCACGCACCGGCATCGGGTCGTCGCCGCGGCGAATCACGGTCTCGCTGAGGATGGCTCGCGCGGCCGTGACCAGCGGTCCGCCCGCGTCGGCGGCGCCTGCCGGGCCCGCGGCGACGAGACGGACCATCCAGCGAGGCCCGTCGACTCCGATGAACCGGAGGTCGGCACCCTCGGTGATGGCGAGCAGCTCGCGGCCCCACGGTCCGGTCTCGACTGCGACCCTGGCGCCGTCCTTGCGTAATGATTCGGCGAGATCGGCTGCCACCGTGCGCCATTGGCCTGCCGACTTCGGCGCAGCGTAGGCCGCGACGGTGATTCGGCCGTGTTCGGTGGCCAGGTGCACCGCCTGCGGGGTGCCGTCGGGGGTCATCTCGACCTGCAGCTGGCCGCCCGGCGGCACCGGCAGGATCACCGATCCGAGGTCGAGGCGCTGGTCGGCCACATCCTCGAGCAGCTCGGCGACGTCGTTGTAGTCGTAGGGGCCGGACTTCGGCGCGTCGGTGTCATCGTCGTAATCGGCGTCGTCATAGTCGTCGTAGTCGGCCGCAGCGTACGCGGCCGGGACGTAATCGGCTGGGATGATGGGGTTTTCGTCGGTGATGGGCTCATCAACTGGAATGATGGGATTTTCGTCGGTGATGGGCTCATCGTCGTAACCCGGCTGCGCGTACTCGGCGTCGAAGTATTCGGGCGCCTCGTCGTACAGCTCATCGGCATACCGGTCGTCGGACTTCTTCTTCCTTCCGAACATTGCTGTCATGCCTCCTTACCGGCCGAGCCCGCCCCATCGGCCTGCGCGGTCAGACTCGCGTGACCGCCGCTCGAGCCGTATCCGCCCGCGCCGCGCGCGGTGTCGTCGAGCGTGTCGACCTCGACGAAATCGACCAGCTCCACTCGTTGCACGAGCAGCTGCGCGATCCGGTCGCCGCGCCGCAGCTCGATCGGGGTGCGCAGGTCGTGATTGACCAGGCACACCTTGATTTCACCGCGATACCCCGCGTCGACCGTGCCGGGGGTATTGACCACCGACAGCCCGGTTTTGGCCGCGAGGCCCGACCGGGGATGGATGAGGCCGACGGTGCCGACCGGTAGCGCAACAGCGACGCCGGTGCCGACCAGCACCCGCTCGCCCGGCTCCAGGATGACGTCTTCCGTGGTGCACAGATCCACGCCCGCGTCACCGTCATGGGCGCGCACGGGCATGGGGATGCCGGGATCAAGCCGCAGCAAGGGTATGGGTGAAAGTGCGTTCACGTTGATCGAGCCTACGCGTAAGCCGCTGACCACCGTGACTTAGTGTTGAGTCGTGTCGGACCAGCCCAATCCCGCGACGACGGACCACGAAAACGACAGCCAGCACCCCTACCGCGAACGCCTGTGGGTGCCGCTGTGGTGGTGGCCGGTGGCCTTCGCCATCACCGGGCTGCTTGCCGCCGAAATTCATATGGGCGCGCCCGGAGTCCGGGCGTGGCTGCCGTATGTGGCGCTGTTCCCGGTGCCGGTGTGGGTGCTGTTGTGGCTGAGCCGCCATCGGGTAGAGGTCGCGCCGGATTCAACCGGCACGCCGGAGCTGCGCGTCGATCGCGCACATCTGCCCGCGACCTTCGTGGCACGCGCGGCAGCTGTTGCGCCGACAGCGAAAAGCGCGGCGCTGGGTCGCCAGCTCGACCCGGCCGCCTATGTACAACATCGGCCGTGGATCGGACCGATGGTTGTCCTCGTGCTCGACGACCCGGACGATCCGACGCCGTACTGGCTGGTCAGTACGCGACGGCCCGAACGGGTCCTTGCCGCGCTTGGCATACCTGGCACAGAGCCTGGCGTGCCGAGCGCGGGCTGACCTCGATCTCGCTGCGAGATCAGGCGGCGCAGTCCATGCAAATCAACTGACCGCCGCTTTCACTGGCCAGCCTGCTCCGGTGATGAACCAGGAAACAGCTGGAACAGGTGAACTCATCGGCCTGCTTCGGGATCACTCGAACCGTCAGCACTTCCTCGGACAGGTCCGCGCCGGGAAGCTCGAACGACTCCGCGGTATCGGATTCGTCGATATCCACGACGGCGGACTGTGCCTCGTTGCGACGAGCCTTCAGCTCCTCCAGCGAATCTTCCGACACTTCGTCGGTTTCGGTGCGCCTCGGTGCGTCATAGTCGGTTGCCATGTCGTCTTCCCCTCGTCCTTACTCCGTATATCCCGGACCGGCCGCATCAGTCACGATTCCTCTCGGAATCGCGCTGACCCGCACCGCCCCGCCGGTGGTGCACATCACACGTGCACCGGTCGCCTATCAGGTCGGACCCATTCGATCCATCACTGATAGCGTTTGGTGAACGCAGGACATGCCCTGCTTGTTCCCGCGACCGACCACCATTTTCGCCGCCAGTGATTCGATCTGGGCCGCCAGACAATAGCGGACCGCGCGGCAAAAGTCGCAATCAAAACACAGACGAGTCGAAACCGACGACGAATCGACACCATTTGTCGAACTCGCCGAGACCTTGCGCACCGTCACCGAGACAATTTCGTACAGTGTGCTCGTGGTTTCACTGATCACCGAAGGCAGCGCAACGGATCAACGGGGTCAACCCTTCCTCCGACGGCGTAATCAGCCATGGCTCATCCTGGTCGGCGTGTTGGTGCTGATCTGCACAGTTGTGTGGGTCAGGGCTCTGACGACCGAGGACGACAGCGGCACGGCCATGTCGTGCAACTCTCCGAGCCCGGCAACCGACGCGAAAGCGCCGCCACCTGCGCCCTTAGGGCAGCGGCAAGGATCGTCGCGGCTGCAGGACGTCGATCCGGCGCCGCTGGCCTCGTCGAAGGTCCGGGTGCTCAATGCCAACAACAAGAGCGGGCAGGCCTCGCACATCGCCACGGCGCTCGGCGATCTCGGCTTTGCGAGCGCGCCCGGGCAGCAATTCGGTAACGATCAGATATACGTCAACGGTGACCTCGAATGCACCGGCCAGATCCGCTTCGGTGTGAACGGTCGCCCGGCCGCCGCCTCCGTGCAGCTGGTCGCGCCGTGTGCCGAGCTGATCGAGGATCAGCGTGGTGACGAGACCGTGGATCTGGTGCTCGGATCGGTGTTCGGTGAGTCACTGCGGCCGAGCACCGATGCCGAGGAGGTGCTGCGTTCGCTGAAGAACCCGGCGCCGGGTGGGTCGCCGTCGATCGACGGCACGCTGCTCGCCGCCGCACGACAGAGCCGCTGCTGAACCACGCGTCCCGGGCTCGGTGCTGAACCGTTCAGCACCGAGCCTGCCGCACCGGGTCCGCTAGGCGTCCGGGATCGGGTCGGTTGCGCCGACCCGATCGAGCAGCTCGATCAACTCATCGGCGATTCCCGGTGCCGCGGCGGCCACCAGATCGCCTGCCGCGCCGGGGTTGATAGCCGGTGGCAGGACGAGCCGCGCGCCCGCCTCCGCGGCGATCAGGGCCCCGGCCGCCCAGTCCCACGCATTGAGCCCGTGCTCGTAGTAGGCATCGACACGGCCGGACGCAACCAGGCACAAATCCAGGGCCGCCGCACCGAACCGCCGGATATCCCGAATGTTCGGCAGCACCTCGGCGACCAATGCGGCCTGCCTGGCACGCCGGTGGGTGCCATAGGCGAATCCGGTGGCCACCAATGCCAGCGACATCGACTCGACCGGCGTGCAGCGCAAGTGTTCGACGGTGCCGTCGGCATCCTCCCGCGCCGCGCCGAGACCGAGTCCGGCGCTGTAGGTCGATGCCCGCGCGACATCGACAACCGCGCCCGCGACGGGCCGTCCGCCGCGAACCGCGGCGACCGACACGGCATAGCCCGGAATGCCGTACAGAAAGTTGACGGTGCCGTCGATCGGGTCGACCACCCAGTAGATCGTGTCCTCGGCGCCACCTGCCAGGCTGCCGCCGCCTTCCTCACCGAGGATCGGGTCACCGGGACGCAGGTCGGCGAGCAGCTCGCGGATCAGTTCCTCGGTCTCGGTGTCCACGACGGTCACCGGGTCGGTGGGATGTCCTTTCGTCTGCACGTCACCTGCGACGCGCGCACCGTCCGGACCGAAGACTTCGGGACGGCGCGCCCGGACATGTGCGGCAGCGGTCTGCGCGAGATAGACGGCGATCCGGCGCAGCTCGGCCTCGTCGCCCGAGGGCGTCGAAGGGGCTTCAACAGTGACTGGCGACGTGGTTTTCAGCACGACCTCCATCGCATCACAGATCCTCGCCGAACGCGCAGCAGCGCACGCCATTACTCTTGTCGTGCACGACACAGCGCCGTCGTCGGGCACAAGCTCATTCGCGTGCCTTGCGGCCGTGGCGGGGACTGTGCGGCGGCGTCATCATCACACCGGCCAGCACAGGGAACGAGGGAATCGTCATGTCCGCTCGGGGGCACGCATTCGGTATCGATATCGGTGGCAGCGGCGTCAAGGGCGCCGCGGTGGATCTGGCCACCGGTGGGCTCGTCCATGAGCGGATCAAGATCGCGACACCGCATCCGTCGACACCGCAGGCGGTCGCCGACACGGTGGCCAAGGTCGTCGCTCAGGCGGACTGGGACGGTCCGGTCGGCGTCACGCTGCCGTGTGTGGTGCTCGAGGGCGTCGCACGCACCGCGGCCAATGTCGACAAGGCCTGGATCGGCACCGACGCGCGGGCGCTGTTCTCCGACGCCCTCGGCGGCCGGGAGGTCACCGTGCTCAACGACGCGGACGCGGCCGGCCTGGCCGAAGACCGTTATGGCGCGGCAAGGGATTTCGCCGGTCTGGTGCTGCTGCTGACCTTCGGCACCGGCATCGGCTCGGCGTTGATCTTCCACGGCACGCTGGTGCCCAATAGCGAATTGGGCCATCTCGAGATCGGCGGCATGGAGGCCGAGCATCGGGCCGCCGCCTCGATCAAGGACCGTGACGGCCTGTCCTACGAGCAGTGGGCGGCGGAGGTCAGCATGGTGCTGAGCGGTCTGGAGAATCTTTTCTGGCCGAAGGTGATCGTCGCAGGTGGCGGCATCAGCCGCGATGCGGACCAGTGGATTCCTTTGCTGACCAACCGAACTCCGGTGATTCCCGCGGATCTGCGCAATACCGCGGGTATCGTCGGCGCGGCGATGGCCATCGACGCGGGCATCGCGCCGTGATGCGGCGCGGCGTTTTGTGCGCCGAGCCGAGGTTCCGAGGACCCGCCAATGCGACAGGTGGCCATGGGTACCCTGGTTCGATCGTTACAATGGAAAGTACTCCGGCCGCGAGCCGGAAACCCCCAGCCCGGCACTCCGCCGGTGAAACCCGACAGACCGCTCCGCCGGAACACCACTCTGGCGTGACGCCGCACGAGACCGTCACGAAAGGGCGTACGTGGTAGCCACGACCCGTCAGACCGCCGACTCGGCCGAGGCCGACTCCGCAGATGTAACCGAAGCACGGCCGGTCCGCAAGGCTGCTGCGAAGAAGGCCCCGGCGAAGAAGGCCGCAGCCAAGAAGGCTCCGGCCAAGAAGGCCGCTGCCAAGGCGCCCGCAAAGAAGGCCGCGAGCAAGAAGGCCGATGGCGAGCCCGGCGAGGAAAACCTCGACGAGGAGTCGCTCGATCTCGAGGACCTCGGCGATCTGGAGGTGTCCGAGGACGACCTCGTCGAGGAGGAGGTTGTCGACGACCCTGCCGAGGAGGTCGCCGACGACGAAGCCGAGGCCGAGCCGACGGCAGCCGACAAGGCTTCCGGCGACTTCGTCTGGGACGAGGAAGAATCCGAGGCACTGCGGCAGGCCCGCAAGGATGCCGAGCTCACCGCCTCGGCCGACTCGGTGCGTGCCTACCTCAAGCAGATCGGCAAGGTCGCGCTGCTCAACGCCGAGGAGGAGGTCGAACTCGCCAAGCGGATCGAGGCCGGCCTCTACGCGGCGGAGAAGGTGCGCGAGTTCGCCGAGCAGGGTGAGAAGCTGCCGGTCGCCATGCGCCGCGACTACACCTGGATCGTGCGCGACGGCAACCGCGCCAAGAACCACCTGCTGGAAGCCAACCTGCGCCTGGTTGTCTCGCTGGCCAAGCGCTACACCGGTCGCGGCATGGCGTTCCTGGATCTGATCCAGGAGGGCAACCTCGGCCTGATCCGCGCGGTGGAGAAGTTCGACTACACCAAGGGCTACAAGTTCTCCACGTACGCCACCTGGTGGATCCGGCAGGCCATCACCCGCGCCATGGCCGACCAGGCCCGCACCATCCGTATCCCGGTGCACATGGTCGAGGTCATCAACAAGCTCGGTCGCATCCAGCGCGAGCTGCTCCAGGATCTGGGCCGTGAGCCCACTCCGGAGGAGCTGGCCAAGGAAATGGACATCACGCCGGAGAAGGTGCTGGAGATCCAGCAGTACGCGCGTGAGCCCATCTCGCTGGACCAGACCATCGGTGACGAGGGTGACAGCCAGCTCGGTGACTTCATCGAGGACTCCGAAGCCGTTGTCGCGGTCGACGCGGTGAGCTTCACGCTGCTGCAGGATCAGCTGCAGTCGGTGCTGGAGACGCTGTCGGAGCGCGAGGCGGGCGTGGTCCGGTTGCGCTTCGGTCTCACCGACGGCCAGCCGCGCACACTCGACGAGATCGGTCAGGTCTACGGAGTTACCCGTGAGCGCATCCGGCAGATCGAGTCGAAGACCATGAGCAAGCTGCGCCACCCCAGCCGCTCTCAGGTGCTGCGGGACTACCTCGACTAGATCGAAACGGTTCCGACAGGCCCGTATCCGCTCGGCGGATGCGGGCCTGTTTCGTTATCCGACCGCTAACCAATTTCGGTTTCAACCAAACCATGAAGTGACCGAAACCACTTCTGCGGATTGAATTTTCGAGACTCGAGCCGCGCAGTCCTGCCGTATCGTCTGACCCGCTGTCGTTTCAATAGCCGGATGTTCTTACTCCGGCATAGGGGGCGTTACGTGCTAGATATTCATCATTTCAGTTACGGGTTGCTCACCCCACTTCTGGCCTACACCATGTCCGTCACCGGATGCCTGCTCGGATTGCAGTGCGCCGCAAGGGCACGCACCGGAGACAGCCGCGGAGGCTGGATCGTCGCCGCCGCGATCTCCATCGGCGGCACCGGCATCTGGGTCATGCATTTCATTGCGATGCTTGGCTTTTCGATCCGCGGCACCGAGATTCGCTACGACGTCCCGCTCACCCTGTTGAGCGCGGTCACCGCGATGACGGTGGTCGGCATCGGGCTGGTCATCGTGATCAGGCCGCAGCCGACAGTGCTCGGTCTGCTGGCAGGCGGGAGCTTCACCGGCATCGGGGTCGGCGCGATGCACTACACGGGGATGTATGCGATGAAGTCGGACGCGAACATCGCCTACGACTCGACGCTGGTTGCGCTGTCGATGGTGATCGCCGTCGTCGCTGCGACCGTCGCGCTCTGGTTCACGTTGCGCGTCACGGGTCTTCTCGCCACCGTCGCCGCGGCGCTGATCATGGGCGTCGCGGTGTGCGGCATGCACTACACCGGGATGGCGTCGATGCACGCACACCGCAACGACCATGCGATGCCGCCGTCGGGCACCGGCGCGATGGAGCTGATCGCCCCGGTGATCGTGGTGATAAGCGTGGTCAGCATGCTGCTGCTCATCAGCGTCAGCCTCACCGACATCGATCGCAGTATCGACCTGCCGCCACTGAAGCTGAGCAATGTGCGCACGGAAAGTGCTGCCGCACGAAGGGTTTCGATCGCGCAGCCCGAGCCGCTGGAGCCCGCGACGGCCTACTGGCCGACCATCGAGATCAGCGACCGGCCCCGATCGAGATGATCTCCCCCGCGCCCACCGCAGCGGTGCGCGAGGTGTCCTTCAGGTCGACGCCCGACCTGCCGAGCAGTCGAGCGCCGGAAACCAAGCCCGCCACCACCTTTGCCGCCTGCGCATAACCCAGCCCGTCCGGCGGGTGGATGTTGGAAATGCAGTTTCGGTCGGCATCGGTCCGGCCCGGCCTCGGCAGGTGGGTCAGGTAGATGCCTAGGCTGTCGGCCACCGACAGTCCCGGCCGCTCGCCGATCAGCACGACAACCGTTGCCACACCCATGAATTCGGCTATGTGGTCGCCGAGAGCGACCCGAGCCTGCGTGGCGATCACCGGGGCCGCGATCGAATACCGCGGCGCGAGTTCCTCGATGAGGGCGGCGAGCATGGCGGGGCCGTGATCTGTCAGTGCGCGCGGCGAAAGCCCGTCTGCCAGTACGAATCCGATCTCCGCACCGCTGTGCGGCACATGCGATATAGCATGCTCGCCTGCCGATGAAGTGGCGGGCACCCGCCCCAGATCGGGCCTGCGCAGGTACTCGGCGCGGTCGCGGGCCCGGCTGCGCACGTGCGCGACGTCCCCCAATCCCAGCCCCGTGATCTGCTCGGCCAATTCGGCCACACCCAGCGGCATGTGCACCGCATCGCGGGCCGCCGCGTGCGCGGCACGAAACTCCAGCACTCGTCCCGTCGGGAGAGCGTCACCGGTGCGGCCGAGTCCGATCCTGGCCTGGGTGGTGCGCCGCAGTTCTTGCCAGAACCGTTGCTCCGCAGCGTAATCCGATCCGATCACGGGCGACGCCACGCTGCCCGCTTCCTGTCGATCGGCACCCGGCACGGCGTCTGCGGGCCGCCCTTCGACGACCGCGCTCTGCCGACGGCCCGCCGCTGCGGTGCGGGCATCGAACTCGGACAGCGCAACGAAGTCCGCGGACGAGCTGTCGCCGCTCATCGCGTCACCGCTAATGCGCGCAGCGGCGAGGCGAGCGGCTCGACGGGCAGCACGCGACCGGTGGCATCGATCATGCCGAGGCCGTCCAGCCACGCCTCGAACTCCGGCGCAGGCCGCAGCCCGAGCACGCGCCGGGCATACAGCGCGTCGTGGAAGCTCAGGCTCTGATAGCCGAGCATCACGTCGTCGGCGCCGGGCACGGCGATGACGAAGGCGCAGCCCGCCGCACCCAGCAGGGTGAGCAGGGTGTCCATGTCGTCCTGGTCGGCTTCGGCGTGGTTGGTGTAGCAGACGTCGACGCCCATGGGCAGGCCGAGGAGCTTGCCGCAGAAATGGTCTTCGAGGCCCGCCCTGATGATCTGTTTGCCGTCGTAGAGGTATTCCGGGCCGATGAAGCCGACAACCGTGTTGACCAGGAGCGGGTCCAGGTCACGTGCCACCGCATAGGCCCTGGTCTCCAAGGTCTGCTGATCGACGGGCTTGCCACCGGCGCCCAAGTGCGCACCCGCCGACAGCGCCGATCCCTGACCGGTTTCCAGGTACATCACGTTGTCGCCGACCGTGCCGCGGCCGAGCGAGCGGCCGGCCTCGTTCGCTTCGCGCAGCAGCGAGATGTTCACCCCGAAGCCCGCATTCGCACCCTCGGTGCCCGCGATCGACTGGAACACCAGATCCACCGGCGCACCGGCCTCGATCAGCCCCAGCGTGGTGGTCACATGCGACAGCACACAGGATTGGGTCGGAATATCGAAGCGTGTGCGCACCTCGTCGAGCAGATGCAGCAGATCGGCGGTCGCCTGCGGCGAATCGGTGGCGGGATTGATGCCGATCACCGCATCACCACAGCCGAGCAGCAGCCCGTCGAGCACGGCGGCGGCGATGCCGCGGGGATCATCGGTGGGATGGTTCGGCTGCAACCGCGTGCCCAACCGCCCCGGCAGGCCGATGGTGGTGCGGAACCCCTTGGTCACCTCGACGGCGCGCGCTACCGCGATCAGATCCTGGTTGCGCATGATCTTGCTCACCGCCGCGACCATTTCCGGCGTCAGGCCCGCCGCGACGGCCGCCAGGGTCACCGCCGCGCCGACGCGCGCCGAGACCTCGAGCAGCCAGTCCCGCAGCCCACCGACGGTGAGATGCGAAATCGGCTGGAAGGCGGTGCGGTCGTGGGTGTCGATAATGAGCCGGGTGACCTCGTCGGACTCGTACGGCACAACGGGATCGTTCAGGAACTCCTGCAGCGGCACCTCGGCGAGCGCCCACTGGGCGGCGGCCCGCTCGGCATCGGACCCGGCCGCACAGCCCGCGAGTTCATCGCCACTGCGCAACGGGGTGGCCTTCGCGAGCAGTTCGACCAGTCCGTCGAAGACATAGGTGATGACGCCGAGTTGCTGGGTGTAGCGCGTCATTCGAGTTCCGCTTCCGCGCGGGCCAGCATGGCGAACTCCTCGTCCGGCGAGTTCGCCACCAGCCGGTGGCGGCTGTAGAGAGCGAAATAGAGCAGGAAAGCGACGAACGCGGCCAGCGTCCACGATGCGGCCACCGGATCGACGAGGAAGGTGGCAATCACGGCGGCGCAGGCGATCACGAGCGCGAACGCGGTGGTGACGATGCCACCCGGGGTGCGGTATGGCCGTGGCATGTTCGGCTCGCGGACCCGCAATACGATGTGGCTGACCATCATCAGCACGTAACTCACCGCCGCGCCGAAGACAGCCATGTTCAGCAGCATCGCACCCTCGCCGGTCAACGACAGCGCGAAACCGATGGCGCCGGGCACGATCAGCGCAAGCACCGGGGCCTTGCGGTTGTTGGTGACCGACAGGCCGGTCGGCAGGTAGCCCGCCCGCGAGAGCGCGAAGGTCTGGCGCGAGTAGGCGTACACGATGGAGAAGAAGCTGGCCACCAGGCCCGCGAGCCCGATGTAGTTCACCAGCTTGGCGGTCGATCCGTCGCCGAGCGCCTCGACAAGCGGGTTACCGGAGGTCGAAATCGCTTGGGCGCCAAGAGCTCCGGTGGCAAGGATAAGCACGGCCGCGCCGGTGACGATCAGCACCAGCATGCTGATGATGATGCCCTTCGGCACGTTCTTTTCCGGTTCGCGCGCCTCCTCGGCGGCCAGCGGCACACCCTCGACAGCCAGAAAGAACCAGATCGCGAACGGAATGGCGGCCCAGATGCCGAACACACCGAACGGCAGGAACGACGAGCTGCCCGCGGCATTCGGATCAGCCGGAATATCGGTCAGGTTGCCCGCGTCGAAAAGTCCCCATGCCGACACCGCGAACACCGCGAGACCGACCAGCGCGATGGCGGTGATGACGAACATCGCCTTGAGCGCCTCGCCCGCACCCGTCAGATGCACGCCGATGAAGAGCGCATACACGGCCAGATACACCCACCAGCCGTCGGTGATACCGAACAGATTCAGCGATTCGATGTATGCGCCGATGAAGGTGGCAATGGCGGCGGGCGCGATCGCGTATTCCAGCAGGACCGCAGTGCCGGTGGCGAAGCCGCCCCACGGACCGAGCGCACGCCGGGCGAAGGTGTAGCCCCCGCCCGCGGTCGGCAGGGCCGCCGACAGCTCGGCCATGCCGAGCACCACCGCCAGATACATGCCCGCGATCACGACAGTGGCGATGAGCAAGCCGCCGAAGCCCCCCTGTGCGATCCCGAAGTTCCAGCCGGAGTAGTCGCCGGAGATCACATAGCTCACCCCGAGCCCCGCGAGCAGCACCCACCCCGCCGTGCCGGAGCGCAACGTCCGCTTGGCCAGATAGTCGTCGCCGATCAGGCTGCCGACCTTCCCCTCATCGATCGTCATGTTTGCTGCACACTCCTCATCCACCGGCCCACGCGGTCGGTGGCCCAATTCTGGGATGGGCATGTTGCGCGGAGGTGACCGGACGTTACGAGCGAACCGCCAGGTCAGGTGACCCCGGGCACACCGAGGGCGGATCGGGCGACACGACCGGGTGGCGCACGGCACACTGCATAACGTGGTTGCTCCCACTTCGCGCCGGCCTCGGGCACCCTGGACACACACCGTCGATCTCGGCACGGAGGTGCGCGCCGCATGGGCTTGGGTACGCCGCCCCGGCCTGCTGCGCCGGATTCCTCCGGCGGTGCGTCATCACCTCTCCGCCGCACCCGCGAGCACCGCTTATGCGTTCACCCTCTTCGTGACCTGGTGGACCCTGCGCGGCGTCGGCGGGTCGGTCGAGCGCAGGCTGATCTTCTCGGCCTCGACCAACCTCTACAACATGCAGCACAACCCGATTCAGGTGTTGGTCGCCTCCGCATTCTGGACCGAGGGCGAGTTCCCGTGGGTGACCATTGCCGAGTTCCTGCTGCTGATGGCCGCCGCGGAACGCTGGCTCGGCACCGGACGCTGGATCCTGCTGTTCGCGACCGGGCACATCGGGGCGACCTTGCTGACCGTGACCGCGATCGACCGTCTCATCACCCGCGGCATCATTCCGACAAGGGTCGCAGTGGCCGCGGATGTCGGCACCAGCTACGGATTCACCGCAGTGCTGGCCGCGATGGCGTTCCTCTTCCGCGGCAAGGTCCGGGTGGCGTGGATCGGCCTCATCCTCGTCTCGCTCGCCGCCGCCCTGGTCGTCGGCCCGACATTCACCGACTACGGCCACCTCTGCGCGGCACTGATCGGACTGCTTGTCGGCATGGTCGCGAGCACGTTCTGGCGACGTCTGGAACGAGTGCGCAACCGGTCGGACGAGGTGGATCAGGAGGTGTGATCAGGCCGTGGCCGGTGGCGCGACGCGACGCTGCACCAGTCCGATAACGGGTTCGACCACGCGCGCCGCGATCGGGCCGAGCACCGCCATCAGCAGCACATACGCCGAGGCGAGCGCGGCGAGGTCGCCGTCGACCCCGCCCATGGTGACCGCCAGTCCCGCGATGACGATGGAGAATTCACCGCGTGCGACCAGTGCCGCGCCCGTCCGTGCACGGCCCATCCTTCGGATGCCCTGCCTGCTGGCGGCCCACCACCCGGTGGCGATCTTGGTCAGCATGGTGATGACGGCGAGCGCGATGGCCCAGCCGAGGACAGGCGGGATGGCCTGCGGATCGGTGCCGAGCCCGAAAGCCACGAAGAAGATGGCCGCGAAGAGGTCCCGGATCGGTTCCAGCAGTTTCGTCGCCTCGTGCGCGGTCGAACCGGAGATCGCGATACCGAGCAGGAACGCGCCGACCGCCGCAGAGACGTTCAATGCGGAGGCCGCCCCTGCCACCAGCAATGCGGCGCCCAGCAGCTTCAGCAGGAACACCTCGCGGTCGGAGCTGTCGACGACCGCCGACACGATGCGGCCGTAACGCAGCGCGACAACGAGCACCACCGTCACTGTCACCAGCGCGATGGCCAGTGCCTTCAACCCGCTGAAGAAGCTGAGACCCGCCAGAATCGTGGTGAGCAACGGCAGATACATCGCCATCGCGAGATCTTCGAACACCAGAATCGACAGGATCACCGGAGTTTCCCGGTTGCCGAGCCGTCCGAGATCGTTGAGCACCTTGGCGACGATCCCCGAGGACGAGATGTAGGTGACCCCCGCCATGGTGATCGCACCGTTCACGCCCCAGCCGAGCACTACCGCCACCACAGCGCCGGGGGTCGCGTTCAAGACGATGTCGAGCAGACCCGCGGCCCAGGAGCGCCGCAAACCGGTCACCAGCTCCGGCGCGGTGTACTCGAGACCGAGGAGCAGCAACAGCAGAACAACGCCGATTTCGCTGGCGAGACGGCCGAATTCGTTGGCCGCACCGAGTTCTATCAAGCCACCTTGGCCGAACGCCAGCCCGCCTAAGAGGTACAGCGGGATCGGCGACATGCCGAAACGGCCTGCGACTCTGCCCAGCATGCCAAGGACGAAAAGCACAGCCCCGAGCTCGAGTAGTGCGAGCGCGGTTTCCGTCACGGGCTC